>JBAUXH010000001.1:0-1538 GCA_049584155.1 Solirubrobacteraceae bacterium
GTCTGCACCAGGGGCAGCTGCCCGAACGTCGGCGACAGGGTGATCCCGAGGGTCGATTCGAGCTGCTCGCGGACCTGGTCGGGATCGACCGCGCTGAAGTCCGGCAGGGTCACGCTGGCCGGGATGATGCCCTGCTGCTGAAGCTGGCTGACCACCGTCCCAATCAGCGGCAGCAGGTTGAGGTACAGGGTGTCCTGGTCGATCGTGATCACGGTCGATTCGCCGCGCAGGACGCGCACCAGCTGCTCGTGCAGGGCCCGCTGCGCCGTGACCCAGAGCTGGGCGAAGGCGTCCGAGGAGACGATCGTCAGGACCTGGGTCCGGATCCGGTCCTGGAGCGCGGCGGTGATCGGCGCGGCCAGGGCGCTGGCCCTGTCGGGCAGGATCCCGGCGATCCGGTCCTGCAGGTCGAGGGCGACCACGACCTGGCTCGAGACCCGGTCGGCGATCGCTTCCTGGACGGCCGGGTTGGAGGGCACGGAACCAACGACGGCCACGTAGCGGTCGGTGTTGAGGATCGTCTGCTGGGTCCAGGTCGCGAGGTTGGCGACCACGACGAGGAGGCACACCAGGACGAGGAAGAAGCCGGTGCCGAAGCGGCGCAGCCGCCCGTGACGCTGGGCTGGTGGGGATGCGCTCACGCTAGGCTCCCTTGTGGATCTGGCCGGCATTGCGTGCGCTGGGTCGGTCCTGGGCGCAATCCGACGGGCTGAGGGTAGCATCCGGCCGCACGGCCCCGCGCCCGGATCGGCGGCCGTCTGGACCTCCCAAATTGCCCGGTCACGGCTGGAACTGCCGCATACAATCATCCCGCCCGTGAGTCCAAGGCGCGGGCCCGCCAGCTGGCGGCCACCTCGAGCGCGTCTGACTCACCCCCGGGAGGGAAGCAATGACGTTCGAAACGCTGGTCATCTCGTTGGTAGCGATCGTGGCCGGTGCCGCCTTCGCCTTCGGCGGCTACCGCCTGTTCCTCGTCCTGCTACCGATCTGGGCCTTCTTCGTTGGGTTCATCATCGGCGGGGACGCCATCCACGCCCTGTTCGGCGATGGCTTCCTGAGCACGGTCATCGGCTGGGTCGTAGGCCTGGTCGTGGCCCTGGCCTTTGCCGCGCTTTCGTACTTCCTGTGGTGGTTTGCGGTCGGCCTGGTGGGCGGCTCGCTGGGCTGGACCCTGGCCACCGGGGTGCTGGCCGCGATCGGGATCGGACCGGGCGTCCTCCAGTTCGTCATCGCTCTCGCCGTGGGGGTCGCGGTGGCCTATGCGTTCTTCGCCCTGGCCATTCCCAAGTACGTGGTCATCGTGGCGACGGCGCTCAACGGGGCAGCCGCCGTGGCCGGTGGCCTGGCCCTCCTGTTCGGAGTGGTGAACACGGCGGACTTCGGCAACGGGCTCCTCTCGCCACTCGCTGACAAGCCGTTCTGGCTGGTCATCTGGCTGCTCATCGGAGCGGGCGGGATCGTCTCCCAGATCGCCACGACAAGCGCACTGGAGCTGTCCCTGCGCGAGCTGTCGGAATCCCGCAGCCCGGCCTGAACCG
>JBAUXH010000002.1:0-5482 GCA_049584155.1 Solirubrobacteraceae bacterium
GCCCGGGGGGGTGGGTCGGGCGCGGTGCCTCGCTCACGCCACGGTGGCGGGCGCGTCGCTGCGCGATCGCTCGGCGTCCGCCGCGACGAGCTCGACGATGTCGCTGACGATCTCGGTGATGTCGAAGTCCTTCGGCGTGTACACGGCCGCGACACCCGCCTGCTTCAGCGGTGCGACGTCCTGGTCGGGGATGATTCCGCCGACGACCACCGGAGCGCTTACGCCCGCGTCGCGCAGGGCTTCCATCACCGCCGGAATGAGCTCGCGGTGGGAGCCCGACAGGATCGATAGGCCGATCACGTGCACGCCCTCCTGGCGCGCGGACGCGGCGATCTGGGCGGGAGTCAGACGGATGCCCTCATACACCACGTCCATGCCGGCGTCGCGCGCGCGTACGGCGATCTGCTCGGCGCCGTTGGAGTGTCCGTCCAGACCCGGCTTGCCAACGAGGATCTTCGGTCGACGCCCCAACCGCTCGCCCAACGTCGCGACCCGATCGCGCAGCTCACCGAGCTCAGTATCCCCGGATGCCGGCGCGGCCTCACCCACGCCAGTGGGGGCGCGATAGCTGCCGAAGACCTCGCGCAGCGCACGCGCCCACTCGCCCGTCGTGGCGCCCGCGCGTGCCGCGGCGATCGTCGGGATCATCAGGTTCTCGGTGTCCGCGGCATTCACTGGGCTCCCGCCACCGTTTGCCTGTGCGCTCTCCAGTGCGGCCACCTGCGCCAGCTCAGTCAGCGCAGCATCGACAGCGGCCTGATCGCGCTCGGAGCGCCAGCGGCGCACCGCCTCAACCTGTTCGGCTTCCACGGCCGGGTCTACGACCAGAATCCCGCCGTCCCCATCGGCGGTCAGCGGCGAGTCCTCGGTCTCAGTAAAACGATTCTGGCCGACTACCGTCTGCTCACCGGACTCGATCCGCTGGATGCGCTCACGGTGGGCATCCACGAGTGCGCCCTTCATGTAGGGGACGGCTTCGACCGCGCCGCCGTGCTCGGCGACGACCGCCATCTCCGCGCGCGCGCCCTCCAGCAGCTCGGCCACAAGCCCGTCCATCACGTGCGAGCCCTCGAAGATGTCGGGGTACTCGAGGATGTCGGTCTCATACGCGAGCACCTGCTGGATGCGCAGTGACCACTGCTGATCCCACGGACGCGGCAGTCCCAACGCCTCGTTCCACGCGGGCAACTGCATCGCGCGCGCGCGCGCATCGCGCCCGAGCGTGACCGCCAGTGCCTCCAGCACGATCCGCTGCACGTTGTTCTCCGGCTGGGCCTCGGTCAGTCCGAGCGAGTTCACCTGCACGCCGTAGCGAAACCGCAGGTGCTTGGGATCACTCACGCCGTAGCGCTCGCGCCCGAGCTCCTCCCACAGAATGCCCATCGCGCGCAGCTTTGCGTGCTCCTCCACGAAGCGTACGCCCGCATTGACGAAGAACGAAATGCGACCGAACACCTGGTCCATGCGCTCCGCCGGTACACGCTCGCGCACAGCATCGAGCACCGCGATCGCGTTGCTCATCGAGTAGGCGATCTCCTGCACGGGCGTCGCACCCGCCTCCTGCAGGTGGTAGGAGCAGATGTTGATTGGATTCCACTTCGGGACGTGCTCGACCGTATAGGCGATCATGTCGGCGATCAGTCGCAGCGACGGTGCCGGTCCGAACGCGTAGGTGCCGCGCGCGAGGAACTCCTTGACGATGTCGTTCTGGGTTGTGCCCTGCAACTGTTCTTGTGCGACGCCCTGCTCCTCGGCAGCGACGATATACAGCGCCAACAGCCACGCCGCGGTCGCATTGATCGTCATCGAAGTGTTCATCTCATCGAGTGGGATGCCGTCCATTAGCGCCGCCATGTCGCCGCGGTGAGACACGGGCACGCCGACCTTCCCAACCTCGCCCCGCGCGAGCTCATCATCGGGGTCATAGCCGGTCTGCGTCGGCAGGTCGAACGCGACCGACAACCCCGTCTGGCCCTTCTGGAGATTGCGTCGATACAGCTCGTTCGACGCCTTCGCCGTGGAGTGTCCGGCGTAGGTGCGCATCATCCACGGCCGGTCGCGCTCGGGCAGACGCGGGTTGCGAATATCGTCCATGCACCCATTGTACGGACGGGTCGTGCCCATTATCCTCCGGTCGATGAGTCAGACGATCGAGCTACCCCGCGTAGGTCCGCCTGGAGGCGGCCTGGGCGAATCCTGGAAGGTGATCGTGCGTAACGACGATCACAACACCTTCGACCATGTGGCACGCACGCTCGCGCGCTACATCCCCGGTACCACCCTGGAGCGCGGACACGAGATCGCCAACGTGATCCACAACGCGGGTAAGGCGATCGTCTTCAGCGGTCACCAGGAGCGCGCCGAGCACTACTGGGAGCAGCTCAAGGGCGCAGGGCTGACGATGGCCCCACTTGCCAAGTAGCGGCTAGGCGACCTCGCGGGCGCTCACGCCGTTGGTGTGGCCATTGGCATGGCCGTTGCCGGCGGCGGGCTCGGTGGCGGCCAATCCGCCGCTGACGGTCAGATCCCACCATCCGTACAGCACCGGCACCTGGTAGGCGCCGGAGTAGCGCGTGCGCAGCTCGATCATCTCCGGGCCTTCCCAGTAGCGTTCCCAGTCGAGATTGCGCTCGAAGTGGGCGAGCTGCTGTAGCTTGTAGCGATCGTCGCGGGCGCGGTAGACGGCGTATGAGCTGGCGCCATAGCGCAGCGCGAGCGGAGCGACCGCGTTCACCGCTGCCTCCAGCGCGTCGCCCTTGAAGCCCGTGGCATACCACGGGATGATCACCGTTCCGGGCCTGTCGATCCCGCCGGCCATTTCAGGCGCCTACCTCTGCGTGAATCGCACCCGGGCCCTCGGCGGTCTTGCCCTGTCCCTCGGCGTCGGCGCCGACGAGGATCGAGATCTTGCCGAGGTGCTTGTTTTCGAGCATCAGCTGATGGGCTTCGGCGACGCCCTCGAACCCGAGCGTGCGCCACAGCACGGGGCGGATTTGACCGGACTCGATCAGCTCGTTGGCCTTCGTGCACTCATAAGCGTTCGCGAAATGTGAGCCGAGGATCTCCTTCTGGCGCATCCACAGGTAGGCGACGTTGAAATCGAGGTCGATGCCGGTCGTGCCTGCACAGATCACGATTTTGCCGAACGTCTTGGCGGTGAACACCGAGGTCGGGAAGGTCGCTTTGCCGACGTGCTCGAAGACGATGTCGGGGGCGTCACCGAGGATCTCCTTGACGCGCTTGGCGAAGCCCAGGGAGACCTTGAAGCGGGCCTTCTCCTCCTCGGCGCTCTCGCCCCCCTTGCGCATCATCCCGGCGAACTCGCCCCGGTCGATGTAGTCCACGGCGCCGAGGCGCTTGACGAGCTCGCCCTTCTCCGGCGAGGAGACGACCCCGACACAATTTGCGCCCGCGGCGGCGCAGATCTGGGTGGCGAACACGCCGAGCCCGCCGGCGGCGCCCCAGATCAGCACGTTCGCGCCGGCCTGCAGCTCACAGCGCGTGATCAACATGCGATACGCCGTGAAGTACACGAGGCCGTAGGACGCGGCCTCCTCCCAGGTCAGCGCGTGCGGCTTGGGCAGCAACTGCTGGGCCTGCACCTTCGTGAACTGCGCGAACGAGCCCCACGTCGTCTCATAGCCCCAGATCTTCTGCGAGGGCGCCGCCATCGGGTCGAGGCCGTGCACCTCGGGGTCCTCGTAGGAGGCCTGGTTGCAGTGCACCACCACCTCGTCGCCGACCTTCCAGCGGGTCACGCCCGCACCGACCTTCCACACGATCCCCGACGCGTCCGAGCCGCCGATGTGGTGGCCGAATTCGGGATGGTCGCCATACTTCATCACCGACACGGGCTTGCCCAGTGCCGCCCACACGTTGTTGTAATTCACACCCGCCGCCATCACACGCACGATCACCTCGAACGCTCCCGGCTCCGGCACCTCGATCTCCTCGAGCTGGAACGCGTCCTTCGGTTCGCCGAAGCGCTCCTCGCGGATGACCCACGCGGCCATCGTCTTGGGCAGCTCGCCCGGCTCGGCGCTTACCTCGGATACTCGTTGCAGATCGATCGCGGCCACGTGCTCTTGAACCTCCGGTGTTTGAAGTGCCACCCATCCAATTATCGAGCACGCATCCTACCCGGGCGCGAACTTCCGTGAGGCCAACGGCGAGGGCACGCCGGACGGTCGCTGTCAGAGCTTCGATGTCTCTCGGCGTGGCCCTGTCGTTGCCCTGCCCAGGCTTTCAGGCCCGAAACGGCAGATCGATGACCGTCGCGGTGGCATCTCCGTCTCCGACCGACACGCTCGCTCCGACCTGCGCCTCACGCCGTAGGAGCCCCAGGCCGATCGGACCGAACGTGGGGGAGAGCACGGCGCTGCTCAGGCGCCCGACCTGCTTCTCGCCCAAGTGCAGATCCGCGCCCGCGGGTGCGGGCTCCGATAGGCGCAGGCCACGCAGCAGACGGTTGGGCTTGCCCTTGTAGTGCAGCCGCGCGACCGTCTCCTGCCCTACGTAGCAGCCCTTCGTGAAGCTCACCGCGCGCTCGTTCAGCCCCGCCTCCTGTGGGATCGTCGCATCGTCCATGTCCACCCCGTAGCGCGGGCGGCCTTGCTCGACGCGAACGATCTCTGCGGCCTGCTCGGAGACGACGCTCGCGCCGCGCTCGCACAATGCCGTAGCCAACCGCTCGGTGACGGCGGAGTCACAGATCAGATCCACGCCCATGTCCGTGCGCGCGACCAGCGCCGCGATACCGTCGATCTCGACCTGTGCGTTGGCGTGCTCCGCGGTCGGCAACGCCTCGGCCGCAGCGATCCGCGCAGCATCGGGACCGATCAGCGACAGCAACCCCCGCTCCACCGTGCGCTTGTGTAGCTGCAACTGATACCCGATCTTAAACCTGCGGATCATGTCGAACAGCGCTTGCAGCGCCACGCGCTCGGTGTCGAGCAGCAGCTCCTCGTCCGAGACCTCTGCGGAACCCTCTCCAGCGAGGGGGAGGACATCGAGGATGCGCAAATCTCCCAGCATCTTGCCCTTGTGCGTGAGGAATGCGGCATAGCATCCATCTCCCGGCGCGAGCGCCTCGGTGTCGTTCGTCACCTGGCCGGCCAGGAATACCTTCGCGTCCGGCCCGCTCAGGGCGAGCTTGCCCCGCTCGGAGCGATCGACCAGCCCGCAGCGCTCGCTCAATGCCGCGTACTCGGCGTCCAGGCGGGCCGTGTCGAGAAAAAGATCGCTGGTGGCCATCGCGTTCGAGGATAGCCACGCTAGGCTTCACCTCAAATGGGCCTAGCCGCGGACTTCCAAAGGATCGTAGACTCGCTCCCCGACGACTGGACCGACCTCGAGCTCGACCTACGTCTCGGCGACGAGTCGCGCTACGTCGAAGCGGCCGTCTATCTCGTCGCCTGCAACGCCCGGCCCTACTCGCACAACGACTGGCACTGGCGCCTGCTCGTGGCTCACCGCTTCGGCC
>JBAUXH010000003.1:0-5138 GCA_049584155.1 Solirubrobacteraceae bacterium
GGTCGGGCGCCGGTGCGCCGGGGCCGATCGTCGCGCGCCGTGGTGGCAAGTCGGCCGAGCGCACTCTCGAGAGCCCCGAGCCGCTTGCCGACCCGGTGGACGAGCGCGAGTTCGAGCGCCTGCGCCAGTGGCGCTACGCACGCGCGGAGGGCAAGCCCGCGTTCACCGTCGCCGCCAACACGGTGCTCGAGGAGATCCTGCGCCGACGCCCATCTAACGCTGAGGCATTGCTCGAAATACGCGGCATCGGCCCGGCGTTCTGTGCCAAGCACGGCGACTCGCTACTGGAGGAGCTCGGCGAGCTATGGGGGACGCCGTCAGGCGCGGCCACGGCGATAGCATCGGTGTCCGCGCCGACGTAGCTCAGCTGGTAAAGCACCACTCTCGTAAAGTGGACTCGCGGGGAACTCTCCCTGCTTAGGTAGAGCGCCAAAACTGCCTCCTGAGCAGGTGATTTCTATGGTTCGCCCGGCGGACAAGCGCGGGCAATTACGGGCAACAAGGATACCAGTTGGCTGCGCCGTGGCTGCAAAAAAAGAGGCCCGAAACGGACCATCTCGGCGAAGCCGACGCCCGGGATCGAACCGGGGACCTCGCCCTTACGAGGGGCGCGCTCTGCCAGCTGAGCTACGTCGGCGGGACGTCTGCATCGTACAGCGAGGCGGTTCGTCGCTGCCCCTGCGAACTCGCAAGAGGCGCGCTGCAACCGACAAGAGATGATGCGGGCTCGGAGCCAGGCGACGGATAGCTGCAGCAGGCTACCATCTACGCAGCGAACTTTCGCCATATGCGCAACTATGTTTCGCCAATTGCGCAAGTAAGATTGCCCATACACGCAGAACTGGAGACTGTCGTGACCGAGCTCGTACCTCGCCGAACAAGGAGACTCGTCCTCGAAGCCCTCGCTGATACGCGGGTTGTGTTTGTGACGGGCGCCCGCCAGGTCGGCAAGAGCACGTTGACTCGGGAGATCGCCGTGCGCGAGCACCCCGCGACGGTGGTGAGCTTTGATGACGACGTCCCACGCGAGGCCGCCCGGTCGGATCCAGCGGGGTTCCTGGAGGGGCTGATCGGCCCGGTCGTGATCGACGAGGTGCAACGAGTCCCAGGATTGCTGCTAGCGATCAAGGATCGGGTGGACCGAGACACCCGTCCCGGTAGGTTCCTGCTCACCGGCTCAGCCAACGTGTTCGCCTCCCGGCGGGTGCACGAGGCACTGACCGGTCGGATGGAGACGATCGTACTGTGGCCACTCGCGCAGACCGAGATGAGGGGCGCTGAGACCAACATCATCGATCTGCTGTTCGCCAGCCGCGCTCCCGATGTGCAGGGCGCGCCCGTCGGTCGTGCGGCGTTCGCGTCGATCGTCGCCGCGGGCGGCTACCCGGAGGCTCTGGAGCGCTCTGCGGGGAGGCGTCGCGATCGTTGGTTCGCCAACTACATCCAGGACACATTCGACACAGATCTACGGGACATCAGCGACGCCCTGAAGCTGGGGGAGTTGCCGAGGCTGCTGCGGCTGATCGCGTCACAGGCAGCGAACGAGCTCGTCTATCGTAACCTCGCGCGACGGCTTGATCTGACACATGCGACGGTCAAGAGCTACGTAGAGCTCCTGGAGATCGTGTTCCTCGCCAGGAGGCTCCCAGCCTGGCGGCCCGGGATCGGGACACGCGAGGTTCGAGCACCGAAGGGGTACATCGTCGACTCGGGCCTGCTGGCTCATCTGCTCGGTGCTGATGAGCAACGCATCGGCGAGGATGACCAGATCACGGGAAAGGTTCTGGAGAACTTCGTAGCGATGGAGCTACTTCGACTGGCTGAGTGGGCGGACACCGACACGCGTCTGTACCACTACCGGCAGGGCCGCGAAGAGATCGACCTGATCCTCGAGAGCCGAGCAGGAGATATAGCCGCGATCGAGGTTAAGGCCTCCGCAACCTTGCGCCCCCGAGATTACGCGGCGGTAGCCAAGCTGCGCGAGGCGCGAGGAGAGCGCTTCACGGCCGGGATCGTGGTGTACACCGGCCAGCAGACGGTTCCCCTTGGCGACCGCATTTGGGCGGTGCCAGTCAGCGGTCTGTGGGTGTAGGGCGAGTGGGCACACGGCATCCCCCGTCACCGGCTCGCCGGATCAGGTCCGGTTCGATCCCGTCGAGCTAGATCGATGGGATCGCGAGAACCGTATCGATGTTCCCGCGGTCAGGGAGGTGGAGTGAGAGGCGGTGGCGTTACTCTCAGCGCAGATGCCGCGTGCATGATCGACTGGCTATCTATGCATTACGGTGGGCATGGCTCCTAGAGCAGTAAGCACCGCTTCGTACTCTTGCTTCGATAGCGCTGCGTACTCGCCACCAGCTTGGATGCGACCTATCGCGCGCGTTGGCGCAACCTCTCCAGTTCACGGGCCGTCTTTGACCAGTGGAACCCATACGTCAATTCGAAATGGATAAACGTACGGCCACCGATCTCCGCCTGGACGGTCCGGCTGCCAAGACGGGTTCCCGAGGATTTCCCCCTCGGCGAATACCCTTGAATGGATTAGCGCATGTAGTAAGACTCGGTCACTACGACCCATTTGGGGGCGCTTTTCGCTGTCGCAGGCCCGGTTGTAAGTTCGAAGCCATCAAGGCCTCGTTCTGACGACCAGTCGTCATTGACAGGGTCAGGTTTAGGTTGCGTGGTTCCCAGCGGCTTCAGCCAATACTGCGGCATGCCTACTCCCGCGTGTTCAGCGCGGCATCACGGGCGGTCGCAGACTGGCGCCCAGAGGCCGACGCTCCTACTCTGACGTAGAACCTTCGCCGTCGGTGAACAGGGCATCGATTTCGGCGGCGAGCAAATCGAGAACCCGCAGAGCTTCGTGCGGCGGCGTGACGTGCCGAATGCTCGCGTGCGTCGTTTCGTTTCGGAGGTCTCGAATGACGTCCCACCGGTCTGCCTTCTCCTGAGGGATCACGCCAGCCTCGATCAGCCACCCGATCCGGCGCTTGAACGACGGCCACGTTGGCGCCCATTCTCGGGGTCTGGCGGGCGGCGTTGGCTTACCTGGCCGGCTGCGGCGCACAGGTGCACCATACGCCGCCGGCGCCACGCTCTATATCCACGCGAAGACGATCCGTATCGACCAGCGCCTCGTGTTCTTGGGCTCGCAGAACCTCTCGCGTCAGAGCCTTCTCTACAACCGCGAGCTGGGCATCATCACCCAGAGTCCCCAGATTGTCGCGAGCGTCGGGCGCACGTTCGGCAGTGACTTCATCGCTGCCCAGCCATACCGGCCGTGACACTCGCCACGCTAGCTGATTCCAGACCCGGAGAGCCCACGTGGCCTTTCGCCGCTCTCGCTTGCCTGCGCGGGAACTAACCTGCTCTCTATTTTTGCCCTTTATGACGATTTTTTGTCTTATCCCGATGTGTGATGGGGAATGCTCGTCGCCAAAAAAACTGGAAGTAAACTCAACCTGGGTATAGAACCTGCCACCTATAGCGGCACAGCCACTATCCATCTAGCATCGGGGCTGCTCTGGTCAGCGATGTTAGGAACCTAGTTCGCAACTGGGTTTACGGGGCCTGAATATTAGGCCTCGTACACCCGTGCCTTGTTCGCAACGATCGCGCCACCAAGAGAGCTCCAAGGTGCAGTAACCTGAATGCGGGGAGCGCTGATCATTACGATGTGGCTGTGGGCTTGTGGGGCTCAGCGCTAAAGCCATTTTAGCCTACGTGTTTCTGATCTTTATGCGATCTTCCATTTCTGGAGAAACGAATATTGCAGGCCTTTTTAGCCTAGCTAGATATTAGCAATTTGTTCAGGCCAATAAGCCGCTTGACTGACGCTCCTAATCCGATCTATCTTACGCCTGGTCTCTCGTTCTCTAGGTCAAGATGGAGGCCGAGGGATGTTTCTGGCGTCGGGCGCAACTCACTTTGAGTCTTAGCGCTGCTGGCGCCCTACAACAAACGTTTGGGCGCTTGCTTTGCCGCGAAGGAGCGGATGATCGGCTTGTACTTTTGTTGCAGCGAGCGGATGGTGCGCTTTTTCAGCTGTGCATGCTCACCCGTGCGCTGAAAGACTTCCCAGGCCCAGAACACGCGCTCGCAGAGCGCGAGGCCGTGCTCGCCGAACTGCCTCTCGGCCGCGAGCCCTTCGGCATGCGCCTTGAAGTCTCGACGAAGGTGCGCCCAGCAGAGCTGCCGTCGCGCCAGCGGCAGATGCGTATAAGCCCACCAGCGATCGGATGTCACGATCGCCCTGGTGTCTGCAAGCAACTCCTTGGCGTGATCCTCATGCCGATCGGGCTCGACGGAGAAGTAAGCATGGTGTCGATCGAACATGCCCCACAGCGCACGGCGCTGCCCGGCGGTGCGCCAACCCGTCTCGTCCATGTTCAGCGCCTGCGCGCCACGCAACCGGCCGAGAAGATCATCGTGGGGCTCGGCCAGTGCTGCAGCGGTCCTTGAGAGGATCGCGTCGACCGTGCCCGAGCTGATCCTGGCGCCGAACAGCTCTTCGATCAGCTCGACAGCGTCATCGCGAGAGACGCGGTTGCGAACCGAGAGCGTCGCCACCGCCGCTTCCAGCCGCGGCCCGAAGGAACCGCGAGCTACCTCGTCCGGTAGTCCAGCGCGCGTACCCTTGCCGCAAACAGAGCAACGCAGCCGCTCACACCGGTGCTCGATCACCCGCACGTTGATCGGCGGTAGCTCTTCGACCTGGTGGCGCGCCGGCTCGCCGAGCGCAACCCTCTCGTCCTCACCGAAGACGTGCCCGCAGCGGCAGTGCTCCGGCCAGTGCACGACGACCTCATCAACCGCCCACGCCGGAAGCAGCGACCGACCGTGGCCCTCATGGCCGTCCTGAGCGCCCCGCTTGCGACCCGAAGAGTCCTTGCTGCGCACAGGCGCAGACGGAGGATCAGAACTCGGCGGACGAGAGGAGTTGCGCGAACCCTTCCTCAACTCGCGCTCGAGCTTCTCGACCCGTGCCTCCAGCTGATGGATACGCCGATCCATCCGCAGCAGCACCTCGACCACGACCCCCCGACCAGCGTCATAGATCGCCTCCGCCTCAGCGCTGTCCACGCCCCCATATTCGACGCCGCCCGGTCAAACCCCCCAGACCCACTGAACGCTTACAT
>JBAUXH010000004.1:0-25252 GCA_049584155.1 Solirubrobacteraceae bacterium
GCCTTCTTCCCCCACGCGGCGTTGCTGCGTCACGCTTTCGCGCATTGCGCAAGATTCCCCACTGCTGCCTCCCGTAGGAGTCTGGGCCGTGTCTCAGTCCCAGTGTGGCTGATCGTCCTCTCAGACCAGCTACCCATCGAAGCCTTGGTGAGCCGTTACCTCACCAACAAGCTAATGGGCCGCGGGCCCATCTCGATGCGGAGGCCGAAGCTTCCTTTCCCCTTGCGGGCACATCCGGTATTAGCCCGAGTTTCCTCGGGTTGTCCCGGTCATCGAGGCAGGTAACCCACGTGTTACTCACCCGTTCGCGGCTCTGCCCCAGGGCAAGCCCTGGTTCGTCGCTCCACTTGCATGTGTTAAGCACGCCGCCAGCGTTCGTCCTGAGCCAGGATCAAACTCTCCGTGAAGAACTTCACGAAAAGCTGTCATGGAGTTGCCTCCTGCCCGAGGGCAGAAGACGGAGCCGGTACCTATACACCGTGGTCCCGGCACCATGACGGGGTGCTGCTTTCCTACTTTGACTCTTTGGTCCGCCAACGGATGCTAAAACGCTCCCGCCGGCGGGTCGAACCTGGACGCACACCACGATCGAGGTCGATCGTAGGTGCGCATGCTGTTGAGTTTTCAAAGACCGCCGTCATCATGCCTCTCCGTCAGGGTTGCTTCCTTCCGAGAAGACCGATCGGCCCTGCGTCCGTAGACGCGTTTTTGGGCCGACCGCGGAGTATAGCGCTATCCGGCGCGCAGGCGCCTGAAGCGACGCTTGCCTACCTTCAGCAACGCGCCGTCGGCTCGCTCTGTAGCCACGTCGTGCTCCTGAGGCCCAAGCATAGCGTCATCCAGCGACACCGCGCCCTGCTCGATCAGCCGCCGGGCCTCCGAGCGCGAGACGCCGAACTCCCGGGCCATGATCTCGGGCAGGTGCACGGTCCCGGCCTCCCCCACCTGCACGAACGCCTCATCCACGTGCTCGGGCGCCTGGTGATCCACGAATACCCGATCGAAGTGGGCCTCGGCCTCGAGCGCCTGCTCGGGCGAATGCAGCCAGCCGACCAGCTCGCGCGCCAGTGCGCGCTTGGCATCGCGCGGCGAGATCTCCTCACCCGGGGGCGCTTGGTGGGACAGCAGCCGGTAGTAGTCCCCCATCGCCTCATCCGGGATGCTCAGCGTCTTGCCGTACATCTCCTGGGGAGTGTCCGTGACCCCAATCTGATTGCCCAGCGACTTGGACATCTTCTGGCGCCCGTCGACGCCCACGAGGATCGGCATCGTCATGATCGCCTGCTCGGGCTGCCCGTAGGCGCGCTGGATGTCGCGCCCCAACAGCAGGTTGAACTTCTGATCGGTACCCCCCAGCTCCACGTCGGCGGCCACCGCGACCGAGTCATAGCCCTGCAGTAGCGGGTACATAAGCTCGAGCATCGAGATCGACTCCGACGCCGTGAAGCGTTTGGCGAAGTCGTCGCGCTCGAGCAGCTGCGCGACGGTGGTCGTGCGCACGAGCGAGAGCAGTTCAGCCATCCCCATCTCCAGCCACTCGCTGTTGTGGCGTACCTCCAGGCGCTCAGGATCGGCGTCGAGGATCCGCGCGGCCTGATCCTGAAAGGTCTGCGCATTGGCTTCGATCTCCTGCGCGGAGAGCATCGGGCGCAGGCTCGACCGTCCTGATGGATCCCCCACCCGCGCTGTGTAGTCGCCGATGATCAACACCACTAGGTGTCCCGCGTCCTGAAACTCACGCAGCTTGCCCAGCACGACCGCATGCCCGAGATGGATATCGGGCGCGGTCGGGTCGATTCCGAGCTTGATCCGCAGCTGCCGTCCCTCCACGCGAGCGGCTGCCAGCTTGTCCGCCAGCCCTCCCACGGGCAGGCTGTCCACGGCGCCCGAGCTCAACCGAGCGGCGTCCTTCTCAGCATCCTCGGCGGCCGCGTTGGTGGCGTTCGGCATGGGAAGCCAATGCTAGACTCTCGCCGCACCGGGGGAGGTCCGCAGCACGCATCCGGCGCGGTCCTGCCGTCGGATCAGGTCCCACCTTGCCCTAAGCGCAGCGACCCCAGACCGCGTCTTTGCCCATGGCTGCGACAGTCGCCCCCGACATACCTTCCCCGCCGCCGCCGCCGAAGCCGCGCCTGAAGCGACTGCGCTTCGTAGCAATCCTCTTCGCCGTGCTGCTCCTCGGCCTCATCTCCTTCGTCTTCGGCATGTTCGTCGCGGTCGCCTCAGACCTGCCATCGCTAACGCGCTTCTCCCAGCTCAAGGATGCTCAGAGTTCGACCCTACTCGATGACCTCGGCCATCCGATCGGTGTCCTCAGCCAGCAGAACCGAGTGATCGTGACGCCCTCGCGGATCCCGCAGATCGTCAAGGAGGCAGTGATCTCGATCGAGGACAAGCGCTTTCAGACCAACAGCGGCGTCGATGTCCGCGGCATCGCACGCGCGTTCGTCCAGGACATCCTGCACAAAGGCTCCGTACAGGGGGCTTCCACGATCGAGCAGCAGTTCATCAAGAACGCGCTGCAGGCCCAGTCGCATCGCACGATCTTCGAGAAGCTCCGCGAGGCGGCCCTGGCCTATCAGCTCTCCCACAAGTGGTCGAAGGAAAAGATCATCACGGCCTACCTGAACACGATCTACTTCGGCAACGGCGCCTACGGGATCGAGGCCGCCGCGCGGACCTACTTCGGCCACGACGTCAACCACCTCGGCTGCGGTACGCCCAACCATCAGCTATGCGTCGAACAGCTGCAGCCGTGGGAGGCGGCCCTGCTCGCGGGGATCATCCAGGATCCGAGCGCGTATGACCCTGCTAATCACCCGACGGCGGCCAGAACGCGCCGTGACATCGTGCTGCGGCAGATGTTCGAACAGGGCTACCTGACCAGGATGGTTTACGAACAGAGCGCCCAACAGTCGCTTCCAGCCGCGATGGACATCCAGGCGCCCCAGGAGCCGACGGTCGAAGGGGTCGACGCCGGCTACTTCACGAGCTGGGTGCAGCAGCAGGTGATCGAACGCTATGGCGCACCGCGCGCGTTCGACGGGGGCCTGCGGATCAAGACGACGCTCGACCTTGAACTGCAGCGCGCGGCCGAACACGCGATCGAAGGCTATCTCGCCTACTCCGGGGGTCCGACCGCTTCGCTGGTGGCGATCGAAAACTCGACTGGGGAGGTACGCGCGATGGTCGGCGGGCGCGACTACAACGAAAGCCCCTTCAACCTCGCCACCGAGGGTGAGCGTCAGCCCGGCTCCTCGTTCAAGGCCTTCGACCTCGCGGGCGCGCTGGAGGACGGCATCTCACCGGACTCGACCTGGACCTCCAAGCAGAAGGAATTCATCGTTCCCCGCACCGGTGGGCACGAAAAGTTCATCGTCCACAATGACGAAGGCGCCTACACCGGTTCGAATACCCTCACCGGCGCCACCGCCTACTCCGATAACTCGATCTACGCCGAAGTCGGTCTGCAGGTCGGCACCGAGCGCATCGCGCGTCTGGCCCACCGGATGGGCATCACCACGCCGATCTCGACCAACCCGGCGATGACGATCGGCGGGTTGAAGGTCGGCGTCACGCCGCTGGACATGGCCCACGCCTATGAGACGATCGCCCACGACGGACGACGCGTCAGCGGCACGCTGGCACTAGACGGCTCACCGGTCGGCATCCAGGAAGTCATCTCCCCCGCCCGCGCGCTCCCCGACGGCTCCCGCCACGACGTCAACCGCGTCGTGACCAAGCCGGTGCTGCCGCCCGACATCGCGAGCACCGAGACTTCGGTGCTCGAGACGGTGCTCCAGTACGGCACTGCCCGTGCGGCCGCGATCGGCCAGTTCGCGGCCGGCAAGACGGGCACGACCTCCAACTATGGCGACGCCTGGTTCGTCGGCTGGGACAGCAAGTACACGGTCGCCGTCTGGGTCGGCTACCCGAACGGCCTAGTCCCGATGACCACCCAGTTCAACGGCGGTCCGGTGCTGGGCGGCACCTTCCCCGCGCTGATCTGGCATGACTTCATGACCTCGGCTCTGCACGTCGATAAGACCCGCGCCGAACAGGCGGCGGCTCAGGCCGCAGCGCGGGCGGGCGGCAAGACCCATAAGCAGCCCACGACAAGCGGCTCCGAAGAAACGCTCGCGCCTTCGAGTAGCCCTTCCGGGGCATCTCAGTCCGGTGAAGAAGGCGCCACGGAACACCATTCGAGCCCTAACACCGGTGGCGGGGGCGGCGGCGAACACAGCCCCCCCTCGGCGCCGGCTCCCTCCTCGCCACCTACTCCAGCCGCCCCCAGCCCGGCGGAAAGCTCGCCCGCGCCCAAAGGCGGTGGCGGCGCGAGTTCGGAAGCGACCGGCGGAGTCAGCGCCAGCCCGTAGGACGCGGGCTGGACACGTGGCGGTTGCCGGCGACGCAGAAACGCCATGGCAGCTCGACGGCCTTCGTGATCCCCACCCTCCTACCGGCCACGATCGGCTCCTGCCACCCGTCGGTGGGCGCGCTGATCTTGACCACACCGGTGCGTAGATCACCGCCGTTCTCCGACAGCTCGATGCCAAGCGCCTGAGTGAGCTTGCCCGGGCCGGAGCACAGTTCTGTGTCGCTGATCGACCTGTCGGTCAAGTGGAGATCCGACGATCCCCGATCGGCGCTCGCGCGGGCGCCGTTCGCTGCTCGACGTATACGCATCTCCTCGAGTCCCTCAAGCGGCTGCAGCGCGCGGATCAACACCGCGGCGCCGACGCCTTCTGGCTCGCAGACCGCGTTCAGCAGTGCGTGAATGCCGTAAGAGCGATACACGTAAGCGCGCCCGGGCGCGCCGAACAGCGTCTCCGTGCGTGGCGTCAACCCGACGAACGCATGACAGGCAGGCTCGCTCTCGTGATAGGCCTCCGTCTCGACGATCACTCCACCGATCGGGAGCCGGCCGGGAGGTGCAAACGAGACGGTGCAGCCGATCAGCGCTTCGGCTACCTCTACGACCGGGCGGTCGTAGAACTCGCTTCCCAGCGCCTCAGCGCTCGAGTGAGTCATCAAGGGTCGCCCGGGCCAGCTCAATCTGCTCCCGTACCCGCACAAGCGCCGTGCCCCCCTGCGAGACCTTGGACTCCAGCCACGAGCTCTGCGTGAGCACCTCGCGAAAGCGTGTCTCGTTCGCCGCCAACGTCTCGCTGTGCGCCGCGAGCTCATCGACGGTCAGTTGCGACAGCTGCCGGCCATCATCCAGCGCCGTGCGCACCAGACCCGCGACGACGCCATGCGCCTCGCGGAACGGAACGCCGAGGCCGACGAGCAGATCGGCAACGTCGGTCGCGGCGATCAACTCATCCGTAGCGGCCTCGCTCATGCGCTCCCGGTCAAAGCGCACGCCCGCGATCATGCCGGTCGCCGCCGCGAGCGAGAGCTCGATCGTGTCGGCGGCGTCGAACAGGTGCTCCTTGTCCTCCTGCAGGTCCTTGTTGTAGGTGAGCGGCAGCGCGTGCATCACACCATGCAAGGCGCCGAGATGGCCCACCACGCGCGGCGCCTTGCCCCGCAATAGCTCCGCCGCGTCGGGATTCTTCTTCTGGGGCATGATCGAGCTGCCCGAGCTCCAGGCGTCCGGCAGCTCGCAGAAGCCGAACTCCACGCTCGACCACAGCACGAGCTCGGCCCCCAAGCGCGACAGGTGGGTGGCGCAAGTAGCGGCCGCATTCAGGTAGTCGAATACGAAGTCCCTGCCGGATACCGCGTCGATCGAGTTGGGCGAGACCTCCGCGAACCCGAGCTCGCGTGCGAGCATCTCTCGGTCGGTGTCGAAGCTGACCCCGGCCAGCGCCCCCGAACCGAGCGGCAGGCGTGAGGACTCGCGCAGCGCGAACGCAAAGCGCGCACGGTCGCGCGCGAGCATCCAGAAATACGCGAGCAGATGGTGCCCCAGATACACGGGCTGAGCGCGCTGCAGGTGAGTGTAACCGGGCATCGGCCAGTCCACGTGCTCCTGCGCGCGGTCGAGCAGCGCCGCCATCAACACATTGATCGACGCCATCGCGGCGCCGGCGTGCTCGCGCGTGTACATGGCAAGATCGGTGACGACCTGATCGTTGCGCGAGCGCGCGGTGTGCAACTTCCCGCCGACCGGTCCGGCGAGCTCGATCAGGCGACGCTCGATCGCCATGTGGATGTCCTCGTCGTCCCCCGCGAATGGGAAACGGTCCTCAGCGAGCTCACGCTCCACGGCGTCCAAGCCCTGAAGCAGCGCGTCGCGGTCCTCGCCGGAGACGATCCCCTGCGCCGCGAGCATGCGTGCGTGCGCGCGCGATTGGGCGATGTCGTAGGGCCACAGTCGCCGGTCGAAGCCGATCGAGGAGTTCAGCCGCTGAAAATCGGGGTGTTGGGGCTCGCGGAAGCGGGACATGCCCCTGAGTCTATGGACGCGAGCCATTGCCAGGCTCCTCGGCGGACGGAGAATGACTTGCTCACCGAGATCAGACCTCTGAACCCCCTAGCCGCCCGGTGCAAGGATCGAGACGAGCGCAACCACCGCCCTGTCCGAGTAGCGAACTATTCACACAACCGATATCATCACCGGCAGACTGCTTTAGCAGGAGCATGACCTGAACGATGGCGTCCGCGAACGTCGTCTTGAATCGCCACAATGTCACCAGGGGACAAGACACGGTACGAGGAGAGCGCTTCTACGGGGACTCACCTTCCCCGTGGGCCGCACGCGCTTACGCGCGAGCAGGTGATCTCCAGCCAGCGTGAGCGTCTGATCGTCGCGATGGCCGAGCTCGTCGGCCATGACGGCTATGCGGTCACGACCGTTGCGAAGGTGCTCGCGCTCGCCGGGGTTTCACGCAAGGCCTTCTACCAGCACTTCGCCAACAAGCAGGAGTGCTTTCTTGCCGCCTACGACGCGATCGCGGCCGAAGGCAGGCACGAAGTCTCGAGCGCATACGAGGCCGCCGCCAACCCTGCCGAAGGAGCGCAGCGGGCGATCGCACAGCTGTTCGAACGAGCGATCGACACCCCAGGTAACGTGCGTCTGGTGCTCGTCGACGCCGGCGTCGTCGGTCAAGCCGGGATCGAGCGTCGCGAGCGGCTGATGAGCGAATACGAAGGCCTTTTGCGCGACATGCTCGGGCTGCCGCCCGGACCGGGAACGGTCCCCAACCCGGTGTTGCGAGGGATCGTCGGCGGCCTCAACGGCGTGCTCCACGCACACGTGCGCAGCGGCAGGCTTGAGCAGCTGCGCGAGCTGATACCGCACATGGTGGGTTGGGCGACCTCGTACAACCCACTCCCCACCTCGATGATGCTGCTGCTGACGACCCAACCCGCGGATGGCCCCACGCCGCCTCCGAGACTGATCGGAGGTAGAGCGCCGGGCACGCTCACCATCAGCGCCGCCGTCACGACGGTCGGACGTCGCCGGGGGCTTGCGCGAGGTAACCGGGGCGTCTCACGTAGCATGGTCGAGCACAGCCAGCGCGAGCGAATCCTCGACGCGGTTGCGAACATAGTCGCCGAGGACGGCTACATCGCGCTCACGGTGGAGCGGATCGCAGAGCGGGCCGCCGTCTCGCTGCACACCTTCTACGAACATTTCAAGGACAAGGAGGATGCGTTCCTAGTCGCTTACGAACTCGGTCACGCCAAGGGCCTGTCGATCGTCGAACGGGCCTTCGCAAGCCAATCCGATTGGCAATTTTGTGTACGTGACGGTATCTCCGCCCTATTCGACTTTCTCGCGTCCGAGCCCGCCTTCGCACACTTGGCGCTGGTGGACGCGCTGACCGCGACGCACCGCACGGCCGAGCGCGCGAACGACGGTCTCGCGGCCTATGCCGAGATGTTGACTCCCGGCACCGAAGAGGCGACCGACCTCGTGCTGCCACGCGCGGTGACGATCGAAGCCATCGCCGGGGGCCTGTTGGAGCTGTGCCAGACCTATGCGCTGCAGGGACAAACCAAGAAATTGCCAGAGCTCCTACCTCGCGCGACCTATTTTGCGCTTGCGCCGTTCATCGGCCCGGAGCAGGCAGGCGAGGTGGCGACCGCGGGGATTCAGTCACACTGATGCGTCGGCGGGCGCCGCGGCCCTGGGGTGGCTGCGGCGCCCGCATTGTCTCGTACCGGGACCGGCAACCTGGGGGCAGTTACCGACCCTCAAGCGCCGCCAGGAAGGAGGCGACGCTCAAGCACTCGAGGTTACGATCATGCTCCCCGGTCAGCGCCTCCCGTGTCGCTTGGGCTTGGCGGCGTGTCGGATCACGGCCTTCGGGCAGCCCGTCACCGCGATCTCGGTCGTCTGGTTGCGCACGGCGCCGTTCTGAGCGGTGAACGCCGTCGGCATCGACAATGGCCGGACAACTTTCTCCTTAACCGTGCGCATCAGATGCACTATGTGGCCGTGCACTCGCTTCGCGATGCGCTTGCGCACCGTCATGGTCTTTGTGCGCTTGCAGATGTTGGTGTTCGTCGTCAACGCTGAGAACCTTCCCTGCGGGAGCGTCAGTTCAAACGTGTTCACCGGCACGTCAGGCACCGACTTGAACGTTGAGCTGGTGATACCGGCTTTCGATATGAACGTCGTCCCAACCAGGTCGATCGTGACGCCATATCCTTGCAGCACCATTATCAAGCTCGGAAAAGCTTCTCCCCCGTGCGAGACGAAGTACGCCGGGCCTTCCACGGGCACCGGCAGCAGCGGTGTTGTGGCCTTTGCGTGACCGATGATCGACGCTGCCGGACAGTTCGCCGGATTCGCGTCGAACACGGCCGCCGTGCATGCTTTTTGCAGGGTCGTCAAACGTGACGGCAGCTGCCTTGGCAGTTCCACCTTCACCATGTGGAGATTTGCTTGAGAGCCGAACGGCGCTTTGGGATATGCAAGCTTCACACTCAAGCTCGCGCCGCGCGCTTTCGAGGTTTTCCCGGATGTCGAGGCCGAGAATTTCGGCGCGAACCCCAGCGTCGCGCAGTTCGTCACCTGGAAGGGAACTTCGGCCGCGTGGGATTCGCCTTCGTCGGTTTCCACGCTGCCGGCGATGCTCATCTTTGCGCAGTTGGTCGGGTTGAATTGGAATTCCTTACGCGTCGTCGTAAAGTTGACCTTCTTGATCTGCACGGGAATACCGTCTATAAATGTAGGGATCGCAAAGCCTTCGTTTTCCGCGTTGGTTGTGATCGTCAATGCGGAGGTGATAGGGTTGATATCTATCTTTGCCCGCACGACGATGCAGTCACAGGCCGGATTCTGGCTGGGATTCGCGGTGTCGTGCTCTAGATCGAATGGGCCCGCCTTGACGGGAGCCACAATAGACAATCCGAAAGGAGAGCCATGGTATTTTTCGGTGAGGAAGACCCTACCCCCTTCAACGGAGACGGGCTCGGACCCAACCCCGGCGCTGACGGTCGTTTCCCCTATGAAGCTTTCCGGACCACAGGCGCCGGTGTTAGCCTGAACTTCTGGACAGAGCTTGACACCAGTCAACACACCGGACAGGCCGGGGGGAAGAGTAAAGCGCACTCGCTTCATCTGCTGTTCTCCGTCTTCACGACTAAAAGTTCCCGTTAGCGGGGTGAATGCTCCCGCCTGAAGGTTGGTTGAACCGCCGGTGAATGTCGGCTGGAACGGCAAGCTCGCGCTCGGACAGGGACCGCCATGGGGCCCGTGTGCGATCTGGAACGACGATGTCGCATGGACCTGGCCGTTGCCGTCCCACGGCGTAAACAGCGCTTCTGTTGTGTACGTCCCACAGTGCGCAGGGGTCGTCAATGGCGCGCGTTCGCCGCCGAAGAAGTGTAGTTCTAGATCTTCAAACGGCAACTCGGGGGTGTTGTGAGCTGTCGTGATGATCTGTCCGGGAGCCTGGCAGGTCAAACCACCGATGACTTCGTTTGCACTTGCGCACAGGTGCACCTTGAACGGAATCTTGACGAGCGTGCCCGACACAGGATCTTCGATGACCATGTACATCGCGAGCAGCGAGCCGAACGGGTTCGCATTTTGTGTCGCGAGGTAGACAGCCCCTTCGAGCTGGTTTTCGAGCAGCGGCGTCTTCAGCTTCGCGGTCCCGATCTTCGAGGCGTCCGGGCAGAAGTTCGCGGCGAGCTGCGGCAGATCCGGGGTGAACGTCGCGGTCTTATCGCCCGGTTCCAAAGTCGGGTTGAATTCCGTAAAGCCCGTGAACGTCGCCTGACCCTCGGAGCACCCTTCCAGGCCACCGCCGCCCGACGGGTTAATCGCCACGCCGGGCGGCAACGCCACAGTCGTATCGCGCAGCGCAGACTCCGCCAGGCCCGTTGGGTTCAGCGCGGCCTTCTGCGAGACGTGCACGCCGACCGTCAAACCCGAGGCGCTGCTTGCGTTGGGGACGTCGGGTTTGACCGTTCCTATCGACGGCGGGAAGGCCAGTGGCGCACAGTTGCTCATTCCCGGTGTGATGGTGCTCGCCGTCGCGAAATGCCCAGCGTCCGGGTAAGAGTCCGCCGAGATCGTCGAACGCAACGGGCCATTGCAAGACGTCGGCAGCGTCAGCAGAGGCTTTGTCCCTCCATTTGGTGGGACACCGAAGATCGTCAGCGTGCTCCTAAATACGGGAACCGTCACGGGAATGCCGTTCGAGGTTGCCGTCACCCCCGAGTCTCCGCCTGCGGGGACACCAACGTTGATGAACGCATTGGGCACGAGGATGTGCGCGGACATCTGGAATGGCACACCGGGGGGCGGCACCATGCTCAGCAGACGACTCCCTTTGATCCCTGGGGAGAGTTCCGCCGCTCCTTTTTTATATTCCGCTTCGAGGTGGCCGACTTCCGATTCGGCGGGGCATGCGTCTTCGAGCCCCGCTTCGCTCAGTTCCTGTAGGGTGCACTTCTTCGCGGTGGCGTTAGGGTCGCCGTAGAAGCCTGGGGGGAGATGCACTGCAACGTCCTTGGCATTTCCCTGCGGTAGGGCTATGTAGCGTGGGTCGCCGTCGCCTCTCGGTACGACCTGCGTGTTGAACACGATGTTCGTGCGCATCTCGAACGGGTGCGAGCCTGCCTGCACGTCCGGCGTACCATCCTGGTTCAGAAACGACACTTCGAACTGCTTGATCCCGAAACCCGCGCTGGCGGTCGGGAGCAATCCCCCGCTATGAGTAGCGCCGTTTGCGTTGGACACGACCAGACGGAAACGATAGAGCGAACCCGGCTCCAGCGGAGGACTTCCTGGTGACAGACCGATATCGGCGTGAACCGTCACTGGAGCGGTGCCGGCACCGATCGGTTCGCCGTTCGCGGTGACACACGGCACGCTGTGTGTCAGGTCGAGGAGCGGCAGCGTCAAATCGTTCGCCGGACTGGTTCCGTATTCGAATTCGCACTTGCTGACTGGTACACCCTGTGGGTCGACGGTCCCCTGCAGCGTCGCACTTGTTTGCGTTACGCTCCTCGCCGTGCCCGCGACAGCCACTGGCGCGCTGCTGCCGAACACGTACACCTTGCCGTCGGCCGGGTTCGAGACGTACACGTCCCCGTTCGTCCCGTTGACGGCGATCCCGCCCTCCTGCGGTTCCGTGGGAGCCGTGAGCTGCGGTAGTTCAAAGCTCGAGACGAGCGTCCCCGTGCTCCCAGCCTTTCCTGGTTCGGGTTCGAACGGACCGTTCATCTCTCCGGTGTCCCACTCGTTGACAGCATGCATCAGCGGTGATTGCTCATCGATATAGACATGTCCGGTTGCGGGATCGACCGCGGCCGCGACGGCGGTTGCGCCATCATCGACTCGCCCGATCTGCTCGCCCTGCGGGCCGAGCTTCGCCGCACAACCACATGACAAGAGCGCAAAACTGTCCCCCGATTGCCCGCCGGTCGCAAAGCCGTATTCCTGTGTTCCGCCCGACGCTTGATTGAGTGCTTCAATCAGGAGCTTGACAAACCCGTTCACTGCGGAGTCGTCGAACACCTCAATCGCCAGTTCTGCCGCCCTTGGACCTCTTACATCGATGCGAACGTTGCCGCTCGCGTCGACGCCCACGCCGAGAGGCGGATAGGAGAACGGGCCCGTGATTGGCGTCAGCGCTTCGCCCTTGGAGTTAAACTTGTCGATCACTTCATGGCCGACATCCAGCACATACAAGTCGCCTCTCGAGGGGTCCGACGGGTTTGTGGAGTTATCGACCGCAATCGCGGCCGGGTTACCGGGTTCGCTTGGGAACGCGAATGGCCCCGTGGGAGTACCGGTGATCTGATTTCCGGTGACGTATGAGCACGTCGTGCATTCGAATACCACTGGATTGCCACTTGCGTCGAACTTGGAGATCGTGTTCGTGCCGATGTCTGCGATGTACACGTCTCCGCTTGATTCGTCAACGGCAATCCCGTTAGGATTGGTGAACGAGCCAAAGCTGATAACAAGGGGATGTGTTTCGGCACGGGCCAGGGGAGGGCCAAAACTCATCGCCGCGAGCACGAGGATCGCAAGTGTGCTTGGCGCCACGATCTTTTTGGAAAACACCAAGATCACCTGCCCCTCTTCCGACGAGTGGACTTCCTGGCCTTCTTCTTAGGTTTCTTTTTCACGCACTTGCCCTTCTTCTTGACGTAGCCTTTCTTGCATTTGACCGGTGGTTTGGGGGTGGATGGCACAGACGCAACGAGGTTTCCCGCGCCCGAGAACGTCTGACTGGCCGGCATCCCGAAGATCGGGGGCCGTGACGGAGAGGCTGTGCGGCAGGCTTCGGGCGTAGTGCACACGGGCGGCGGGCTCGGTTCGAGAAAGCCGCCGTCCACGCGCACATCGTAGAGAGAGGGCACGCCATCCTGGGCATCACGGGGGACGAGCTTCTGATACTCGCGGATGAACACGTCGTTGCCGCTTGGACTTGCATCGATGAAGAGCGTTTCAGAGGCGCCGGTGCCGGTCGAGATCAGATACAGGCAACCGATGGGTTCAGCGCAGCTACCTACACCAGCGGGCTCGAACTCGTATACGTCGTCACACGCGGACACCCCGCTCGCCAGCGAACAGCCGCCGCTGCCGTTCGTGTCCGCGGGCAGTAGTCCTTCTGGTGAGTCAAAGAACAGCCGGCCGTTTTCGGAGAGGTAGCGCGGCGACCGCAGGGTCTCTTCGAAGGCAGCGTTTTCGATTCCCCCACCGCCAGCGCCGCCGGCGGTGGGGGCTTGGCCGCTGGGGTTGCATGACGCGCAGGCGAGACTGTTGGCCGCGGCGTCGTAGAGGTAGAGCTCGACGGCAAGTTCGCCTGTGCTCGGGTTGGTGTTGTCGTATTC
Organism: Solirubrobacteraceae bacterium; assembly: GCA_049584155.1. GTDB lineage: Bacteria > Actinomycetota > Thermoleophilia > Solirubrobacterales > Solirubrobacteraceae > Palsa-744. The sequence goes on from JBAUXH010000004.1 coordinate 13,255, forward strand.
GGTTAGTTTCCTGACCGATTCAAACGCGAGGAACCTGCCGTTTGCGGACAGCTTGAACCTCCCAAAAGATGCGCCTTCGGCACTGTTGATAGCTATGAACGTGAGGGCGCCATCGCCATGCGAGACGTACATGTTAGGTTGGCCGCTCTGGGCGGTTTCGTCGTGCTGGTTGGGCTGCGAGGTGAGTGCGCCCGCAGCCTTGAAATAGACCGAGGAGCCGTCTTCACTGACGCCCAGCACGCTCTGAACTTCGGCTTGAGCGACGGGAGTGAGATCAGTCAGGTGATGGCCGGCAAGATCAGCTGCTTCATAGCGATAGAGGTTCGTGCCACTGCCGCTGTTCGTGTCGCCAGTCAGTTTCGCGGAAGCGTCATCGGTGAAGAACACGACCGAGCCATCGTTGGCGACGCCGCTCACAGCCGGCGACACCGCGTTGCTTACGGGAGTGAGGTCGGTGAGACGCTGAGCGGCGGATGCGGTGGAGTCATAGCGGTAGAGGTTCGTGCCACTATTCGGGACGGTGTCGGCGGTGAGTTCCGCGGAAGCGTCATCGGTGAAGAACACAACCGAGCCATCCTGGCTTGCGGACTGGAAGGTACCACCGCCGCCGGTCCCGCTCGCCTGGGAGGCATCCAGCTGCGTCGTTTCCGAGTCATCGACGCGGGCGTAGAGGTTGCCTTCTTCTGCGATGAAGAACACGCGCGAGCCATCCTTGGAGATGCCGGCGAACGATCCGGCGACCGGGGTGCCGTCCGGCAGCACCGTCACCAGACGGACGTGGCCGGCGCTCCATTCGTAGACGTTGTTGACGCCAACAGGCGCGTCTTTGGTGAGCTTCGCTTCCTCCGCGAAGACAATGCGACCGAAGTCACTCGACTCTCCAAGCAGTGTTGGAGCGGCGGGAACAAAACCATCGACGCCTTCTTCTTCGGGGCCGTTGACGAGCTCGTAGGTACCCGTTGCGTTGTCGCGAACAAACAGGTTCTGGCTACCTCGCGGTTCGCCGCGGACCAGTTCCGGTTCCACACCGCATTCCCCGCCCCCTGGAATCGAGATAATAGCTCTCGAGAGATCTTCGGAGTAACCGAGTTGCAGCAGGTGCAGGTTTTCTTCTTTTACGGCACACTCGAACCCGTAGAAGTTCGTGGGCGGGAACATGTCTTCCTCCGCCCAACCGCTTGGACCGCGCGTCGCGACATACGACTCACCAGCACTCGGAGAGCCCGGCTGGACATCCTCTGATTTGAACGAGAGACGGTTCCCGTCCACTGCCGCAAAATTTCCTTGGAGGGTTTTGACGACCGAAAGTTCTCCTCGACCATTACCGCCTTCATCTTTGTCTGGTTGGGCACCCTGCTTGTTCGGCGGCGTGACTAGCTCATATGCGCGGCAGTCCGGCAGCGCAGCGGAGAAGCCGGTGCGAAACATCTCGTTAGGACAGGTGGCCCGGGACGCGGCCCCGGTCGTGAACGTGTGATCTTCCCCTACGATTACGCCGCCGACTTCGCTTGTGACAACCACACGATAGTGATAGGTTGTGCCGGGTTGAAGGCCCGAAGCGCCCGCCCACACAGTACGCGAAGTGAAACCCGCGCCCGTGTCACCTTCCGGGAAGGGAGCAGTCTGCCCATAAGCGGTCGTAGTTCCGTATTCGAAATGATAGGATGCATTTACCCCCCCAGGGTCGACCACAGCACCGAGTTTCGCGTCAGAGACCCCTACTTCAACCGCTGTCTCACCTTCAAGCATCGGAGCGACCGGCGGCCTGAACTGCAAGACACGTCCGAATCCGCGTCCCGCGGGTGGTGAGAAGACGGCTTCGGTAACGTACACAACACCTGTGATATCGCTCACAGCCACCATGTCGGGCACTGCTTGCCTCACTTCTTCAGCATTGAACTGGGCCGCTCCGATCGAGCCCGCGCCGAGGTCCGCGACCTGCATCCCGGTTGAGTCGTACTCAACCAAGTGTGAGCACGGCGGCTTGATCTTCCCACAGAAGTCCGCACTGTTATCTACGATCGCGAACACGTCGCCGTGGTCATCGAGCGCGACCGACCCGACCCCTTCCGCCGCGATCACACCCCCAGACACCGGGTCATCGGACGGTGTCAACTCCTCGATCCGGCCGTTCCCAGTATCCGCTACCCAAAGGTTCCCCGCGCCATCCACTGCAACACCCATCGGGCCCCTCAACGCCCCAGCCCCCGAACCACCCGTGAATGTCTTGAGCAGTTCCCCTGTCGGACTGTACTCAAGCACCTCGTTCTTGGGAACGACCGGCACATAAACATTACCTGTGGCATCCGTAGCGATGTCTACGACTGTAGTGCTCCCAAGCAGCAGATTGAAATAATTATTGGAAGATTCTACCGCGAACGACAATATCGGTGCACCGGTCGCCGGATCATACACATTGATTTCGCCGCTTGTGCTCAGCGCGTATATATTACCATTCGTCGGATTCACAGCGATTCCGCTGTACGGAGGCCCTTCCCCGATCGGCGACGGTGGTGACAGCAGTTTGCCCGCCCCGTCGAACTTGTTCACACGCCCCAGGGAGATTTCAAACGGTTCCAACCTGAAGCCAAGGAAGCCTGCCACATAGATATCTCCGTGCACCTGGTCAACCGTTACGCCCAGAGCCCCGGCTGATTCGAGCTGACCGGCGGGGATCAGGCGAGGCGCTTCCGCGTTTGCCACGCCACCGCAAAACAGCAACGCAGAGGTCATGGCCAGCGTGAATACGAAGAGCATGTTGAGGAAGGATTTACACCTATATCGCCAGGAATCAGGGTGAACAGCAACCACCCGATCGGCCCTCTCGCCAAAACTACATGTACTGCCCACTATGAGCACGATTCCATACCTCAACTCCCCCAACCCCTCTCTCTGCCTGCGCTTTTCCGTACCGTCTCGCACTTCATTAGTGCTGTTATATATATAATAGTTGACCTATTGGTGGGGCAGCGCAAGCCACCCCACCGTGTCGGGCTCACCGAATATCACGGCAAGCTACCTTATGACAGCGTTGCTAATCGAACGTCAATTTTTCTGTTGATGATGGACTAAACGTCGTGACGGGTCCTCGCACAACACCGGTTTCTTTTCCGCCGAGGGTACAACTAGCATTTACTGTTTTGGCGTCGAATGTCGCCAGAACCCCTGCAGTAACGTTCGCCAAGGCGGTGGTAGCCATTTTGCCTGCTTCTTCAGTGCATATGTCTTCGGACCCGCCCCCGAGAATGTTAGTGCAATTGACTTTCCAGCCAGGAGCACCGGCCCCGCCTGATAAGAGTAAGTCACGAATTTCCGTACCGACTAAAACGATTTCCGTCTTCCAAGGCAGGTTAACCGCTAAAGCCGTCACGGCTGCGTTGGATTTGCAGAGGCCCGCTTTATCAAAGGTACACGGAATTTTATCATTTGTTCCTAATAATTCTACAGTAATCGATTGAGTTAAATCTGCTGCACCAGGGCCAACGGTACCTGCGGCACTGCCATGGCAGTGTAGTTGGGTTCCTGTGCCTGAGTCTTCCAGTAACAATAACCCTAAGGAATGGACTTTAGTGGCAGCTGCAATTGCTGCACCGTTGATTAACCATTGATGTGCAGCAAAAGCGCCAGAGGCCGCCACCGCGCTCATCATGACCACAGCCACGACAGCCAGCCCTATCATCTGAATACGTAACATATGTTGCAATACTCCTTTTGATCCCCCAGAGGGGTTGGTATTTGACAGACCCGAGGACTCGTCTGTTCAGGTCAGAGACCACCGGGTCAATCCTTGCCGCCCATCGGTATCCCCGACGGACGGAACTGCACTTGGACCTTCGCAAAGACCATATCCGCCTGTCAAGGGCAAAGTAGACCCGTGTTTCTCACTCGGCCTCGTCAGGCCCTCCTGGGCGCCCCGATGTACCGCGGGTCAGCCCGATCCTCCATTTCCGGACAATTGGACGGTCGCGGGCGACCTCCGCCGCTGCCGGCGCCACCGCGGCCGGCTGGACCGCACTGGGTGTCAGCACGCCGACGGGAGGGTCCAGCAGCCCGGTTCAGTGCTTTTCCCCAGCTATACCGCGGAATACCTCAGATGCGCCGAGGCGCATCTGAGGTATGATCCTGAGGATCCCGACCGGCCCTACACCGGTTGGGGGTTGGTTAGAGCCGACGCCGGGGCGCTCGTCTGTTCAGGTCAGAGAGCTCCGGCGCCGGCCATTAGCTTGGAGCACTCAGGTCATATCAGATCCCAGAAGCGTGTCAAGCAAGTCGACTTCCGGCCTCCCCCGAAGTGTCTCCCACTAGCCCGGATGCGTCCCCAACCACATCGCCACGCAGGATCGCGGCGCTGACGATGCACTGCAAGCGGCGGACTATGCCCCTGAAACGCATGCGAGACCGCCCCAGCCGGTGCCTAAGACGGGCTCGCAGTATGCACTCCGTCAGGCAGATACGCTCAGGGCGCCGCATCCGTAACCCACGGGTACCGGGTAGGGTCGTGTCTCCACATCGCCAGAGACCATGGTGGTTGAGGTCATGCCTCGCATTTTCGACCACCCCGCGAGGGCAACTTCCGTCCAGCGAACCAGCTACCAGGGTCCGGTTCGGGATCGTCTGTGGGAGCAAAGGGCCGACGCCGGAGCGCCTGAATCCGATCAGTGCGCTCCGACGCCGGCGTTGCCCGGAGGTCGGGGGCAAGACAAGTCTTACCAGATAACGGAACTATGTCAATTCCAAAGCCCCACATTCAGGAAATTGTCTCTGACTTAACGGCCCAAAAAGCGCCCCCAACCATGCCACCCGGTGCGGTGACCGGCGCCACGGACGCTGTCCGAAGACGCGGGCTATGGGTCACCCACAAACGCCCGCCCAGGTCTAGCGACCCAGCGCGCTGACCAGCTCCCGCGAGACCCGTTCGACCTGACTTGCGGTCATCTCGGGAAAGAACGGCAGCGCGAGCGAGCGCTCCGCGACGGCCTCACACACGGGGAACTGCCCGGGCCGGTATCCGAAGCGCTCGCGGTAGTAGCTCATCAGGTGGATCGCGGGCAGGTAGGGCTTGCTCTGCACCCCGCGCTCGGCGAGCCGGCCCAGGACCGTGTCCCGCTCTGCCCCGGCGGGCAGCTGCACGACGAACACGAACCACCCCCGCCGGTCCCCGCCCATATCCACACAGGGCAGCCCCAGCCCCTCGATCCCACCGAGCGCCTCCCGATACCAACCGGCCACCCGGGCCCGCCCCGCGAGCAGATCCTCCAGCCGCCCCAGCTGAGCGATCCCCAACGCACAAGCGATATCCGACAGCCGATAGTTAAACCCAAGCCGATCATGATCGAGCCACCCCATGTCCCGAGCCCGCCCTTGATTACGCTCAGAATCGATCCGCTCCTTCAGCTCCCCACTCGCAAGAGTGACCATCCCCCCCTCCCCAGTGGTGATCTGCTTGTTGGCGTAGAACCCAAACACCGCCGGATGCCCCCGCCCCCCCACAGCAACACCATCCCCGTGCACACCCCCCAAAGCCTCACAAGCGTCCTCGACAATCCCCAGCCCATGCCGCGCGGCGATCGCCTCAAACGCGGGCATATCGGCGGGATAGCCAAAGATATGCACGGGCAATATGGCCTTAGTCCGCGAGGTAACGGCAGCCTCCGCAGCGGCCGGATCGAGATTGAGGGTCACCGGATCGATGTCAGCAAACACAGGCCGAGCCCCCTCATACACAGCCGCATTAGCCGAGGCCACAAACGAAAACGGGCTCGTGATCACCTCATCCCCAGCCTCAACCCCCACCGCCCGCAAAGCAAGGTGCAACCCAGCAGTCCCACTGCTAACAGCACAAGCGTGCTCCGCCCCAACCCGAGCAGCAAAAAGGCGCTCGAACTCCCCCACCCGAGGCCCGAGCGAAAGCTGTCCAGAGCGCAGCACCTCCAGCACAGCCAGCTCCTCAGCCTCCCCCAATACAGGTTTGGCCAAAGGAATAGGGCCGTCAACGTCAGCGTAACCAGGGCTGTCTTCCGGTCCTCGGCGGTTCGACATCCGATCGGCCGGCACCGAGCCCGAAGCCGCCCCAGAGCCCTGCACTACCCGGTCCCGGCCGAGCGGAGCGTCGTAACCGACGAGGGCTTGCCACCCAACATCCCGCGCTCCAACGAATCCACCAGAGCGTCCCAAGAGGCAGCAATAAGGTTCTCGGAAACCCCAATAGAGCCCCAAACATCCTTCCCATCCGAAGCATCGATCAAAACTCGCGTAACAGCCCCCGTACCCTTGGTCTCATCGAGAATCCGAACCTTGAAGTTGACAAGATCGATGTCCTTCAAATGCGGATGGATCTCCCCAATAGCATCGCGCAGAGCCTTATCGAGAGCATGCACCGGCCCGTTCCCCTCGGCGGTGCGCACATAGCGTTCGCCACCGAGCCAAATCTTGATCGTGGCCTCGGTAGTAGCGCGGCCATCGGCGTGCTTTTCGACGATCACCCGCCAGGACTCCAACTTGAACAGGGGCTCATACTCAGGATCGGCCTCACGCCGCATGAGCAGCTCAAAGGACCCGTCGGCCGCCTCGAATTGAAACCCCGTGTGCTCGAGCTCCTTCACTCGCTCGACCACGCGCCGGGTGAACTCCTCATCGGCGGCGATCCCTGCCGCCCGAGCCTTCTCCAAGATCGTCGCGCGCCCCGAAAGCTCGGAGATCAACACGTCGCTGCGATTGCCGACGAGCGCCGGGTCGACGTGCTCGAAGGCAACGCTCGACTCGCGCGCCCCCGCGGCGTGTAGTCCCGCCTTGTGCGCGAAGGCATGCTTGCCGACGTACGGTTGCGCCGGCTCGGGCGTGCGGTTCAACAGCTCATCGACGAAGTGCGCGGTCTCCGTCAGCCGCGCCAAGCGCTCTGCCGCCAGCACCTCATGACCCATCTTCAACTGCAGGTCGGCGATGATCGTGACGAGGTTGGCGTTGCCCGTGCGCTCGCCGATCCCGTTGATCGTCCCCTGCACCTGCGTGGCGCCGGCCTCGACCGCAACTAGCGTGTTGGCGACGCCACATCCCGTGTCGTCGTGGGTGTGAATCCCGAGCGCGACGTCCGGCATCTGCTCACGCACGGCAGCGACGGCTTCGCGCACGTCCAACGGCAGCGATCCTCCGTTCGTATCGCACAGCACGACGCGCTCAGCCCCCGCGTCCGCCGCGAGTCGCACGCATTCCAGGGCGTAGCCGACGTCTTCCTCGATCCCGTCGAAGAAGTGCTCGGCGTCGAACAGCACGCGCTTGCCCTGCGCCACCAGATGCGCGATCGACTCGCCGATCATGCTCAGGTTCTCCTCGCGCGTCACCTTCAGCACGGTTTCGGCCTGCAGCGCCGAGCTCTTACCGACAAGCGTGCACACTCCCACGAACGACTCCGCGAGCACGCGCAGCCCCTCGTCCTCGGCGGCCTCCACGCCACGCCGGCGCGTCATCCCGAACGCGACGATCTCAGCGTTCTGCAGCGTCTCGCGCTCGAGCAGCTCGAACAACTCGAGCTCCTTCGGGTTGGACGCCGGAAACCCAGCCTCGATCATGTGCACACCGAGCGCGTCGAGCGCGTGTACGACTCGTACCTTCTCGGCGGCCGTCAGCGTCATCCCGCCGCCGCCCATGCCATCGCGCAGGGTCGCGTCATAGAGCTGGATGTGAGACATGGCCTACCCCGCCGTCGCGGAACCGCTCGGCGCGGCCGCGCGGGAGCTGCCACTACGCGCCTGCGCCGGGGCGGTGCCCGTGCCGTTGGGCGTCTGCAGCGCCTCGGGTGCGACCACGTCAAGCCACTCGCGGTAGCGCTCGGTGCGACCGTGGATCGCGTCATCGAACGCGGCCTGCAGCACGCGTGTGATCTCTCCAGGCTCGCCCGTCCCGACGGGATGGTCGTCGACTTCGCGCACCGGCACGAGCTCGGCGGCCGTCCCCGACATGAATACCTCGTCAGCGAGATACATCTCCGCGCGCGCCACGTCGCGCTCCACGACGGTGTAGCCGAGATCCTGGGCGATCTGCATCACCGAACGGCGCGTGATCCCGTCGAGAATCGAGTTGCTCTGCCCGGGCGTTGCGATCACGCCGTCGCGCACGATGTAGATGTTCTCGCCCGTGCCCTCGCACACGTACCCATGTTCATCGAGCAGGATCGCCTCCTCGTAGCCGGCCTTGATCGACTCGATCTTCGCGAGCACGTTGTTGAGGTACTGGCCCGAGGCCTTCGCGTGCGGGATCAGCGAGCGCGGGCCGATCCGCTCCCACGAGGAGACCTTCGCGCGCACGCCGTGGCGCATACCCTCCTCGCCGAGATAGGTTCCCCACTCCCAGCAGGCGATCGTCACGTCCACGGGGGCGTCGACCGGGTTCAGCCCCATCGTGCCGTAGCCGCGGTAGACGATCGGGCGGATGTAGCAGGAGCTCAGTCCATTGCGCGCCACGAGCTCGCGCGTGGCGCCGCGTAGCTCCTCGTCGGAGTAGGGCAGCGGCATGTAGAACAGCTCGGCCGATTTCCGTAGCCGTTCCACGTGCTCGGCATTGCGGAACACCGCCGGCCCGAGCTCCGTGTCATAACAGCGCACGCCCTCGAACACGCCCGTGCCGTAGTGCAGACCGTGCGTCAGGACGTGGACCTTCGCGTCCTCCCATGCGATGAATTCACCGTTCATCCATATGAGGTCCGTCGGGTCCACTGTCATCTCACTCCTATTCGAGGTTGTCGAGCACTGCCCTGGTCGCGCTCTCCGTCCCATCCGCGCCACCCAGATCGGGGGTGCGCAGGCCACCATCGAGCGCTTTCTCAACGGCCGATTCTATCGCCGTAGCCGCATCCGGCAAATCGAGTCCGTGTCTGAGCATCATCGCCACCGACAACAGCATCGCCAGCGGATTAGCCGCGCCCGTACCGGCGATGTCCGGCGCGGAGCCGTGCACGGGCTCGAACAGGCCGGGTCCGTCCCCTCCGAGTGAGGCACTCGGCAGCAATCCGATCGAGCCGGTGATCATCGCCGCCTCATCGCTGAGGATGTCCCCGAACATGTTCTCGGTGAGGATCACGTCGAACTCCCGCGGCGCGGACACCAGTTGCATCGCGGCGTTGTCCACGAGCACGTGCTCGAGCTCGATGTTCGGGAACTCGCGCGCGTGCACGCCGATCACGACCTCCCGCCACAGCCGCGAGGTCTCCAACACGTTCGCCTTATCGACGCTCGAGACCTTCCCGCGCGCCGCTTTGAACGCGACGCGCGCGATTCGCTCGATCTCCGTTGTCGTATATGCGCACACGTCGCTGGCCGCCTCAGCCGTGCGCGTCTTCTCGCCGAAATAGATCCCGCCCGTGAGCTCGCGCACGACCAGCAGGTCGGTCCCCTCGATCCGCTCCCGCTTCAAAGGCGAGGCGTCGTATAGCGCAGGCAGCGGCTTGACCGGGCGCAGGTTCGCGTACAGCCCCAGCCCCTTGCGTAGCCCGAGCAATCCCTGCTCGGGACGCGGCTTGGCCGGGTCGGTGCTGTCCCACTTCGGCCCGCCCACCGCGGCTAGCAACACTGCGTCGGCCTTGCGGCACGCGGCGAGCGTCTCGTCGGTGAGCGCGACGCCGTGCGCGTCGATCGAGGCGCCCCCGAACGCGTGCTCCTCGAACTCAAAGTCTCCCAGCCTTTGCAGCACCTCCAGCGCAGGGGCCATGATCTCCGGGCCGATCCCGTCGCCGGGCAGCGTGACGATGCGATGACTCATTCCTCGCCCCTGCGCCTACAGCGCCGTGGTCGCGACGTTCGCCCAACCGACATTCTCGCGCACCCGCTCGAACTCGGCGATCTCCGCCGCCTGCTCGAGCGTCAGCGCGATGTCATCGAGACCGTCCAGCAGCCGATGGCGGATCTCGTGGTCGATCTCGAACGCCACCTCGCGCCCGGCGAAACGAACCTCCTGCTCGAGCAGATCGACCTCGCCGCTGCCGGCGTTCGCCAGCGCGCGGCAGTCCTCCGCGCCGAGCACGACCGGCAACAGGCCGATCTTCGTGCAGTTGGAGTAGAAGATGTCCGCGAAGCTCGGCGCCACGATCGCCCGAAAGCCGTAATCCTGTAGCCCCCACGGAGCGTGCTCGCGCGAGCTGCCGCAACCGAAGTTCTCACCCGCGACGAGGATCGGATTGGCCGGCAGATCCCATCCCGGCTCCTTCGCCCAGTCGTAGAACAGGAACTCGCCGAACCCACTGCGCTCCACGCGCTTGAGGAACTGCTTGGGCATGATCTGGTCGGTGTCCACGTCCGCGCGGTCGAGGTAGCTGACGGGCCCTGAGATGACGCTGATCGGATCCATGTCGGGCCTCCTAGCTCCACTGACGAATGTCGACGAAATGTCCCTCGATTGCAGCAGCCGCCGCCATCTGTGGGGATACGAGGTGCGTGCGCCCGCCCCGGCCTTGCCGACCCTCGAAGTTGCGGTTGGACGTGGAAGCGCAGCGCTCGCCTGGCTGCAATATGTCGGGGTTCATCCCCAGGCACATCGAGCAGCCCGCCACCCGCCAATCGAACCCGGCCTCACGAAACACGCGATCGAGTCCCTCGGCCTCGGCCTGCGCCTTCACCTGCTGGGAGCCGGGCACGACCATCGCGTCGACGCTGGAGGCGACCTTGCGGCCCGCGACCACCTCGGCGGCGGCACGCAGGTCGCCGATACGCGAGTTCGTGCAAGAGCCGATGAACACGCGGTCGAGGGAGATCTGCTCGATCGGTGTGCCGGGCTCCAGCGCCATGTAGGCCAGCGCGCGCTCGGTCGCCTCGCGATCGGCGGGACTATCGAACTCCTCCGGCGTGGGCACGCTGTCGGTGACCGCGCGTACCATCCCCGGATTCGTTCCCCACGTCACCTGGGGAGAGATCGCGCTCGCGTCGATCGTCACCTCGCTGTCGAACTCGGCACCCTCCTCGGTGGGCAGCTCGCCCCAGGCCGCGATCGCCTCCTCGAGCTCCTCGCCCTGGGGCGCGCCGGGCCGCTCGGTCTCGCTGAACCACGCGAACGTCGTCTCGTCGGGGGCGATCATCCCGGCGCGACCGCCACCCTCGATCGTCATGTTGCAGACGGTCATTCGCCCCTCCATCGACAGCGCCTCGATGGCCGGTCCCGCGTACTCGACTACGTGCCCGGTCATGCCGCCGACGCCGAGCCGCCCGAGCGTGCCCAGGATCAGGTCCTTGGCGGTGACCCCGAACCCCAGCTCACCCGTGTAAAGGATGCGCATCGAGCGTGGTCGGTGCTGGACCATGCACTGCGTCGCCAGCACGTGCTCGACCTCGCTCGTGCCGATCCCGAACGCGAGCGCGCCGAACGCGCCGTGCGTGGAGGTGTGCGAGTCCCCGCACACGATCGTCATGCCCGGTTGAGTCACGCCCAGCTCGGGGCCGATCACGTGCACGATCCCCTGCCGGTCTGATCCGAGCGAGTACACGGGCACACCGAACTCCGCGCAGTTGCGCTCGAGTGTTTCCACCTGCACGCGCGAGAGCTCGTCCTTGATGCGTGCCGCCACGGGCGTACCGTCGGTCGGCGTGTTGTGGTCGGCCGTAGCCAGCGTGCGGTCGGGACGGCGCACGGTGCGCCCGGCCAGGCGCAGCCCGTCGAAGGCCTGCGGGCTCGTGACCTCGTGGACCAGATGCAGGTCTATGTATAGAAGCCCGTGGGCGACCTCGTGGCGCTCCCAGATCTTCTCGAACATCGTCTTTCCCATCGCGGGCCTCCTAGCTCCGTCTCAGACCGGCGCTCACGACGGCCAGAAACGAGGCCGCCTCCCCGCCGGTGGGATTTTCAAAATGGTGGGGCAGGTCGGCGTCGAACGTGACGCAATCGCCCTCCTTCAGCTCATAGCGCTGTCCGTCGCATACGAGCGCGATGGCGCCGTGCTCGACAAGCGCCGTCTCGCGGCTGCCGGGCTCGTGCATCGGCGGGTCGTCCGCGGCACCGGTGGCGCCGCCCGGCGCGAGCG
>JBAUXH010000005.1:0-15721 GCA_049584155.1 Solirubrobacteraceae bacterium
CCACCGCGCCGCGCCGCCTCGAGCACGACTTCCACACCCGCGGGCGTCAGCGCCCCGTCCGCATCGGGCAGTCCACGGGTCATCAGCTCCGGCGAACCGCCGCTCGCCACGATCGCCTGCTGAGAGGCCGGGACGCAAGCGGTGACATATCCGGCGCCCGCACGCATCGCGCCGAGCGCCGTCATGCGCGGCGCTCCGGTGAGGCCGCGCGAGCCACCCGCGACAAGCACGTGACCTGAAGAGAACTTGGTCGAGGCGGCGCCCCTGCGCGGGAGCAGACTCAGGACCACGGGCATGATCAGACCGATGTCGGCGTCTTGCGGCGCACCACGCGGGATGCCAATGTCGAGCACCTCGACCTCCCCCGCAAGGGCCTTACCCGGATCAATCCACAGGCCGGGCTTCGCCGCATGGAAGGTAACGGTCTTCGCGGCGCGCACGGCAGCGCCCGCTGCGACGCCCGTCGAAGCATCCACCCCGGAAGGCACATCAACGCTGACGAGGGGCGCCGAACAGCCTTCGAGCGCCGCGATCGCCTCACCGACCGCGCCGCGAGGCTCACCGCCAAAGCCTGTTCCGAGCAGAGCGTCGACAACGACACTCGCCCCGGCAAGCGCATCCATTCCCTGCCCGAGCTCCAGTGGAGCCTCTCCAGGCAGGCGCTCGAGGTTCGCCAGCGCATCCCCCGTCAACTTCGCCGGCGAACCGGCGCACACGACCGCCACCTCCCGGCCTGCCTGCCGCAAGAGGCGCGCCACGACTAGCCCGTCGCCGCCGTTGTTGCCCGTGCCGCACACCACGACCACGGGCCCGTCGGGAACGAGCCGCTCGACGGAGCGGGTCACGCCGGCCCCGGCGCGCTCCATCAACTCAAGCGAGGGCACGCCACGCGTGTCGATCGCCCAGCGGTCGATCGCCCGCATGCACTCGGCGTCGGGCAGAGGCGTCAACCAGTCGGGCAGCGCATCCACGAACAGCGATGCTAATGGGCCGCGAGCTACTCGACGGTGACGGTCTTCGCGAGGTTGCGCGGCTGATCGACGTTCAACCCGCGCTTGCGCGCGATCTCATACGCGAGCAGCTGCAGTGGGATCACGGCGAGGATCGGCTGCAGCATCCAGTCGATTGCCGGCACGTAAATGACCGAGTCGGCGTGCTGTGCGATCTGCTCATTGCCGGAGGAGGCGATCGCGATCACGTGCGCGCCGCGGGCGCGCACCTCCTGCATGTTCGAGGCGATCTTCTCCAGCACCGGCGAGTCCGTGGCGATGCTCACGACCGGCGTCTGCTCGTCCAGCAGCGCGATCGGCCCATGCTTCATCTCCCCCGCGGCGTACGCATCGGTGGCGATATAGGAGATCTCCTTCAGCTTCAATGCTCCCTCCAGTGCCACGGGCAGGCCGACGTGGCGGCCGATGTAGAGGAAGAACTCGCTGCGCCAGTGCGCGTCGGCCACCGTGCGGACCTGCTCTTCGATGCCCTCACCATCGGCCACGCGCGCCTGGCCGGTCAGCTCGGCGATGCAGTGCGGCAAGCGCTTGAGCTCGGACACGAGCTCGGTTACTCGCTCGGGCGGGAGCGTGCCGCGCAACTGCGCCAGTCGCAGTCCGAGCAGGTACATGACCGCGACCTGACACAGGAACGTCTTCGTCGCCGCCACCCCGATCTCAAGACCCGCGCGGGTGAACAGCACGCCGTCGGCGTCGCGCGTGGCCTGCGAGCCCATCACGTTCGTGATCGCCAGCACCTTCGCGCCGCCCTCGCGCGCCATGCGCATCGCCGCGAGCGTATCGGCGGTCTCCCCCGACTGGCTGATCCCAATCACGAGATCGCCTGGACCGAGCACCGGGTTGCGGTAGCGGTACTCCGAGGCGACATCCATCTCCACCGGAAGGCGCGCCCACTCCTCGATCGCGTAGCGGCCGATCAAACCCGCGTGGTAGGAGGTGCCGCAGGCGACGACCACGATCCGGCGCACGTCTGCGAGCAGCGCCTCGTCTAGCGCGCCCTGCTCGTCCAGATCGACACCGTCCCCGGCGGCAGTACGATCGGAGATCGTGTCGGCGACCGCGTCGGCCTGTTCGTGGATCTCCTTGAGCATGAACGTCTCATACCCGCCCTTCTCCGCGGTCTCCTCGTCCCAATCGACCGTATCCACGGCCCGCTGTAGCTCCTCGCCCGCGGGTGTGGTGATCGTCACGCCCGCGGGGCGCAGCACCACGATCTCGTCGTTGTCCAGGAACTGCACCCGCCTGGTCTGCGCCAGGAAAGCGGGCACGGCCGAGGCGACGAACTGCTCGCCCTCGCCGCGACCGACGATCAGCGGGCACTCGCGGCGCGCACCGACGAGCACTTCGGGCTCATCCAGGCTCATCGCCACGAACGCGTAGTGACCCTGTAGTTCGGCGTAGGCGGCGCGCACCGCGGCGGGCAGATCGCCGTCGTAGTGCGACGCGATCAGATGCGCGATCGTCTCGGCGTCGGTCTCGGAGGTGAACACGCAGCCTTCCGCCGCGAGCCGTTCCTTCAGCGCGATGTAGTTCTCCACGATCCCGTTCACCACCACATGCACGCGATCTTGCGAGTCGTAGTGAGGATGTGCGTTCTCCTCGCTCACGCGCCCGTGGGTCGCCCAGCGCGTATGACCGATCCCGGTCGTGGCCGGCATCGAGGCGACGGCCACCGCTCCCCCGGCCTGCGCCTCGGCGGCTTCGCCGTCGAGCTTTACCCGCAACGCTCCGAGATTGCCCACAGCGCGCACAGACTCGATGCGACCATCCTCGATCGTGGAGATCCCAGCCGAGTCATACCCGCGGTACTCCAGCCGCGTTAGCCCGCCTAGCAGCAGCTCACGGGCAGGGCGCCCACCGACATACCCGACGATCCCACACATCGCTCGAAGATATCAGTGGTTTCGCCACGCGCCCGGGCGCGATGGACGCAAAGGCAGCTCAGGCAAGCTCGCGCTGCACGAGGCCGACCAACCGCTCGCAGACCTGCTGCGCCTCCTCATCGGTGGGAGCCTCGACCATCACGCGCACCAGCGGCTCGGTCCCGCTTGCTCGCACTAGCACGCGCCCGCGTCCGCTGAGCGCCTCGTCCTCGGTTCGGATCGCGACGCTCACCGCCTCCGAGCCATGCAGCGCCTCGCGATCGCGAACCTGCACATTCACCAGTCGCTGGGGGAGCTTGGCCATCGCGTGGCGCTCGCGCAGGTCCGCCCCGGCGAGTGCCTCGAGCGTCAGCAGCGCGCCGGCGATCCCGTCGCCCGTGCGGTTGAACCCCAGCTCGATCAGGTGTCCGGATTGCTCGCCGCCGAGGGTCCAGTCGCGCGCGAGCAGTTCCTCGAGCACATACCTGTCTCCCACCTTGGCGCTGGCCACCTCGACCCCAGCCTCGGCCATCGCCGTGTGGAAGCCGTAGTTGGTCATCACCGTCACGACCACGCCATCGCCGCGCAATCGCCCGGTGTCGCGCAGGTGCAACGCAGCGAGCGCCATCAGCTCGTCGCCATCGACCACCACTCCAGCACCATCTACTGCGAGTACCCGATCGCCGTCGCCGTCGAACGCGAACCCGAGCGCGTGTCCCCCCGCGACAACCTGCTCGGCCAGTCGCTCGACGTGGGTGGAGCCGCAGTCGGCGTTGATGTTGCGCCCGTCCGGCGCATCCGCAACCGCGGTCACGCTCGCCCCCAAACGCCTGAACACCTCTGGCGCCACCTGATAAGTGGCGCCGTTGGCGCAGTCGAGCAGCACAGCAAGACCCGTGAGATCCAACTCGGCAAAACGCGTGTGTAGCTCGCGCAGGTAGTCCTCGTCGGCCCCCCGCAACTCGCGGATGCGCCCGATCCGGGACGGCGACCCTGCCCCGCCCGCCTTCTCGGCCGCGGCGGAGACATCCGTCCCATCCCGTCCCGCTGCGCGTTTCAGCTCGCGCTCGATTTCGAGCTCGGTGTCGTCGCTCAACTTGTACCCGTCGCCGCCGAAGAACTTGATGCCGTTGTCCTGATACGGATTGTGCGAGGCCGACAGCACGGCCGCCAGATCGAATCCGTACTGAGCGATCAAGAGCGGTGCGGCTGGAGTCGGCAGTACGCCACCGAGCAGCGCTTCTCCCCCAGCTGCCGCCACGCCCGCGGCCACTGCCGCCTGGAGCATCTCGCCGGACTCGCGCGTGTCGCGCACGATCAGTACTCGCGGGCGCTCGAGGAGCGTGAGACGGGTCGCAGCCTGCGCGAGGCCGAGCGCGAGCTCTGCGCTCAACAGCTCACCGGCGACGCCACGGACGCCGTCGGTCCCGAACAGCTTGCGCATCGATCGCCTTCTAGCGCTTGGAGAACTGCGGCCGCTTGCGCGCCTTCTTCAGGCCGGCCTTCTTGCGCTCCTTCGCGCGCGAATCGCGCGTCAGAAAACCGCGACGCTTGAGCTCGCCGCGCAGATTCGGGTCGGCCTCCAGCAACGCCCGTGAGACGCCGTGGCGCAGCGCTCCCGCCTGCGCGGAGATGCCGCCACCGTGCAGTCGTGCGACCACATCCATCCGATCCTGATACCCGACCGTCTCCAGCGGCTGGCGGATGTTGCGCTGCAACGTAATCCGCGGAAAATGCTCCTCCAGCACGCGCCCGTTGACCAGGTAGGTGCCGGTGCCCGGCCGCAGCGTCACACGCGCGATCGCCGTCTTGCGCTTGCCCGTCGCGCGGTATCGCGCGCCCGATGCGAGATCGATCGCGGCGGTCGAGATCGGCTCGGCGAGCTTCTCCTCGTCCTCGTGAGGCTCGCCCTCGCCGTCGGTGGACTCGACATCCTGCTCGTAGGCCTCCGCGACGCTCGCGTAAGGGTCGGCGGACTCCGCGTCGCGGCCCAGCGGGTCCGCGCCCTCGGGCACGATGTCGACTTCCAGATGCGCTCCGGGGACGGCGGGCTTCTCGCGCGGCGTGGTCTCCTCCTCTGGCTCCTCTTCGGCCTCCGCCTCCAGCTCGGCCGCGACGACCTCCTCCGCGATCTCCTCGGCGACTGCCTCCTCGATGGCCTCCGCGACGACCTCCTCGGCAATCTCCTCGGCCACGATCTCCTCGACGATCTTCTCAGCGATCTCCTCCGCCACGACCTCGTCGTAGGCCTCAACCAACTCCTCGGCCTCGGCGCGCTCCTGTGCCTCCTGCGCAGCCTCCAGCGGCGCGTCCTCGGCAGATCCGGCGATCTCGCTTGCATCGTCGGTCGGGACCGCATTGCCCGCGATCGGATCGAACGGCTCGGCCTCGACGGCCGGCTTGTCCTCGCCGATGTGCTCACGCGCCTCCTGAGCGGCCTCCAGCGGCGCGTCCTCGACGGAACCGGCTATCTCGGCAGCCTCCTCGCTCGGGACGGCGTGCTCGGCAGGCTTCTCCTCGGCGGGGGTCTCGGGCGTCTCGTCGTCGGCCATGGTGATCTCTATGCCTCTATCTCGAGTGGTTGTGGCTTCTGCGCGGTGTGCGGATGCTCGGGACCCGCGTATATCTTCAGCTTCGTGATCTGCTTGCGCGCGAGCCGGTTGCGGGGCATCATCCCTTTGACGGCGAGCCTGATGACCTCCTCGGGCCGGCGCGCGATCATCTCCTCGAACGTGCGCGAGCGCAACCCGCCCGGATAGCCGGAGTGGCGGTAGTAGCGCTTGTCGGCCCGCTTGTTTCCGCTTACATGCACCTTCTCAGCATTGATCACCACGACGAAGTCGCCCGTGTCGACATGCGGCGTGTACTCGGGCTTGCGCTTGCCCCGCAGCACGTCGGCGATCTGCGTCGCTAGCCGCCCGAGCGTCTTGCCGTTGGCGTCGACGAGCACCCAGCCGCGCTCGCGCTCGGTGGGCTTGGCCACATAGGTCCGTACTGAGGGTGTCGAGATTGTGCTCATCGCGTGAAAAAGGCCGCACGTCAGCGCGCGGCGCAGCGGACCATCATAGGCGAAGTCAGGCCAGCTCGCGGCGTCGGTCAGAACATATTCGGGAAGATCAGGCCGCATGCGGCCTGATCCCGGACGGTGCATGCACCGTCCGGCGGGTCGGTACATGTACCGACCCGAACAGCAGCTACTCCCACTCGATAGTGCCCGGTGGCTTTGAAGTTATGTCGAGGACCACGCGGTTGACCTCGCGCAGCTCGTTGATCATCCGCGAGGCGATCGTCTCCAGCAGCTCATACGGTAGCCGCGCCCAGTCGGCCGTCATCGCATCGTCGCTCGTCACAGCGCGCACGACCACGACGTATCCGTAGGTGCGCTCGTCCCCCTGCACGCCCACGGTCCGCACGTCCGGGAGTACGCAGAAGGATTGCCATAGCTCGCGATACAGCCCCGCGCCGCGGATCTCCTCCTGCAGGATGTGATCGGCCTCGCGCAACACGTCCAGCCGCTCCTTCGTGGCTTCGCCGCCGACGACCCTGATTGCCAGGCCCGGTCCCGGGAACGGCTGGCGCCACACCAACCGCTCGGGCAGCCCCAGCTCGGCGCCGACGGCCCTGACCTCATCCTTGAACAGCGCCCGCAGCGGCTCGACCAGCTCAAATTTCAGGTCCTCCGGCAGGCCACCGACGTTGTGATGGGACTTGATCGTCGCCGCCCCCGTGCCGCCGCCCGACTCGATCACGTCCGAATACAACGTTCCCTGCACCAGATACTCGGGGGGATCTTCGACCGAGATCTTCGCGGCCTCCTCCTCGAACACCCTGATGAACTCCGCGCCGATCGCCTTGCGCTTGGCCTCCGGCTCGCTCACCCCCCGCAGCTTCTGAAGGAACCGCTCCTCCGCGTCGACCGCCACGAGCGGCACCTTGAACGTGTCCCTGAACGCGCTCACCACCTGCTCACCCTCACCCTTGCGCATCAGCCCGTGATCGACGAACACACACGTCAGTTGGTCGCCCACGGCCTTGTGTACGAGCAGCGCGGCCACCGAGGAGTCCACGCCCCCGGAGAGCCCGCAGATCACCCTCCCATCCCCCACTTGTGCCCTGATGCGCTCGATCTGATCCTCCACGATTGAGCGCGCCGACCACGTGCGCTCGCACCCTGCGATGTCCGTCAGGAACCGCGTCAGGATCTCCTGCCCGTAGGGCGTGTGCACGACCTCGGGGTGGAACTGAATGCCGTATATCCCCCGCTCGATGTCCTCCACGGCGGCCACGGGCGAGGCGCTCGAAGCGGCAAGCGCCGTGAATCCGGGCGGTGGCTCGAAGACCGTGTCGCGATGGGACATCCAGCATGTCTGCTCTTTCGGCAACCCCGCGAGCAGTCGCCCCGGCTCTGTGACCCTTAGGTCCGAGCGGCCGAACTCCCCCACCTCGGCCTGCTCCACCCGTCCGCCAAGCTCGTGCATGAGCAGCTGCATCCCGTAACAGATGCCCATCACCGGCACTCCCAGCTCCAGCAGTCCCCGATCGAGCTTCGGCGCGCCCGACGCATACACCGACGCCGGCCCGCCCGAGAGCACGATCGCGCGGGGTTTGCGCCTGGCTACCTCCTCCAGGGGAACGCTGTGCGGCAGCAGCTCGCTGAACACCCCGCAGTCGCGGATGCGCCGCGCGATCAATTGGCTGTACTGACCGCCGTAGTCGAGCACCACCACCTCTTCAGTTGTCGCCGGCGAGGCGCCCCTCGGCTCGGCGAGGGGCTCTGGGACCGTGACAGCCCCGTCAGTCATTGACCAGGGCGGCTGTCTTTCCGTTCACTGCCCCCATGCCGACGGCCTGGTCGCGCTGCAGCGCCTTGCCCTCGGTCTGCAGCGCCGGCGCGATCACGACCTCCGCGCGGTTGAACTCGGCCAGATCCTTGTGCCCACAGGTCGCCATCGAGGTGCGTAGTCCGCCGAACAGGTTGAACGTGCCGTCGTTCTCGCGCGCCGGGCCAACGAGGATCTCCTCGAGCGTGCCGTTCTGCGTCGTAGCTACCCGTGCTCCACGCGGCAGGGTCGGATGAAACGTCGCCATACCCCAGTGAAATCCACGGCCAGGCGCCTCGTACGCGCGGGCGAGCGGGGAGCCGATCATCACTGCGTCGGCGCCCAGCGCGATCGCCTTCGACACGTCCCCACCGTTGCCCATCCCGCCGTCGGCGATCACCTGGCAGTACTCGCCCGTCTCCAGCATGTGCGTCGAGCGTGCGTGCGCCACGTCGGCGATCGCGGTCGCCTGCGGTACACCGATGCCAAGCACACCCCTGGTCGTGCACGCCGCGCCCGGACCCACGCCTACGAGGACCCCGGCGGCGCCCGTGCGCATCAGGTGCAATCCCGTGTGATAGGAGGCGCAACCACCGACCACCACCGGTACGTCCAGGCTCGGGATGAACTCCTTCAGGTTCAGCGGCTCGGACACCGTCGAGACGTGTTCGCCGGAGACGACCGTCCCCTGGATCACGAGCACGTCCAGGCCGGCCTCCAGCGCGAGCTCGTAGTAGTCGCGCACGCGCTGAGGCGTCAACGAGGCCGCGACGACGACTTTGCGCTCCTTGATCTCGGCGATCCGCTGAGCGATCAGCTCGGGCTTAACCGGCTGTGAGTAGATCTCCTGCATCTCGCGCGTCGCCGCCTCCTTGGGCAATTGTGCGATCCGCTCCAGCTGCTCGTCGGCGTCCTCGTAGCGGGTGAATATGCCCTCCAGGTTCAGCACCGCCAGTCCGCCCAGTCCGCCGATCAGCGCCGCGGTCTCGGGCGAAACAACGCCGTCCATCGCCGACGCCAGCATCGGCAGCTCGAACTGGTAGGGCCCGAGCTTCCAGCTGATGTCGATGTCATCGGGATCGCGCGTGCGCCGCGAGGGCACGATCGCGATGTCATCAAACCCGTATGCCTGGCGGGCTTTCTTGCCGCGCCCGATCTCTATCTCCATCGTCGCATCCTTTCAGTTCTGGCGGACGATATGCCTCGCGCGCGGAGGTGCCGCGAGGAGCGGCGGAGCGTCGTGAGAGCCATGTCGGTGAGCGCGGCCAAGTGGCTTCGAGCATAGCAACGCTCACATCCGGGCTTGGGCCCTCGGATATGCTCGTTTGACCATGAACGACAGGGCTTTTCCCAGCTATGACCCGCACGCGATCGAGGCTCGCCGGCAGGCCGCTTGGCGCGAGCGCGAGGCGTTCGCCACACCTTCCATCGAGTCCGACCGCACCCGCCGCTACATCAAGCCCTCAGCCCCATTCACCTCCGGCAACATCCACATCGGACACGTCCGCTCTTACTCGATCGGAGACGCCTACGCGCGTTTTCAGCGCGCCCGTGGCGAGGACGTGCTGTTCGCCTTCGGCTTCGACGCCTTCGGCCTGCCCGCCGAGCTTGGCGCGATCGACCGCGGCGAGGCTCCCAGCGACTGGGTGGCGCGCTGTGCCGAGCACATGACCGGTCAGCTGCGGCGACTGGGCTACTCGTTTGACTGGGATCGCACGTTCCTCAGCTCCGACGCGCAGATGTACCGCTGGTCGCAGTGGCTGTTCGTGACGCTGCTCGACGCCGGGTTGGTGTATCGCGGCACGGGCGTCGTCGATTGGTGTGAGACCTGCCAGACGACGCTCGCCACGATCCAGGTCGAGGACGGCGAGTGCTGGCGCTGTCATAACCCCGTGCGCCTGATCGAGCGACCGACGTGGTACCTACGCATCAGCGCCTACGTGCCCGAGAACGACCGGCGGCTGGGCGAGCTGGCGGAGAACGGACGTTGGGATGAGGTCGCGCTCGCAAGCCAGCGCTTCGTGCTCGGTCGCATGGACGGCATCGAGGTCGACCTGGCCGGCAACGACGGCGCCCGTCTGAGCGTGTTCACCCCACACGCCGACGCGCTAGAGCAGGCGCGCTTCGTGTTGATCTCGCCAAAGCATCCGGACATCGACGCATGGGCTGTCGATCCGCGAGTGCGCGAGCAGCTCGAGGAGCTTCGCTCGAGTGGCCTGGAGCGCAGCTCGCGCGACGCCGGGGCGATCACGCTGATCGACACGGGACGAACCCTGCCCGCGCCCGCAGGAGGCGGCTCGCTGCCGGTGCTGATCTCACCCGGAGTAGACGGGCGCTTCGGCGCGACGGCCGTCTTCGGCGTTCCCGACTGCGATCGCACGGACGAGGTGATTGCCGGGCGTCTGTCCGACCTGCTGAACAGCTCGTCCGCCGGCAGCGAGGAGCCACCGGCAGCCGCCACAGTGTCTGTACCGCGCGAGGCCGTGCGCTACAAGGCCGAGGACTTCTCGATCTCTCGTCAGCGCTCCTGGGGCACGCCGATCCCGATCGTCTACTGCGATGGTGACTGCGGAGTCATACCGGTCCCTGTCGAGCAACTGCCGGTCGTGCTGCCACTCGACCTGGTTCCCACCGGTGCCGGCAATCCACTGGCCGAGCGCGAGGACTTCGTCCACACCACCTGCCCGCGTTGTGGCGGCTCCGCACACCGCGAGACTGACACCCTCGACTGCCATTTCGACGCTCTGTGGCTGTGGGTGCCGGTGTGCGTTCCACCTACCGAGCGCGAGCGCCCGCTGGATCAGATCCTCGCGTTGGAGGATCTGCGCGCATGGCTGCCCTCCGAGCGCGTAGTCGCGGGCTCGGACAGCGGCAACTTCGTGTTCGACCAACGCATCGTCACCAAGGCGCTACGCGACATCGGGCCGCTCGCGTTCCTATCCGACGGCGAGCCCTTCGCGGGCTGTCTGTTTCACGAGATGGTCATAAGCGATGGGCGCAAGATGAGCAAGCATCTGGGCAACGTCGTCGACCCGGACGAGCTCGTCGCCCGCTACGGCGCCGACACCGTGCGCCTGGCGACGCTCTACGCCGCCCGTCCCCAGCGCGCGCTGAACTGGTCGGATTCAGCGGTGCTGCGCTGTCACCGGTTCCTGACGCAGGTCTGGGACTTCTCCCAGACCCAGCTCGCGGCCGCCGCGACAGACGGAACCGATCGCATCGACGATCGCGACCCAACCTCCGGGTTGGATCCTCTCGCCGACTCCGACGGACATGTGAGAGACACCACCGAGCACCTACGCGTGCGCCTGGAGAAATGGTGCGCCGCCGCGATCGAGCGGACCACCGAGGAGATGCTGGCCCTGGAGATGCACAGCGCGGTACGCGATGTCATGCGGCTGTTCGACCGCCTGAAGGACTTCGAGAAGCGCGTGCTCGCGCGCACCGACGCGCTGAGCGCGCTCGATCGGGGTGCGCTGCTGGACGCGTTGGCGGTGCTCGCGCAGCTGCTCTCCCCACTGGCGCCGCACATCGCCGAGGAGCTGTGGATCGCGTTCGGTCATAACGGTGAGGCGCAAACGCCGTGGCCCGGCGTATCTTCTGAGGTACCGGCATGAGTCCCACATCCAGCACCCCATCCAGCAGCGACCTCGGCTCGGGGTCGAGGAAGCGGACGCGCTCCTGCGCCACGGACCTCGTCTGCCACCGTTGCGAGAACAGCTATCCGTTGACCGACACCGTGTTCGCGTGCCCGGACTGCGGCAAGGGTCTGGACGTGGTCTATGACTACGAGCTCGCGGCCGGCCACTTCAAAGACTTCCCCAGCTCGCAGCGCCCGCAGAACATCTGGCACTTCGAGGAGCTCCTGCCGATCCTCGACGCCTCCGCGCAAGCGCGCGTGGGCCAGTTCTCCGGCTACACGCCGCTGATCCGCGCCGACCGGCTCGGGGCGGAGCTGGGGCTCAGCAACCTGTATCTGAAGGACGACTCCAGCAACCGACCGAGCCTCTCTTACAAGGACCGCGTCGTCTCGATGTCGGTGGCCAGGCTGCTGGAGCGCGGCAAGACTGAGATCGGTTGCGTATCGACCGGCAACGTGGGCACGGCCGTCGCCTCACTGGCGGCCAAGGCGGGGGTGGACGCATACGTGTTCTATCCAAACGCTCTGGAGATCACCAAGGCGCGTGTATGCATGGCGCTCGGCGCGAAGGTCTGCCAGGTGGAGGGCAACTATGACGAAGCCAATCGCCGCTGCCGCGAGATCGCCGAAGCGACCGGCATGGACTTCGCCAACATCACGCTGCGCCCGTTCTACGCCGAGGGCGCCAAGACGGCTGCGTTTGAGATCGTCGAGCAACTCGACTGGAACGCGCCGGATCACATCATCACGGCGGCCGCCGGGGGCACGCTCTCCTCGCGACTGCACAAGGGTCTCGGCGAGCTACAGCTGATGGGGCTGTCCGAGACCGACGGAACTCGCATTCACATCGCTCAGCCCAGCGGATGTAACCCAATCGCTTCGGCGATCCTCGCCGAGGAGGCGGAGGTCCATCCCGTGACGCCCGAGACGGCCGCGCACTCGCTCGCCATCGGCGCGCCCGGCGATGGCTACCTGGTGATCGACGCCGTGCGCAAACGCGGAGGAACCGGCGGGTTCGCGAGCGACCCGGAGATCTTCGCCGGCATCGACCTACTGGCGGCCACCGAGGGCCTTTTGACCGAGCCGGCCGGCGGCACCACGATCGCGGTGTTGGAGAAGTTGGCGGCGATCGGGCGCTTCGCCCCCGACGACACCGTGGTGGCGATCATCACTGGCAATGGGCTCAAGACGCTCGATGAGCATCCGCAGAAGCCATGGCCGGCCAAGGTAGATTGCGAGCTCGATGCGATGCTCGCGGCGCTCGAGGGGCTCGGGCGCAAACCCACCCCGGTCGCGGCATAGTCCTATACGGGTCCGAGAGGATCCCCACGACCCCTCGGACGCCGCTCACGGTTGAGTCTGCACGGGTTCGACTACGACCGGGACCGGATCTTATTCGGCGTTCTAACCGTCAAGCGCGACCGGGCGGTACTCCCTCGTCGTGGGGTCCTGCTCCATCAAGCCGATCGTCTTGAGCGTCTTGACATAGCGATGAGTCGTCGAAGGCGACATGCCCAGCTGGTTCGCCAGCTCGATGATCGGGCGCCAAGGCCGGTCGGGCCCGTAGCACGCGAGCACCGACAGGCCGCGCAGTAGCGACTGCGAGAGCTGAGGATCGTCCAGCGCGGCGTTTAGTGCTTCCTGGGAGGCGCGCTGTAGGTCATACGCCCTGCGGTGACTGCCCGTGGGTGGATCATGAGCGTTGTCCAGCGCCGCCAGCAGCAGATTCGACACGGTGCCGCTGGGGCTCTTGCTCGCCGCGCGCATGACCTGCTCGACCTGCACCGGCGACAGAGTGATCGAGATGTAGTCGTTGTCGTTGTCGTGCTTGTTCATTCTGATTCTCTCCCCAGGGTGTGATTTTGACTGGAGGGCCCACCGAACGGAGATGGACCACTGCACTAGTTCTTTTCGAATAACACCTGTGTTCGGATCATCGGCGACCCCAGATAGCGGAACTGTATTAGATCTGCCGGTCACACTTCCTCATTCGTCGCTCCGAGCAGCACTCTGATAGACCCCGAGGCGATGGACGATCCCGAGCATCCGCGCCCCCCGCAGCGTTCGCGGAGCCGTCGCTCGATTCCCTCCACGACCACGGGACGCGCCGGTCTTGTGATCGTCGCGCTCCTGGTCGCGGGCGTGATCGTCTATGCCCTCTCGCGTCTGGACCTCGGCCGCATCGGACACGCCCTGATCACGGCGACCCCCGGCTGGATCGTGCTCGCGCTCGCGCTGATGGGGCTCTCGCTGCTGCTGCGTTCGGTCTCCTGGCATGAGGCACTGTGCGCCGCTCTACCCGACACCGCGATCAGCTGGCTGCCCGTCATCCGCGCCACGATGATCGGTGTGATGGCCTCCGCGGTGTTCCCTGGGCGCATCGGCGAGCCTACTCGGATCGTTGTGCTCTCACGCCGCCTGGACGGGCCCCAGCGACGACTGTTGCCGATCGTGACGGGGACAGTGTTCTCGCAGACGCTGATCAACCTGCTCGCGCTCGCGATCCTCGCGTCGGTCACGTTCAGCAGCATCCCCATCCACGGGCGATTCGCGGCGATCCTCGCGGTCGTGGCCGTTCCACTGGCGCTGTGTGCTCTGGTCCTGCTCGGCCCACGCCTGCTGGCACTCGGCGGCCGATCACATTCCATACGGGTGCGCATCGCCGCTGCGACGATCGCGCGCCTACTGGGACTCGCCAGACAAGGACTGGCCGTGTTTGTGACCCCACGCCATGGAGTCGCCGCCGTGGCCGCTCAGTTGTGCGCGTGGATCTTGCAGTGGCTCGCGTGCTACGCGGTCCTGATCGCGCTCGGTCTACCCGCTCATCCGACGCTTGTAGCGGCAGCCGCGGTGTTGCTCGCAGTGAACGTCAGCGCGATCCTCCCGGCGACGCCCTCCAACGTGGGTGTGTTCCAGGCCGCTTGCCTGGTTGTGCTCGCGGCGTATGGCGTCGGCGCCGGCCAGGCGATCGCGTATGGAATCGTGCTGCAGGCGGTCGAGATCCTGACAGCGTTGGCCCTTGGCGTGCCGGCGCTGCTGGGCGAGGGTCTGACCTGGCGAGACATCCGCTCCACCGGCGCGGCACACGAGGGTCTTGGCGGTCCGCAGGACACGGACGACGCCGAGGTATCAAGCGATGCGGAGAGCTCTGCAGATACGGTGCAGCCGGGTGAGATCGAGAGGCCGGGTGACACGGAGAAGGCGGGCGATGTGGAAAGACCTGGCGAAACACCGGGCGAGGTGAAGAGCGCCGGCGAGGCGGCGCTAGGAGACGAGCGCTCGCAGTGACTGCTTGAGCGAGTGCGTGGTCTGCAACACGGCGGTGGGCTCGTAGCCGCAGTGAGCCATGCAGTTTTCGCAGCGAGGGTCGCGACCGCGACCGTATGCGCTCCAGTCGGTGCTCTCCAGCAGCTCTTTGTAGGTGCTCGCGTAGCCGTCGGACATCAGGTAGCAGGGTCGCTGCCAGCCGAACAGGGAGTAGCTCGGTATCCCCCACGCGGTGCAGTCGAAGTCGGCCTTGCCCTCGAGGAAGTCCAGGAACAGCGGGCTGTGGTTCAACCGCCAGCGCTTGCGTCGCCCGTCGGCGAAGGCCTCGCTGAACAGCCGGCGTGTCTGCGTCACGCCCAGGAAGTGCTCCTGATCGGGCGCTTTCTCGTACGCGTAGGCGGGTGAGATCATCATCTCGTCGACCTCGAGGTCGTCGTTGAGGAAGTCGAGCACCTCGCGCACGGTCTTGGGCGAGTCGTGCGTGAAGAACGTCGTGTTCGTCGTCACGCGAAAACCGGCCGCCTTGGCGACCTTGATCGCCGCGACGGCCTTGTCGAAGACGCCCTCGCGCTCGACCGATTCGTCGTGGCGCTCGCGCAGGCCGTCCATGTGAATCGCCCACGAGAAGTAGGGGCTGGGCTTGAAGTTCTCGAGCTTCTTCTCCAGCAGCAGCGCGTTCGTGCAGAGGTAGACGAACTTCTTGCGCTTGACCAACTCCGCCGCGATCACGTGGATCTCAGGGTGAATCAGCGGCTCGCCACCGGCGATCGAGACCATCGGCGTACCGCTCTCCTCGATCGCCGCGATCGCCTGCTCGACGGGCATCCGCCGGCGCAGCTCGTGCTCGGGATGCTGGATCTTGCCGCAGCCCGAGCAGGCGAGATTGCACTGAAACAGTGGCTCCAGCTCGACGATCAGCGGGAACTTCTCGCGTTTGGCCAGCCGCTGGCGCATCAGATACCAGCCCATGCGCGTGCTTTGCCTGACCCGTACCGCCATCGCTCCTACCTTAGCCCCCCTGCGCGCCGTCGTGAATCCTGGTGGGACCGGTGTCGCTGCCGCGAGGCTCGGCGGAGCCAGCCGAACCCTGCCAGGGCGATGGGGGCCTCCAGTCTTCAAGCA
>JBAUXH010000006.1:0-8904 GCA_049584155.1 Solirubrobacteraceae bacterium
GGGCAGGGCGCCGGCGTCGGCGTCGGCAGGCAGTCCGGCGGCGAGGCCGAGGGACGGTCGTCGTTCGAGCACCAGGTCCGCCAGCGTAGTGTCCTGCAATGTGCGCACGATCGCACCGCGCACGCGCGTCCACAAGAGCTTGGTCGGGCAGACATGGGGTGGGTGGGACCCCGAATCGATCGACTCGCGTGAGCACACGATCGAGCCGTCGGACGCCTGAGAGATGCACTCGATCGGCGCGATCGAGCCCTCCAGGGCCTCGACGACCTCGGCCATCGTGATCTCGGTCGGCGAGCGCGCGAGCAGGTAGCCGCCGCGCGAGCCCCGCCGCGAATCGACCAGGCCGGCCTTGCGCAAGCGCGCGACAAGATGCTCCAGATAAGCGAGCGGCATACCGTCGTGCTCGGCGATCTCCGCCAGAGAGATGGGATTCCCGCCCGCCCCCTCAGCGCCCGCGCGCCGAGCGAGCTCGACCATCACGCGCACGCCGTACTCGGCCTTGGTTGAAAACATCATCTCTCAAATACCTACCTGCGCGCTAGGGTATCAGCCGCACGCAGAGCATTCGGGCGTCTGCGCTTCGACCTGGAGCTTGCGGATGTCGTGCGCGAGCGCTTCCGGCGTGAGCACTTCTGGCTCGAACAGCACCCGCTCGCGTCCGCGCGCATCGAGCAGCAGCAGGAAGGCGAAGCGGTCGAACGCCGCGCGGCTCACGGTGGCGGGATGCACGCGGTACGCATGCCAGATCGGGCGCAGCTGGGCGGCGGAGCCGGTCAGGTAGCGCACGCGACCCGCAAGCGAGACCTGGGTGAGGAAGCGCGCGACGCTCGCGGGTGTGTCGGCCGTCGGATCGGCGCTGAGGATCAGCACCGGCACGGGGTGGGGCAGTTCGTCGAGCGCGCCGCGGATCTGCTGTGCGATCAGAACGCAAGTGGCCCCGCACGTGGAATACAGGAACGCGAGCACCGTAACGTGGCCGCGCACGCTGCCCAGAGACACGGCCCGGCTGTCCTGATCGGTGAGCGTGAAGCCGGGCGCCGGCGGGCTGGGGGGGATCGCGGCGCCGTAGAACCCCGACGAGCTCGTGGGCTGCGAGCCCGAGGAGGAGGAGGAGGGAGAAGGGGATGAGGAGCCGTCGTCGTGGTCTGAGGGAGCGGCGAAGATCGCGACGAGCGCGATCGCCGCCGCCAGGAGCGCGGCCAGGCAGAGCAGGGCGAAGTGCGGGCGGGTGCGCATGCGTGGGGAAGGGTAGAGAAGCTTGAAAGAGCGCCGCTCGGCGCTATACTTTATGAAGTCTCCCCGAATCCCGACCATGATTTAGGAGTATCGCGATGACACCGTCAGGCGCGGAGCTGCTCAAACAAGTGAAGAGCCAGATAGACGAGATCGACCCGTCGAAGGTGCGCGAGCTGATCGGCGAGGGCGTGGCGATCGTCGACGTGCGCGAGACAGAGGAGTTCGCCTCCGGGCATCTGCCCGGCGCCAAGCACGTGCCCCGCAGTTACCTCGAGACCCGCATCGAGGGCGTGGTCTCCGATCGCGACGCGCAGATCGTCCTCTACTGCCAGTCGGGCAACCGCTCCGCGTACGGTGCGCGCACACTCACCGAGGACCTCGGGTACACGAACGTCACCTCGATGACCGGGGGCATCACGCTGTGGAAGGACCGCGGCTATGACGTTGTCGTCCCGCGCGCGCTCAGCCCCGAGCAGCGCGAGCGCTACTCGCGCCACATGCTCGTCCCCGAGATCGGCGCCGAGGGCCAGCAGAAGCTGCTCGACGCGAAGGTGCTGCTGCTCGGCGCCGGCGGCCTGGGCTCGCCGACGGCGCTGTACCTCGCGGCCGCCGGCGTCGGCACGCTCGGCATCGTCGACGACGACGTCGTCGATCTCTCGAACCTCCAGCGCCAGGTGATCCACACGACCGAGCGCGTGGGCGTGCCGAAGGTGGACTCCGCCGAGGAGTCGATCAGGGCGCTGAACCCGGACGTGAAGGTCGTCAAGTACCCGGTGCGGATCGACTCTTCGAACATCATGGAGATCATCTCCGGCTACGACGTGATCGTCGACGGCGTCGACAACTTCCCCACGCGCTACCTGCTCAACGACGCGACCGTGCGCCTGAAGATCCCGGTCGTCTCGGCCTCGATCCTCGGCTTCGACGGTCAGCTCTCGGTGTTCAAGCCCTACGAGGGCCCCTGCTACCGCTGCCTCTTCCGCGAGCCCCCGCCGGCGGAGCTCGCGCCCTCGTGCGGCGCCAACGGCGTGCTCGGCGTGCTGCCCGGCACGATGGGGCTGCTGCAGGCCACCGAGGTCGTCAAGCTGATCCTCGACATCGGCGAGCCCGCGATCGGGCGGCTGCTGCTCTACGACGCGCTCGGGGCGACGCTCACCGAGGTCAAAGTGCATCGCGACCCCGACTGCCCGATCTGCTCGCGCGAGCCCGACGAGATCACCGACGAGGAGATGGGTGTGTTCCCCGATTACGAGGCGTTCTGCGCGGCCGCAGGGTAGTCTCCCCGACCGGTATGGCGACGATCAAGATTCCTCCAGTGCTGCGCGCTTCGGTGGGCGGCGAGAAGCAGGTAAGCGCCTCCGGCGAGAACGTCGGTGACGTCCTGCGCGATCTCGCCTCCAACCATCCGGCGACACAGGATCAGCTGTTCGCGGCCGACGGCGAGCTCAATCGCTACGTCAACGTCTATCTCAACGACGAGGACGTGCGCGTGCTCGGCGGGCTGGACACGGCCGTGGGGGAGACCGACACGTTGGTCATCCTGCCGGCGATGGCCGGCGGTTGAAGCCCACACCCTCACACAGGTCTTTCCGCCCTTTCCGCCGCCGCCGCGTCTAGCCTTCGCGTCCACGTTTGGTGTCGAGCCTAAGTCTCGGCAGCTCCTCGGACGATGGGATTGCGCTCTATGAGAACCAGCATCGATCTTGTGCGTGGTCTTCAAGCCATCCACGGGCGAATCGTCTCCACCGGAGGGGCTCTGCTGCTCGCGCTGGTCGTGACCGGCGTCGCCGCCGCGCCCGCCGGGGCCAGATCGCCCTCGCCGAAGTACACGCTGTCGGTCACCGAGGGCGAGACGACCCAGCCCGAACACAGCATCATCTCGACCGTCGGCAGGGTCGAATCGGAAGAAGAACACGTCTCGGTAGGCGTGTCGATCGTCCGCGGTGGCCTCGAAGTGTCAAGGAGCAGCGGCAATGATGGCTACGCCGGGATGTCGTCCATTCCCGCTCCCGGCGACGTGGTGAACTTGGAATCGCCGACCGGCCCCAAAGGTCATCCGGGTGGCAGGATCGTCGGATCGTTCGTGTATGACGGCAAGCCCTCGATCGATCCGACCGTGTGCGCGGGCTCGGTCAACTTCTCCGGCCAGCGGTCGACCGGCCAGACGATTCAGGGCGGCAACTTTTTGGACGTGCCCGGGCCGTATGGCAACTTCGAGCGCTGGAACGCGCTCCAGGCTCAGATCACGCTGCTGTCGGGGTCGACCTTCGGCGGCAGCTTCCTGACTCCGCTCGCGTCCGGGGAGACGGTGTGGGCAAACGAGTC
This sequence comes from Solirubrobacteraceae bacterium, assembly GCA_049584155.1. Lineage (GTDB taxonomy): Bacteria > Actinomycetota > Thermoleophilia > Solirubrobacterales > Solirubrobacteraceae > Palsa-744. The sequence continues at coordinate 3,562 of JBAUXH010000006.1, forward strand.
GCTGGAAACGCCGCTCGCGGGCGGAGCCGCCTTCATCTACGAAAGCGAAAACGTGCGCCCCGTGGGCGCCTGTCCGCCGCCCCCTCCACCTCCGCCTTCGCCTCCTGCGCCACCGGCCCTGCAGGGCTCGATCTTCAAGCTCGCGGGGATTACGATCCACCGCTTGCTGAAGTCAGGCTGGCGCGATCAGGTGACGATCAATCAGCCAGGTACGGTCGTCCAGGATCTCTACCTCCAGGATGGCAAACTGCCGGCGTACGCGGCGAGCAAGCAGGGCAGGCATCATCGCGCGCGCAAGATTTCCCCTGCCCAGCTGGTGGCGCGTGGATCGGCGATCGCCAAGACTCCCGGCACGGTCAACGTCCTGATCCGCGTGAGCGGAAAAGGTCGTCACCTGCTGAGTCACCGCAGCCGGGTACGGCTGGTGCTTGTGACGACATTGCGCAGCAAGACCGGCGCCAAGCTGAACTTGCCGCGTCGCACGGTCACGCTGCATCGCTAGGCCATTCGAGATCGCTCTCTCCGGGCCGCTGTGACACAGCCGGCGGGCGGGGACTGACACATGACCGTCCCGCGCCTCCGATCAAGCGCGCGAGCGACCCGCAGATCTGAAAGATGTCGCCGCGCTTACTGAGCTAAGCCGCGGTGACCGACTCTGAGGTCGTCGCCTCGACCATCCCCGCCACCGGCACATAACTCATCGCGTGCTCGGCAAGGGCGGTGATCGTCAGCGAGGGGTTGACGCCGACGTTCGCGGGGATCGCCGAGCCGTCGCAGACGAGTAGGTTCTCGTAGCCGAACACGCGCTGTTGGGCGTCGACGACGCCGCGCGAGGGGTCGGGGGCGATCACGGCGCCGCCGAGGATGTGGGCGGTCGTGGGGATATTAAAGAGCGCCTCGCTGATGGAGCTCTGGGCGACCCCGCCGGTGCGCTGCGCGAGCCATTCGGCGGCCTGGTTGGCGACCGGGATGAACGTAGGGTTGGGCTTGTTCGGATCTTGTTCGGTGCTCAGGAAAAACGAGCCGAAAGGGCCGCGGCGGGGGCGCAGTGCGATCGCGTTGTCGAGCGTCTGCATCACCAGCACGATGATCGTGCGCCGCGACCAGCGTTTCGGGAACATCACTTGCGCGAAGCGCTTGGGGTGCAGCAGGATCTGTGAGAGCAGCTTCAGTGGGCGCGTCAGGCGCGTGCCGTCGCCTACCAGCAGCGTGTACAGGCGGTGCATCGAGTCACCCTCGTCGCCGTAGGTGACGGTCTCGATGTGGGTGTTCGGGTCGGGGTAGATGCTGGAGGTGATCGCCACGCGCTTGATCAGGTCCTCCGGATAGTCCTCGGGCACGGTGACGGTCAGGATCGACTCGCTGTTCGTACGCACGAGCTCTCCCAGGCGCGCGGAGATCTTCCCCAGCGAGCCGTTCAGGCGGCAGCGCTGCAGCAGCTTGTTCGTGCCCAGTGGCCCGGCGGCGACGACGACGCCGCGCGCGCGTTGGACCTGGCGGTCCTTGCGCAGCCAGGCGCCCGAGCGCACCGATTCGATCTCATACCCCTCCTCGCCGTCGGCGCCGGCGAGCGGGCGGATGTCCACGACGGTGCGTTCCGCCATCACGCGCGCGCCGCGCTTCTCGGCGAGATAGAGGTAGTTCTTGACGAGCGTGTTCTTCGACCCGTGCGGGCAGCCGACCATGCAGCGCCCGCATTCCCGACAGCCGGTGCGGTCCGGTCCCTCGCCGCCGAAGAAGGGGTCGGAGACGGTCACGCCGGGCTCGCCGAAGTAGACCCCGACGGGTGTCTTTTTGTACGTGTCGCCCACGCCCAGCTCCTCGCCGAGCTCGCGCAGCAGCTGGTCGGCGGGGTCGTCGGTCGGCGTTTGCACGACGCCGAGCATCCGTTGCGCTTCGGCGTAGTGCGGCGCCAGGTCGGACTCCCAGTCGTTCATGTCCGCCCACTGCGGATCGTCGAAGAACTGCTTCGGCGGGACATACAGGGTGTTGGCATAGCCGAGGCTGCCGCCTCCGACACCGCAGCCGGAGACAACGGAGACATCCTTGAAGAAGGTCAGGCGGAAGATCCCCTTCATGCCGAGCAGGGGGCTCCAGAAGTAGCGCTTCAGGTCCGCGGTCGAGCTGGGCAGCTCGTTATCGGCGAATCGCCGACCGCACTCCAGTACGCCCACGGAGTGGCCTTTCTCGGATAGGCGCAGCGCCGAGACGCTGCCGCCAAAGCCCGAGCCGATGACCAGCCAGTCGAAGTCGTAGTTGTCTGTCGCGCCCACGTTCGTCCCTCCTGACCTCATCCTACCGGGAGGTGTGCATAAGGTGGTGGCGAGACCCTGCGCAGCGGACACCCGCCAGGGCATACAGCAGTCGCTATATTCCGTGAAGTAATGGCCGTTCAGCCGCTGAAGAACCGGCCCTGCGGAGGGCGCTATGGGGACATCGTGCAGTCGATCGGCAACACGCCGCTGATCGAGCTGCCGCGTCTGTCGCCAAAGCCCTGCGTGCGTATCTGGGCCAAGCTCGAGTCGCGCAACCCGACCGGCTCGGTCAAGGATCGCGTCGCGCGGGCGCTGATCGAGGACGCCGAGGAGAAAGGCGCGCTCTCGCCCGGACAGACGATCCTCGAACCGACCTCCGGCAACACCGGCATCTCGCTGGCGATGATCGCCGCGCGCAAGGGTTACAAGCTGAAGGTGGTGATGCCAGAGAACGTCACGCCCGAGCGCACGCAGCTGCTGGGAATGTATGGCGCGGAGATCGTCTACTCCGACGGCTCACTGGGCTCCAACGGCGCGGTCGAAAAGGCGCTGGAGATGGCCCAGGCTGATTCCTCGGTCTACATGCCCTACCAATACGGCAACGAGGCCAACCCGCTAGCCCACTACAACGGCACCGCACTGGAGATCCTCGACGAGCTCGACGAGGTTTCCGCGTTCGTCGCCGGCCTCGGCACCGGCGGCACGCTGATGGGCAACGGGCGGCGGCTGAAGGAGACGTTCGGCGACGCCGTGAAGATCGTCGCCGCGGAGCCGATGCAGGGCGAGCCCGTGCAGGGACTGCGCTCGCTCGACGACGGGTTCATCCCGCCGATCATCGACATCTCGCTGCTGGACCGCAAGATCTTCGTCACCAACCGCGACGCGATCGTCTGGACGCGCAAGCTGCTCGACGAGGAGGGCGTGTTCGCGGGCGTCTCCAGCGGCGCGATCGCCAGCATCGCCGTGCGCATCGCCGGCGAGCTGGACGAGGGCAACGTCGTGTTCGTCGTCGCCGACGACGGCTGGAAGTACCTCTCGAGCGGCATCTACACGCTCCCGGTCGACGAGGTCGAGAACCTCGACGCCACTGTCTGGTGGTAAGACGTTCGCTGATCGCCTGCGACGCGGGGAGGTATGCATGAGGATTGCGGCAGATCTGCTCGATGAAATCGTTGCGCACGCTCTCGAGGACCCGACCATCGAGTGCTGCGGCATTGTCGCAGTCGAATCGGGGCCCGAGGGTGTTAAGACGGCGACACGTGTCTATCGGGCCAAAAATATCCATGCCAGTGCTCTGAAGTTCGAGATCGACGCGACTGAACAGTTCAAGCTCACCACTGAGATCGAAGAGCAAGGGTGGGAGATCGGCGCGATCTATCACTCTCACGTACGCAGTGCGCCTGAGCCCTCTCAGACAGACATCTCGTTTGCCGAGAAAGCAGGAAACATCGAGTGGATCATCGTCGGGATCGCGGGCGGCAAACCAGCGGAGGTGCACTCCTACCTGATCGACGGGGCCGATGTGCGCGAGGTGGGGATCGAGGAGCCGGCGAGCTGAACGAGAAGATGCTCATCTGCCCGTCCTGCGGACGGGAGCACCCCTCCAGTGAGCGCTTCTGCGCTTCGTGCGGGATGCCGCTCGTCCATCCCGCGGGCTCAGCCGAAGCCCAACCGGACGAGCGTCGCGAACACGCGCGCAAGATCAAGCCGCAGTACAGCGAGGGTCGGCTCGTGAAGGTCGCCTACGCGCAGAACCTGCCGGAGGCGCAGCTGATCCAGGGGCTGTTGCTGGAGGAGGGCATTCCCAGCATGGCCCGCCGCGCGCGCGGATTCGACGTCCCCGACTTCCTGGCGGCCGGTCCACGCGACATCCTCGTGCCCGAGTCGGGCTCTCAGGCAGCGCGCGAAGCCCTGCAGGCGCCACCCGCAGAGTAGTAGCGAGATGCGTCGGTGTGGGACAAGCTACCTAGACGCTCGCTGGGCAAGCAGGTCAAGGACGCAGGGAGCGTGGCGTGCTTTCGGCACGCGAGCGACTGAGGACGCGGAGATGCGCCGCCCAGCGAGCGTCTAGGCGAGGACGGGCTGGCCGGCCTCGCTATTGGCGATCGCTTCGATCTCCTCCGAAGCACGCTCGAACTCGGCGTCGGATAGCACCGGGGTGCCCTCGAACGGCAGTTCACGCTGAAGCTCGACCCAGGCCTGGGAGGCGTTGTACTCGTCCTTGACCTTCACCGTCACCGGTCGCGGGATGCGATATGTGCGCAGCAGCAGCACGTGCAGCGGTTGCTGGCGGCGCCAGCCCAGGCGCCGTTCGGCATAGCTTGGCGTCCAGACGTAGAACGGGGAGAGCGCGTCGACGCAGCGCGGGTCGGTGATCGTGAAATGCCCGGCGACTTCGGCCCAGGCGCGGATGCGCACGCGGTCGGGTTGCTGGATGGGCACGCCGGAGGTGAAGGCGTGCATCGGTGGCTCGCCGTCGCTCCAGACACCCTCCTCGAGCGCGCGGCGCAGCTCGGGCTGGTGAGACTCGCGCACGAGATCGCCGCTCTGGCTATCGAAGGTGGGATACAGGAAGAACCGCTCGTGGGCGAGCCGGAACGGCTTGCCGGACTCGCGCAGGACGCCCTTGCGGAGCGTCAACAGCTGCTCGCCTTCCGCTAGGGCGCGGACGGTGACAGCCCACTCTTTGAAAGCAATTGGCATGGGGTTAAGAACCGGTGATGATTGAGGGGGACTTCTTGATGTATGCCCTGTGTGCCGCCCGCGCTAACAGGACGGCCAGCACTTAAAAGATACGAAATCCTGGCGGAAATCCCAAATCCCCTGCAAATGGGCTGCTTTTTTGGGCATGTGCGGGAGTTGGGGCGGCCCGGGGCACGGCTCAGGGCGCACCGAACCCGCCGCCGCCGGGGGTTTCGATGCGCAGCCGCTGGCCGGGCTCCAACGTACCCGTGAGCTTGCCCGGGATGCTCTGGCCGTCGATCGAGTCGGCGCCGGGCAGTCCCGGAAGCCCGCCGCCGGCGCCGCGCGGAGCGTGCCGCCGGCGCTCGGCGATCAGCGAGAAGGTCATCTCTGCCAGCGCCTGCAG
>JBAUXH010000007.1:0-18863 GCA_049584155.1 Solirubrobacteraceae bacterium
CGTTCCACACAACCGGCACCTGCACCATCAAAGCCAGCCAAGCCGGCAACACCGAATGGAACCCAACCACCGAAGAACAAAGCCTCACCATCACCAAAGGCAACCAAACAATCACCTTCAACAAACCGGCCGACAAGAGCTTCAACGAAGGCTCGACCACCATCACAGCCACGGCATCCTCGGGCCTGACGGTCAGCTTCGAATCGAAAACCACGAGCGTCTGCACGGTCTCCGGACCATCCGGTGAAAAAGTCGCCTTCATCGCAGCCGGCACCTGCACGATCAAGGCGGCTCAGGCCGGCAACACCGAATGGAACCCCGCGACAGCAGTCGAACAGAGCTTCACGATCGCCAAAGGCAACCAGACGATCACGTTCACGGCCCCCGCTGAAAAACGCCTCGACCAAAGCCCGATCACCGTCGAAGCAAGCGCCACCTCCGGTCTGGCCGTGAGCTTCGACTCGAAGACCACGAGCGTCTGCACCACCTCCGGCTCACTCGGCGAAACCGTCACCCTCGTCTCGGCCGGCACCTGCACGATCAAGGCCACCCAAGCCGGCAACGCCAACTGGAACGCCGCCACCGCGGTCGAACAGAGCTTCACGGTCGCAAAGGGCAACCAGTCGATCACGTTTACGGCCCCCGCTGAAAAACGCCTCGACCAAAGCCCGATCACCGTCGAAGCAAGCGCCACCTCCGGTCTGGCCGTGAGCTTCAACTCGAAAACGAGCAGCGTATGCACGACTTCTGGACCATCTGGTGAAAAAGTCGCCCTCGTCTCGGCCGGCACGTGCACGATCGAAGCGACACAGGTGGGTAGCAGCAACTGGAACGCCGCAACTCCGGTGTCGCGGAGCTTCACGGTCGCGAAGGGCAACCAAACGATCACATTCAACAAACCGGCCGACAAGAGCTTTAGCGAAAGCCCGACGACACTCACCGCCACGGCATCCTCGGGTCTGGCGGTCACGTTCGAATCGAAGACCACGTCCATCTGCACCGTGTCCGGCACGTCGGGTGAAAAAGTCACCTTCGTCACGACGGGAACCTGCACGATCAAGGCCAATCAGGTCGGGAGCGCCAACTGGAACGCCGCGACGCCTGTCGAACAGAGCTTTGCGATCTCCTCGGCGGCGGTGACGTTGACGGCGCTTACCCCGCCGACGATCGCCGCGGGCGAAGGCACCTCACGCGTGGTCGTCAGCCCGGACGGCAAAAACGTGTACGCCACGAACCGAGGCGGAGGCGGAGAAACCATCTCGCAGTACTCACGTAACGCCGAAACGGGCAAGCTCACCGCGCTCGTGCCCGCGACGGTGGCGACGGGAGAAGAACCTGAGGACATCGTCGTGAGCCCCGACGGCGCCAACGTGTATGTCGCCAATCGCGGCTCCAACACGATCTCGCGGTATTCGCGCAACGGCACAACTGGAGCACTAACCGCGCAGACGACCATCGCCACCGGAGAAGGCCCGATCGGACTCGCGATCACACCAGATGGCAAACAGGTCTACGCCGCGAACTCGGCCTCGGCCACGGTCTCGCAGTACTCACGCAACACGGGAACGGGCGAATTGAAAGCGCTCGCCAAAGCGACGGTCGCGGCCGGCGCCAATGCGCACGGGATCGACGTGACCTCCGACGGCAAGAGCGTGTACGTCGCCAACTACGGCGAAGACACCCTCAGCGAGTACTCACGTAACGAAGTCAGCGGCGAACTCACGGTGCTCGGAACGGTGATGGGCGGGAGCAATCCTCACGATCTCGACATCAGTCCCGACGGCACCAGCGTGTATGTGGCCGACAGCACCAGCCCGGGAGAAGTGCTGGAGATGTCCCGTAACACCGAAACCGGAGCCCTCACCGAACAGGCGACGATCGTGGCGGGCCAATTCACCGAATGTATCGTCGTCAGCCCCGACGGGAACAGCGTGTACGTGACGAACGAAGTCACGAACAACGTGTCGCAATACTCACGCGACACCGAAACGGGCGAACTCACGGCCCTCACCCCAGCGGCGGTCGCGACCGGTCTCGCCCCAGAAGGCATCGACGTCAGCCCCGACAGCAAGAACGTGTACGTCGCCAACCACGAATCCGGAAGTGTTTCGCAGTACTCACGATGACCGCTAGCGCGCGGCGGGCGTTAGGCGCTAACGCTTTTTCTCGCCGGGCCTGGGTGGGTGCAGTGTGGTCGAGCGAGTCGGTGACCTGACGGGTCGCAGACTCGCGGCGTTGTTGATAAGGACGGTGAAGGTGAGCCGTCTGTTGTAGGGCAGCTTGGACGCGGCGGTTTTGAAGACGCCCGCGGAGATGGCGCTGACGGACATGTGCACCACGTCCGTTTTATGGCAGATGGGTCGCTTGCCGCGCGCCCGTTTTTGACCTTTCTTGAGATGACACTTGGTGGGCACCTGATAACTGGCCGATGCGGTCATCTTCAACGCCACACCGTTGGGGTCGGTGGCGAGGACCGACAGCGTGCATGTACGCAGATGGCACTTCAACGTCGTGATCGAGGCCGTGGGACGGCCCGTGTCAGCGGCGATCGGAGGCGTGCTGGCGCTGCGGTTGGTGGCGACACCGCCGGTGTTGTAAGCCTGCACGACGCACACCAGCGAAACGCCGAGCAGGCTCGCAGGTGGCGTGAAGACGTTGCTGGAGCTGCTCTGGAGCACGTTGGCGTTTTCGGTCTGGAAGGTGTATCTGTACGAGGGCGAGCCGCTCCATCCACCGGGCTCGCAGGTCAGCGGGCCGAAGTCCACTGGAGCGGACTGAAGCGAGCCGGATGTCTTGATGACGGGTGGGGAGATCGGCCGCGCGGCCACCGGCGGCGATTCGTCGCCTTCGATGAACGCGCGTATCTCGGGCGCGGCCACGTTGGTGAAGACGTTCGGCTGATCGACCGGGCATTCATACGATCCATAATCGACGATCCCCACCTGCACCGGGGGATTGCCCTCCGTCAGCGCACTGCCGCTGTCTCCTTCGCAGAAGGAGGAGTCGGATCCGACCGCGCACAGCAGCACCGCGGAGTTCGGTCCCACCATGTTCCGGCAGGCGTCACTGCCGATCGCGGTAAGCGTCGTCGAGAACAGTTCGCCGGTCGGTGGATCTGCTTCCGGGCCCTGCTCTTTGCCGTATCCGCTGACCTCGAGCGACGTTCCCGGCGCCGGCGTTGCTCCACTCGCAACCAGCGATATGGGCTCGGCGTGTTTGGCCGCAGACAGTTCCAGCGGCGTCTTGAGCGTCATGATCGCGACGTCATCCCCAATTGGAGAGGTCGTATACAAGGGATCTCTGCGGATGCTCGCCACAGCACGTTCCTGCGTGGTGGCCGACGAGGATTTGTCGTCGGAGTCGCCCGCCAACACCTTAAAGATTTCAGCCGGGTACCCGTTTGTGGTGCCTTCGGCGTCTGTGCAATGCGCGGCAGTGAGAATGTGTGTGGAGTCGAGAATCGACCCTCCACAGAATGTTGTGAATGTCTTGCCCCCCGCTTCGAACAGGCCGCCTTCGACGTAGACCTGCCAGGGAACCTGGTCGATCGGGGTCTGCCGTCCCCCGATGATGTCGGGGACCAGTTGCTCACGCGAGAGCGTGGCGGCGCCGACCAACGGCGCCGACTGAAGGCCAGGAACGGAAAAGGCCAGGGCCAGCGCACAGACAGCCAAGGCGAACGCACCGAGACGCCGGACGGGCGCTGGTGGACGAACCCTCATGCAACCTGTCTAGCATAAGCATGTCACCCACCGCGCAGCTCCTTACTGGTGAGTGATTGAAGCCAAACCGCCCATCCGGCGGATCCAGACCAAAACGTGTCTAATGGATCTTTTCTGTCAAGATCGCCTTATTCGCGGTCGGCGAGCCCAACGGGAAGCTTCGACGACACACCCAGCGTCCCCCCGTACGACTCATCAGCCACACCTCTTCGGCGCGAGCCGTGAGCGGCAACCGCTCGACCAACCCGTCTGGTATCGGTGCTCCGTAGGCGACGGTCAGGTGCGGGATGATCTCCTCGTGATCCCCTCCATAGGGTTGGCGCTCGGGCCAGCGCGCCACCAGCGCCTCGGTCAGTGCGACAAAGCGCTCGGCGGGCTCGGGAGCGAGATAGACCACGCCGGGGAAGCGTCCGATCTCCGACAGGACGAAGTCGAAGGCGGGGATCTCCAGCAGTAAGGAAGCGAGCGCGGATTCGGTGTCGCCGTCGATCGAACGGTCGGCGAGAAAGGGATAAAGGAGCGTGATATGAGCGGGGATGCCCGGCTCGCGCGCGGATTCCTGCAGCACGCCGTCGGCGGCGGGCACCGGCAGGATCAGCGTCGTTCCCGAATCCTCGCGCAACTTGCGTAGGACCGCGAGATCGGCGCGATCGCGCCACCGCTTCCTGTAGTTGGAGTGAGTCTTGACCTGCAGGTCCGCCGACAGGCAGGGCACCTCCCGTCCTGTGATCCTTCCGGTCGTGAACTCCATATGTGTGCCCGACAGATCAAGTGGATGCAGGTCGATCGTGCGACCGGCCAGCTCGTGGTCGTGTAGAACGACGCGCGAGAACAGGGGCAATTCCGAATCTGAGCGATACCACTCGAAGTAGCCGAGACCGCTCAGGATCTCCTCGGCCTGGTGCATGTCCGCGGCCGCGACGACCAGATCGAGGTCGCGATGGGTGCGCGTGCGTTCTCCGGCCAGCGCATCCACGCCCCACCCCCCACTGATCCAGCAGCGCACGTCGGCATTGCGCAGGGCCTCGACGACGGTCAGCACTACGTCGTCGGGCATGGGAGGGTTGCGGTAGACCCACGCGCTCAGCCGCGCCAATACACGGCGCGGCAACGGCAGGCGCCAGATCACTCGATTCAACCTGCCTGTCGTTCGATACAGGAGAGACGGACTGCTGCTCATCCGCAATGCTGATCGCTGTGTCGAGGTGAGCACATCAGATAGCGGGGTTCTCGCTGAGCCAAGGCGAGGGCCGATTGTAGATCATCGCCTTGAGGGTACGTCGATGTGCGGCGGTCGCACGAACAGCGCGGTCAGCCGGCCACTGTGCGGATCGGCGGCGCCGGCCAGTGGCGGCAAACCGAGCGCTTCCTCGATCGTGCCGAGCACGCCGTAGTGATCGACCGGTTGCCCGTCCCGTCCGCCACGCAGAACGTCGGGACCCGCGAGGATCGTGGGTATGTGCCCGCCCCGCGCCGCTGCGCCGCAACACCCCTCCTCAGAGCTGCCCTCATCCCACGTAAGCACGAGCAAGCCGTGCGGCCCGAGCTCTGCCAGCAGCGAGGGAACGGTGCGCGCGAGGAAACGGTCGCCGCCGGCGACACCGCAGTCGTGACCGTCGTCGCAGAGATTTGGCGAGATCCACGCGTAGGTCGGGAGCCGTCCGTGGCGCAGATCGGTCGCGAGCGCTCCGAAGCCGACGAGTTTGCCGCAACGATGGGGAGAGTGGGCGATGTCGTCGTAGTAGATGAAGGGGTTGTGCTTCTTGGCGTACTGCCCTGCCGTGGCGCCCTTGAAGCATGCCGTGGGCACGCCCTCCAGATACGCCTTCCAGGAGATGTGGGCGGCTTCCAGCTGGTCGACGATGTTGGGTGCCGCGACGGTGCATGCGGTGCAGTCGCTGCTCACCCCCTGGGTCGATCCGCTGGTAAGCGCAAAGTAGTTGGGGAGCGAGGGATGCGTGATCGCGAAGCTCTGGGTCGCCACGCCGTAGCGGCGGGCGAGGTTGTTCGCGTACGGAGCAGCGGGGGCGCCGATGACAGCGGCGCTCTCCTCGTTCTCCATCATGATCACGATCACGTGCGAGGCTGCTGAGCGTGGAAGCCGAGCGGCAGACTCGACGCCCAACGAGGCGCCTGGACGTGCCTGCGCACAGCCCGTGACGAGCATGAGCGCTGTCGCGAGCACGACCGCGCTCATGACTTTTAGGATCTCGGGCCGCACCGGAAAATGATCCCAGATGGCAGGCTAGGACCCGAGCGCCCGCTCGACCGCGCGCAGCGTGCGCTCGGGCGCGTGGCTCTCAAGCGTCGCGCTGCGCGCCGTCTGACCCTCGCGCAGGCAGCGCTCGCGATCGTCGCGGTAGTCAGCAAGAACGAGCGCCAGGGCGCGGGGGTCGTGGGAGGGCGAGACGATCGTTCCTCCATCGGGCGGAATCAGCCCCGACGCCCCCTCCGCATCGGTGGCGATGACCGGCACTCCGACGAGTTGCGCCATCACGATCACCCGCGGCTCGCCCTCGGTCGGACTGGGAGCGAACACGAGCACGTCGCACGCGGACAGGAACGCCTCGACGTGACCGCGAACGTTGGGCGCGAAGCGGATACGGTCGCCATACGGCGCGGCTCGCTCGCGCAACACCGTCTCCTGATCGCCCTCGCCGGCGATGACGAGCAGCACGTCGCCGTCGAGGTCGGCCATCGCGTCGATCACCACGTCGTTGCGCTTGCGCCGCTGAAAGCGCGAGATGCAGCCCACGACGAGCGTCCGCTCGCCCGCTCCCCACTGCGCGCGCAGCTCGGTACGGCTGGCCGGGTCGGGCTTGACCGCGTCGACGTCTACGAGGTTGGGGATCACGTGCACCTTCTCCGCGGGCACGCCCGTGTCGATCACGGTCTGCCTCGTCCCAGCAGAGATGGCGATCACGGCGTGTGCACGGCGTGCGGCGAGCGCATACAGCAGGCGGGCGGGACCCTGACGCATCGGCGGCGGTACCGGACCCCACTCGGCCCACACGATCTGCCCCGTCAGCCGCCGCGGCAACAGTGAGCACAGCAGCTGCTCCTTCTTGAAGTGCAGCAGCAGCGTCCCTACGGGTCGCTGCTCACGTAGCGCGCGCGCGATTCGCAGCAGCACCAGTGGCGCTCCCAACACCACGCGAGCGACCGTACGACGCGCGAGCTTGGGTCCGAGGTCGACCTTGCGGACGCGGACGCTCGTGCCGTCGGCAAGGTCGGGGAAGTTCGTCAGCAGCACCGCCTCGTGACCCCGCGCGACAAGCGCGTCGAGCAGATCGACGTTGGCGTACTCAGCGCCGCCGCGCTCATTGGTCGTCTGGATTGAAACGATCCGGCCCCGGCTCACGCCGCCGTCATACTATCCGCCCGTGGTTCGTTTTGAAAATTCGGTGAGGGTTTGCCGAATGGATGGTCCGCGGCTGGGGTTCGACGGACACGGTCTTCGTACCGGTAGTACGGGGGCCGTGGGCGGCGAGACCCAGACGAGAGCAGGCGCCGGGAAACACCAACGAATTTTCAAAAGGGACCACTAGATGCCCCCGGAGCGGATCTCGGCGTGCCTGATCGTGCAGGACGAGCAGGAGCGCATCGGCGCCGCACTTGCCAGCGTCGCCTTCTGCGACGAGACGATCGTCGTGGATGGCGGCTCGCGCGATGAGACGGTCATGATCGCGAAGGCCGCGGGCGCGCGCGTGATCGAGAACCCCTGGCCGGGGTTCGCGGCGCAGCGCAACGTCGCGCTCGATGCCGCGAGCTGCGATTGGGTGATCGAGATCGACGCCGACGAGCGCGTCTCGCCGGAGCTGCGCGCGAGCATCCAGGCACTGCTCGAGCACCCCCCGGCGGGTGCGGGAATGGCGGTGTGTGCGCTGCGACATCGCTTCCTCGGCGGGCTGCTCGGACCGTCAGCCAAGTATCCGGCATACCGGGCGCGGATCTTCCGACGTGGGGCCTATCGCCACGACGAGTCGCGCGCGGTACACGAGGGCGTCGAACCGCACGAGCGCCCGGTGGTACTAGACGGGGACTTCGAGCACGAGCTGGCGGACACTCTGCACGAAGCGTTCGCGGATACTTGGCGCTACGCCCGCCTGGAGAGTCAGCACGTCTCCCCCCCGCGGACGCTCCGCGCCGGCCTGATCGGGACCCTCCTGCGGCCCGCCGCCAAGTTCGTGTATCGAACGTTCGTGGACGGGGGCTGGCGCGACGGCTGGCGGGGCATGCTGAAGATCTCGCTCGACGCGGGCACCGACGCCCTGGTGTGGACGCTGAGCATCCTGCGCGGCGGACAGGGCGAAGTACCAGCGGGCGCTGAGGGAGCCCTACGGGAGGGGCACTTTGGGCGCCGTCCAGTCGGTCCGGCTAAGGTCGTGGCGCTGAGCGGGGGCGGCAAGGCGGCGGAGGCGGCGGAGCAGTGGCTGAGTGGGCTGCGAGAGCGGGGACTCGACGTGGCACTCGTCAGCACCGCGACGGTGAACGGCGAGGGCGTGTCGTTGCAGAGCGTCGAGCGCCTGTCGCCTCTGCGCGCGATCCGCGCGCTGGAGATCGAGATGCAGTTGCGCACGATCGACGCGGTCGTGAGCGTGGGCGGGCGAGCGCGACTCACCCTCAAGCTGGTGCCGCGAACGCTGCGACCGGAGATCGAAGGTCTCGACGTGAGCCTCGATCCGCGCTCGGCGGCCGAGTTGGTGCGCGCCGCGATCGTGCGTCGCTGAGAGAGCTCAGGTGGTCCTGATGATCAGGACCGAGCAGGGTGCGTGGTGGGAGACCTTGTTGGGGACCGAGCCCAGCAGAAAGCGCTTGGCTCCGGTCATGCCCTTGTTGCCGACGACGATCAGGTCCGCGTCGCGCTCCTCGGCGACATCGAGAATCGCGTCGGCGGGATCGCCCTGGCGTGGATACACGGTCACATCCACGCCCGCGTCGCGAGCGACCGCGGCGGCGGCCTCGAGCGTCGCGTCGACGTCCTCGCGCGGGGTGATCGCCCACTGCAGGTCCTCGGGTGCATCGCGGCGTTCCTCGCGCAGACGTTGTGCGGGCACCGGCTCATATGCGCTGACTAGCTCGAGCTTGGCTCCGACGGTGCGAGCCAGGTCAACCGCCTGACGTACGGCCTCCCCGGCGGTGCCGGAGCCGTCGGTGCCCACCACGATCGATTTGAACATGACGACGATGACTCTCCTTGACCGCTGACGTTAGAACTGGAGGCCCGACCATCGGCCGGCCGGTCCGATCATACCCGCGACGGAGTACCGGGAGACAGCGCTCGCCGGATATCGCTACTCGACTTGGCGCGACCAACGGCGGATCAGCACGCCGACACCGGCCAGGCCGGCGAAAACGACGACGAGCAGGAGCACATCGAGCGCGCTCAGCGACAGTGATCCGTCCGACACGTCGGCGACGTTCGCGGCCGCGATCGGCGGGCTCTGTCCTGCGGCTGAAACCCCCGAAGCTCCGGCGACGCCGACGGCACCCGCGACAGCGCCGCCATGATGGTTGCCCCCACTGCCCGCGTCGGCGCCGCTCGCGGTGTTGCCACTGCCGGCTTTGGGCGCACCGTTCGCGCTGCTCGGCGTGGTGGGCCCTCCCGAACCGGCGCCCGCGGTCGAATGCGACACGGAGCCCGGGGAGGACCCTGAGGGGCCCGAAGAGCCGCCGCCTGCTTGCGAACCGGTCGCACCCCCGCTATGCCCGCTTTCCCGTCCCGCACCCTGCACGCCGGGGGATTTGCCGGTCGTGCGGTGATGGTGGTGAATGGGTTTGCCGAGCACCTGTGCTTGTCCGCCGTAAGCGTCGACAGAGGAAAGTTCGGCGCTCGCCGGCACGGCCATCGGGACCAGCGCGAGATAGCAGCCCAACAGCGCCGCGCCAAGCCATCGTCCGTGATGGGGAGACCGCCGTATCGGTGCCATACCACAGCCTAGCGCGCCCATTTGGGGACCTCTAGTGAGCGCGATGACACGTCGATGCGGACGATGGGGTGGGAGGAGCGTATGCACCGGCACCGCGTGCGTAGGGGGCAGACCACGGCCATCACCGTCCGAAGCGCGTCTGCACGCGCGTACTGAGGATGCGCTGGGCTTCTTCGACGCTCATCGGGTGCTTGCGCCCGGCGCGTGTGAGCGCTTCGGAGAGGATCTGCTCCCCTGGGTTCAGCCGCAGCGCACGCCGCAGCTGGGCTTTTGCTTGCGTCCTGTCGCCGCGTTCGCTGGCTAGCAGACCGAGCACGAACGGCGCGAGCCATTCTTCGTCGTCGTGGCGGGCGGCCTGTTCGAAGTAATGGCGAGCGATGCCCGCTTCGCCATAGTCGAGGGCTATGGAGCCGTCGAGCAGGTAGATCTGGGCGTCGAATGGGATTAGGTTCGACGCCGAGTGCAACTCGGCGTATGCCTGCGCGGGGTGATCGGAGTAGATGTCTGTCGCGCGCTGGATCTCGTGGGCGCTCGCGTAAGCGATCGCGACCGCCGCAAGCGCGCCCACACCGAGCGCGGCGACGGCAGCCAATCGCGCCATCCGTAGCTGGCGGGAGCCGGAAGCGGTGGATGCACTCGCGCGATCGACCCCGAGCGCGCACGCCGCCCCGGCGAAGGCGAGGGCGGGAACGCTGAGCGCGGGGAACTCCCAGAACCAGTCGATCGAGCCGTGCACGATCCACACCACGAACGGCAATAGCGCGACCGCCGCGGCGAAGCGGACGGGTCTCCCCCGTGCTCCGCCGCCGCGCAGCGCGGCGATTCCCACGGCTACCACGAACAGCACGAACAGCAGCGCTCCGATGAGCCCAGTATGGACGAGCAGGCGCAGCTCGAGTGAGTGCGCCCAGCGCGGTTCCTCGCCGGTGCGTCGATGTTGCAGGTAGTTGGCGGCGAAGTTGTCCTGGCCGATGCCCGCGAGCGGATGGGCGTCCCATTCGTTGAGCGCCACACGCCAGAAGTCCACGCGCTGGCTGCCCAGCGCGGTGAAGCGCGAAGAGCCGCTGGGACCGGTGTTGGCGTTGGCGAAGGAGTTCCAGGCGTGTTCGACGCGGCCAACCACGTGGCCATGCACGGCGACCAGGCCGATTGCGACACCGGCGAGCGCCGCTGCCACCGCGAGCGCGGCGACCACTCGGTCGACGCGGCGCTTGGTCGTGAGACTGGGCGCGACGCGTCGATCGAGCGCGACGGCGAGGGCCGCGACGATCGCCAGGGCGAGGTCGGCGATGAGCATGATGTGCGCGGCATTGACGCCCTGACTGTGGAGGACGTGGCCCAGACGCGGTTCGGTCAGGGTTTCGCCGCCGATCGTGGTTTTGCCATACACCTGGAACAGCGCCGGCACGGCCACCGCGGTCGCCACGGCGGGACCGAGCGCGAACACGAGCAGGCGCAGACGGTCGGGGACGATCAGCAGCGCGATCGCCAGGATCAGCGGCACCGTGAAGAGCCAGCCGCGACTCTGACCGAGCACGGCCAGCTGCAGGCACACGGCCGCAACCACGAGGCCGGCGACGCGTAGCGCCGGCGCACCTCCACGCCGGCAGGCGAGCGCGACGGCGACGAGCGCGGTCATCATAAAGAGCGCCGCGTCGGCGTTGTAGTAGCCGAGCGGATACACGAGGCGGGCATCGAGATACAACGTGCTCGGGTTGGCCAGCGTCGCCAGCCTGATCGCGGTGACGATCGCGACCGCACCGAGACCGGCGACGAGCCCCACGAGGGCGATCCGCAGCGACCAGCGACTCCAGGGCAGGATCGCGAACGTCGTGAAGGCGGCCAGATAGACGAGTGCGCGTACGCTGCCGAGGAACGCCGCGCCCTGATCGTGCGCCCAGAGGATCGAGAGGAACGAGAAGGCGGTGTAGGCGGTCAGCGCCACACACGCGAGCGCCGCCCAGCGCGAGATACGAATCCGCGCGAGTCCAAGCGCTGTGGCGCACCACAGGCCGACGAGCACGAGCGCGCCGAGATACCAGGGATTGGGGTCATAGCCGCCTCCCAGCACCGGCTTGGCTTCATAGCCGCCGCCGGTGAAGGCCCAGACGACGACGACGGCGATCGCCACGGCGGCCGGGATGAGGGGAAGCCCCTCGGCACGAACCCGCCTGGACAGGGTCTCAGGCCGCTCCATCGGTGAAATCCTGCCCGATCGTCCAGACGTCAGCGCTTAGCGGAGACCGCGAGTCCACTCGCGGTCGAGTTCGCGCAACCGAGAAGCCGGTGATCGGTCCTTGGGGCTTCGGCGCACAGAAACCGCCGGCGAGCAGCGCCGAACCCGCGGGCGCTCATCCGCCGGAGCCGAACGGCGTCACGGGGAAGTTGGCGGGCGCCTGCAGGGAGAACGCCGGCGATGGTTCGCGGGCGCCCAACCTGACCGCACGCAGTAGGGCCGTGCTCGCGGAGGCGCCGTGAGGGAGCTTGACCCGCGCGGTGAAGATCCCGTCGCCGTCGGTGCTCAGCTTGACGAGACCGCGCCAGCGTGAGCCTTGCTGCCACTGGACCTGCACGGTGCCGGGCACACCGGCGGGCGTGCGGCCCCACACAAGCAGCTTGCGTCCGCGCTGGGCGTAGGCGACGAAGGGGAAGCGGAACGCTTCGCCGCTCGGCTTGAGCGTGTCGCAGGCGATGCCTGCGGGGCATTCGAAGTAGAGGCCGGATTGAAACGGAGAGGTGGCGAGCGGTTCGTCACGCAGCGAGTACCAGGTGAAGACGCTGATCCCGGACACCCAGGCGCGGTAGATGGCTTCGGCCACCCAGCGTTGCTCGATCTTGACGGGCACGCCCTGGGGATCGGGGGGGTTGCTGTCCCAGCTGAACTCGGTGATCCACACCTGGGCTGGGCCGGGGGAAACGAGCGTCCCCAGACGCTGCGCGGAGCGCACCGCGATGGTGAGCGAGCTCAGGTTCGACAGCCAGATGTTGTTGGGGTTCGCCGGCAGGGTGGTGGGGCTGCCGGAGGTGTAGGGATGGGTGCTCCAGACGTCGACCGGCACGTGCACGTTGCAGATGCGACGCGGTCGCGATCCGCCGGAGATGCAGAACAGCTGGCGCGTGAATTCCAGCGGCGCGATCGCCGTGACGCCACCGGCGTTCACACCGTTGGGAAACAGCTCCCCGCCGATGACGATGTTGCCCGGCGCCGCGCCATGCACGCCCGCCGCGAAAGTTTCGATCATCGTGCGGTAGGTGTTCACCGAGACGACGTTGCCCGCGAGCGTTTGCGGGCGCAGGAAGTAGCTCGCGTTGGGCTCGTTCCAGACGTCCCAGTAGCGCACTCGCGGCTGCCCGGGCGTCAACCCGTTGTATCGACTCGCGGCGGCGGCGGCGAACTGCCCGTACTGCACGGGTTCGACACTGAAGGGGCCGGAGCCCGGCGGAGCCTGCGCCCATGGTGGCGGACCACCGATGTCGACGATCGGTTCGAGCCCTGCCGCGACGACCTGGTCGATCGCGCGATCGGCTTCCTGCCAGTTATACGCGGGGTCGTTGGGGTTGGCGGGCTGAAAACCCGGAGGTGGACTTGCGGGGGCTGCTTCCCTCCAGTTGACGTCGATCCGCACGAGCCTGGCCCCGGCGGCGCGGATGCGCGCCAGCATCAGTTCGCCTTCGCGATTGACCGGCGGATCGGTGTCGACGGCCGTCTGTAGCGCCAGGCCATACGCGCCGGCCGGCTTGGGGTGGATCGCGACCACCACGGCGAGCAACATCGCGAACAGGACTGCGAGCGCCGGCAGGGGTATCGGCAGGCGCGATCGCAGCCGCGGGGCAGAGAGCGCACGCGGCGCGATCGCGTCCATATGTGAGTAACGCCCCGGGGAGGGTCGAGTTGCGGGCGACGAGGACCGCGGCGAGGTCAGGCGAGCTTGACGATCGCGATGACCATGCCGATCAGCACGAACACGACGATCGCGGCCTGCATCCAGATCCAGGTGGGTGACATGGTTGGCGTGGCAGGGTACGCCAACAGGCGCCGGAGCGGAAGTACGGAACATGGTCTCGTCTCAGTCGGCGCGGCGAAACAGGGCCAGGAGCGTGAGCAGCACGATCTTCACGTCCAGCCCGAGCGACCAGTGGGCGATGTAGTAGTTATCCGATTCGATGCGCTCCTCCAGCGAGGTCTGTCCGCGCAACCCGTTGACTTGAGCCCAGCCGGTGATCCCCGACTTGACTCGGTGGCGGTCGCCGTAGCGATACACGACGGGCTCGAATTGCCTGACGTAGCTCGCCCGCTCGGGCCGCGGGCCGATCAGCGACATGTCGCCGTTGAAGACGTTCCAGAACTGGGGCAGCTCGTCGAGTGAGGTGCGGCGCAGCAGGCGCCCGATCCCCGTGCGGCGATCGCTGCCCCCGTCGACCGTGACCGACACCGTCTCGTCGTGCCCACCGACGATTCGTTCGGCCCAATCGGCGTCGCTCTCGCCGTGCTCGGAGGGCGTTCCCCGCATCGTGCGGAACTTGAGCATCTCGAATTCGTGACCGTCGAGACCGACCCGCGGTTGGTGGAACAGCATCGGGCCCCCGGTCGAGAGCTTGACCGCGAGCGCGATGAGGGCCAGCAGCGGCGAGAGCACCAGCAGGACGATCCCGGCCATCACCCGATCGATCGCGTACTTGACCGCGAACTGAAAGCCTTTGGGGCTGACGGTCGTGAAGGACATCAGCGGCAGACCCCCGACCGTGTCGTAGCCCACGCGGTCGTTGATCGTGTCGAACATGCGCGGCACGACCGACACCTCGATGCCGAGCTCCTGACAACGCTGGATCAGGCGGCTGACGCGGGCGTCGGTGACGGACGAGAAGGCGACGATCAGGTTGCGCACGCCGGTGCGCCGCACGGCATCGTCGAGATGCTCGACCGTGCCCAAGACCGGTACGTCGCGACCCCCGACCTCCGCGATCGTGCGCGGATCGTCGTCGAGGAAGCCGACCGGGACCAGCCCGTACTCGGGATGATCTTCCAGCCGTCGCGCCACTTGCGATCCGACGAGACCGGCGCCCATGATCAGTACCGGCTTGCCGATCAGCCGGCGCGAGCGCGCCCAGCTTTGAGCGCGCAACAGGACCATGCGCCCGAGACCGACCGCGAGCAACGCGAACAGCCACGCTCGCACCCACTCCGATTGGCTGGGAACCTGCCCGTTGGCGAACAGCCCGATCATCGCGACCGCCATCGCCGCTACCGAGACGGCGCTGATGACCGGCACTACCCCGTCGAGGATCAGAGCGCGCAGGCGCGTGCGGTAGAGACCGCGCAGGTAGAACAGCAGCATCACCAGCGGGGGCAGCGCCAGCAGCGGAGCGAGCACGGCGGAGACGTGCAGGGTGGCGTCCACGCCACCGAGGGCGATCACCACCCCCAGGCACAGCAGCACGAAGTCGACCGTCGGACGCAGAACACCCCAGCCCGAACCCTCCAGCAAGCGCTGCAACGTCCCGCTGAACGTACCCGAATGAGACGACAGCGGGCTGGGCGCATCCCGCGCAAGCTTGCCGCTCAGCGGGAGCGAGGTGCTCGTCTGTCGCGATACGCCCGGCTGGTTCGATTTGTCCGGCGGAGGAGTCATCGCTATTCCTATCGGCTCAACCGTCGCTGCGGATGAGCGGTACTAGCTGCGGGTATTGCGAGGTCGATCGCGGCCATGAGACCGCCACCGCGAACGGCGTGCCGGCACGGGCCTGCCTCGACCTCGGAAGAACACCGGCGAGGAGTTGAAGATGCGGCTAGCCCTGAAATGATGATCCGATGATGTCCTATGGTCCCTACCTTGGGGTTCTCGTGGCTTGAGCACACCGCCGCGCGGCTAGCTCTCCGTGCCGTACAGTCCCGCCGCGGAACCGTCGAATTGGCGGTTCATCGGCGTCGACACGCGCGCTGGCGTGTCTGCATAGCGACTTCACCAAGCTACCCACACACGCTAGCAATTTCTACCCGGTTGTCCAGTCGCTGGGGCCCATGAAAAGACGCTTTCATCCGGGACTGAGGAGCTTGCGTAGATTGGGCAAGTTTCAAAAATTCAGTTTTGGGCGCCATTCCCCGCCATCGAGACGGAGTGTTTACGTCGGGACGCCGTCCATGAGCTCCAATCTCAATAATCCGCCGATGGATGAACAAGCCCGGCTGGTCCGGTTCTACGACGATGCATACGCACAGGAGGACCCGGCGGATGCAGCGCGGTACGCGCGTTGGCGCAAGCTGGGAGCGGTCGGGAAGGCCGACCATGTGCTCACGCTGTGCGCCCGTGTGGGCCTGCGTCCTGCACGCACACTGGAGATCGGCTGCGGTGACGGGGCGTTGCTGTGTGAGCTGCGGGAGCGCCGATTCGGCGGGCGTCTGGAGGGTGTGGAGATCACGCGGGCGGCCGTGGAGATTGCCCGCGGGCGTCCGCAGATCGACACGGTGGAGCTATATGACGGCGTACGGCTGCCCGCCGGAGACGGCGAGTACGAACTCGGGATCGTCTCGCATGTGCTGGAGCACGTGCCCGATCCGCCCGCGCTGTTGGCCGAGGCGGCACGCGCGTGCGGCGCGGTGGTGATGGAGGTGCCGCTGGAGGCCAACCTGTCGGCGCGACGAGCCTCCAAGCGCGAGCATGCGGAGGAGGTGGGCCACCTGCAGCGGCTTGATCGCGCCGATGCACGGGCGATCGTGAGACGGGCGGGCCTGTGTGTGGCGGGCGAGCTGGAAGATCCGCTGCCGCTCGCCGTACACACGTTCTTCGCCACGACCCCGCTCACGCGGGCACGAGCGAGCGTGAAGTGGGCGCTGCGCGCTGGCCTTCACCGTCTCGCGCCAGGGCTTGCCCGGCGGTTGCTCACGGTGCACTACGCGTGTCTGTGCCTGCCGGTGGAGTAGATCGGCCGCTCACACGCACGCCTACGTCCTATGCGCCAGACCCGGCGCATCATGCGCCCCAGATCGGCGCATGGTTGCTCTCGCCCTGAACGGGGCGGCTTTCAGGCGCTCCCCGCCGGCCGCGTGACGGCGGCGAACAGCAGCGAGAGCACGCGGCCCATCAGGTCGTCGGGCACGGCGTCGGGGTCGGTGAGCTTCTGACGGGCGATGCCATCGGCGAGGGCGTCGATCGTGAGCGCCAGCTGCTCGGCGGGCAGTGCCAGCTCGAGGTCGAACTCGCGCATGCCGTCTGCGATCAGGCGCGTGAGCAGCTCGCGCATCTGCGCGAAGCGCGCGGCGACCTTCGGACGCACGGTGGGATCGCGCACGCCGTAGGCCCAGAACTCCATGAACAGCAGCAGCAGCTCGGGCTCGCGCTCGATCATCGTCATCCACTGGCGCGCACCGCCGGTGGCGCGCTCGGCGACCGAGCGGCGGTTCTCGACGGCCGCCGAGATCTCGCGCGCGTGCGCGTCGATCTCGCGCTCCATCAGGGCCAGGAAGAGGCTCTCCTTGCCATCGAAGTTGGAGTAGAGCGCGCCGGTGGAGAAGCCGGCCTCGGAGGCCACCTGCTCGACCGAGGAGCCGTGGTAGCCCCCGCGCGCGAACACCGTGCGCGCCGCGTCCAGCAGCCGCGAGCGGGTGTGGGCCTTGCTCTGCTCGCGCGTCAGCCGTGTGCTCTCCACACGCTCCATCTTACTTGACAGAGCAAACGCTATTGCGATAATGTTCGTTATCGCTTAACCCCCGAGGGCCACGGTCGGCGCCGACCGTGGCCCTCATCCCCACCCGGCCAGGCGATCGAACCCCCAGGAGCGAGGACAGCCCTTATGGCAAGCGCAGCGACCACGACAAGCCCCACACCCACCGACGCCTCCAACCCGGCGAGCCTGCCGACGGACGCGATCTCCTACGAGGACCTGTATGCGCGCTGGGAGCGCGGCAACTGGCAGGCGACCGAGCTGGACTTCAGCGAGGACGCGCGCCAGTGGCGCGAGGACTTCACCGAGTTCGAGCGCACGGCGGCGCTGTGGAACTACGCGCTGTTCTTCTGGGGCGAGGACGCGGTCGCGGACAACCTCTCCCCCTATATCGACGCGGCACCACTGGAGGAGCAGAAGTACTTCCTGACCACCCAGCAGGTCGACGAGGCACGCCACGCGGTGTTCTTCAAGCGCTTCATGCAGGAGGTGTGCGGCATCGGCGACGGCTCAATGGAGAGCGGCCTGCGCGCGATCAAGCCGCAGCTGACGCCGGGGTTCAGGAAGATCTTCGACCGCCTCGACCGCATGGCCGACGAGCTGCGCGCCGACCGCTCGCCCGCGCAGCTGGCGGCGGCGGTGACGCTGTACCACATCGTGATCGAGGCCTCGCTGGCGCAGCCGGGGCAGCACTTCATCTGTAGCTATCTGGAACAGCGCGACCAGCTGCCGGCGTTCCGGGAGGGGATGCAGAACATCGCCGCGGACGAGCAGCGCCACATCGGCTTCGGTGTGAAGCTGCTGGCGGACCTCGCGCGCGAAGACCCGGTGCGAGTACCCAAGGCGGTCGCGAAGATCCTGCGCGACGTGACTCGATACAGCGCGCAGGTGCTGATGCCACCGGGCTGGGACGAACGCTACATAACTGTGTTCGGCGCGACCTACGACGAGGTGGGCGTCGAGGGGCTCACCTCGATGACCACGAAGCTACGCTCGGCCGGCCTGGCGCTCGAGACGCTGCCGGGACCGCCGCTTCTGCCGCGCGACCTGGAACCGCTGGAAACGGCACAGCGCGGACGCAAGCTCGCGCAGGCGGGCATCATCGGCGTGCGCGAGGGTCCCTCCAAGCGCGATCCCGAGACGGTCGCGCTGCTGTTCGACACGATCCGCCGCCAGGTCAACCCCAAGCACGGGCTCAAGCGCGCGATGACGTTCCAGTGGGAGTTCACCGACCCGGACGTGCCCACGTGGCACCTGACTGTGAACAACGGTTCGAGCATGGTCGCCGAGGGCGAGTCGCCCAACCCCGACCTGCGCCTGCGCCTGGCCTACCAGGACTGGATTGACATCGTCGGCGAGCGCCTGGACCCCCGCCGCGCGATCGTCACGGGGAAGCTGCGACCGCGCGGCAACCCGCTGGCGCTCAAACGCCTGATGCAGGTCTTCCCGCCCGCCTGAACACGCGCCGAGCGAACGCTCGAAGCCGATTCGGTCGGTCCTCCCGTATACGGGAGGACCCCGGAGCGCGCAGGCGCGCTCCGGCCGTCGGGGC
>JBAUXH010000008.1:0-21028 GCA_049584155.1 Solirubrobacteraceae bacterium
CCGACGGCGCATGCGCCGTCGGAATGACGAGCCGCATGCGGCTCGTCACCGGACCGCACATGTGCGGTCCGGCACGACATCACTGAATCTCGGCGATGCGCTCGGCGAGGATGATCCGCGCGGCCGCCTCGATCAGCGCGAGATGGGAGAACGCCTGGGGGAAGTTGCCGAGGTGCCGACCGGTGGAGGTGTCGAACTCCTCGGCGTAGAGCCCGAGCGGGGAGGCGACGCTAAGGAGCTTTTCCATCAGGTCGCGCGCACGCTGCTCCTCGCCGACGACCGCCAGCGCGGAGACGAGCCAGAAGGAGCAGATCAGGAAGCTGCCCTCCTTGCCGGAGAGACCGTCGTCGGTCTCACCCGTGCGGTAGCGCAGCACGAAGCCATCCTCGGTCAACTCGTCGGCGATCGCCAGGACGCTCGCGCGCAGGCGCTCGTCCCCCGGGGGGAGGAACCCGAACAGCGCCGCCAGCAGGGTCGAGGCGTCGAGCGCGTCGGTGTCGTAGTGCTGGCGCAGGACACCTGAGTCGGTGAGACCGTGCTCCAGGATGTCGGCCTTGATCTCTTCGGCCGTAGCCGCCCAGCTGGACTGCAGGTCTGAGTCGCCGGCCATCGTCGCGAGCTTGGCGGCGCGGTCCATCGCCACCCAGCACATCAGCTTCGAGGAGACGTAATGCTGCGGGGCGCCGCGCGCCTCCCAGATGCCCTGGTCGGGTTCGCGCCATACTTCGGTCGCGCATTTGGCCTGGGCCTGCACGATCGGCCACAGCCTGCGCGGCAGCCGTTCGCTGCGACGGGTGTGCAGCAAGATCGAATCGAGCGCCGCGCCGAACACGTCGTTCTGGCGCTGGTCGAAGGCGCCGTTGCCGACCCGCACGGGGCGCGCGCCGGCGTAGCCGGAGAGGTCGTCGCGCGTGGACTCGGTCAGGTCGCGGCGGCCGTCGATCCCGTACATGATCTGCAGCGCCCCGTCTGAGTTGGGCTCCAGATCGGCGATGAACTGCATGAACTCCTCGGCCTCCCAGTCGAGGTTCAGGTAGTGCAGCGCCTGCAGCGTGAACGTCGAGTCGCGCAGCCAGGTGTAGCGGTAGTCCCAGTTGCGCTCTCCCCCGGGCGTCTCCGGCAAAGACGTCGTCAGCGCGGCGACGGTCGCGCCCGTGGGCATGTACGTGAGGCCCTTGATCGCCAGCGCCGAACGCTGGATCGCCTCGCGCCAGCGGTGATCGGGCAGACGCGCGCGCCCGAGCCAGCCGCGCCAGTAGCGGGCGGTCGTGGCCAGACGCGCGTTGGCGTCGTCGATGTCGGTGGGCGCCTGCAGCTCGCCCGCCCAGGAGAGCGCGCAGAAGATCTGCTCGCCCTGTTTGAGCACGTGCCGAGCGCGGACCCAGTCACCCTCAACGCCGACGGTCATGTCGGTCTTCAGCCTCACGGTGAGCTCCGCGCCGGTCGCGTCGGCGCAGTGGCCCTCCTGTGAGATCGCCCACGTGGCCGGGACGCGCCCGTAGTCGAAGACCGGTTCGCAGGTCAGCTCGACCTCGACCTCGCCCTCCAGGCAGATCGCCACGCGCACGAGCAGGTGCTCGGCGTCTTCATCGGTCGGGGGTCGCGTGTGGGGCGTGACGAGGTCCACGCCCCGGCGGGGACCGAGCGTGAGCGCGTCGCGCACGGCCATCCAGCCCGTGGGCGTGTTCCAGGTCGTGAGCAGCGTGTTCGTGCCCGGCTCATAGACGCGCGCGGAGGGCACGTTGATGCCGAACGGCGCGAAGCGGAAGGCGCCCGCCTGGCGATCGAGCAGCGTCCCGAAGACGCTCGGAGAGTCAAAGCGGGGAACGCACAGCCAGTCGACCGCGCCATCGGGGGCGATCAGCGCGCCGGTATGGCAGTTGGAGAGGAAGGCGTAGTCGGCGATCGGCGGGAACGGCGAGGGCGCCGCCGCGCTCTGGGGCATCGCGTCGCTCACGGCGCCACCCACGGGCCACGCCAGGGACCATGACCGGAGACGAGGCCGCCGGCCTCGTCTGGCCCCCAGGAACCGGACGCGTAGGAGTGGACCGGCGGGGGCGCGTCGAGCAGCGGCTGGAAGATCCGCCAGGCCTCCTCGACGCCGTCCTGTCGCGTGAAGCGCGTGCTGTCGCCGCGCATCGCATCGAGCAGCAGCACCTCGTAAGGCGTCGGCGCCTCGCCGCCCTCCTGCGCGAACTCCATTTCGAGCGTGATCGCCCGCGGACCTTCGGCGTCCGCGCGATGCGCGTCGAGCTGCACCTGCACGCCGGTTCCGGGGTCCAGCTTGATGACGAGCTGGTCGGGCTCGGGGCGGCGATGGCCGTGCTCCATGAAGCCCAGGCGCGGCGGATGGCGAAACACGACCCGCAGCTCGGTCTGGGTGACCGGTAGGCACTTGCCCGCGCGGATGAACCAGGGCACCCCGGACCAGCGCCAGTTGTCGATGTCCAGGCGCATCGCCGCATACGTCTCGGTGCTCGAGTCCGGCGCCACGCCGTCGACGCCCAGATAGCCGTCGTACTGGCCGCGCACGTAGTGCGCCGGATCGGCGGTGGCGGTCGAGCGCAGGACCGCGTACTTGGCGTCCTTGAAGGTTTCGGCGTCGTCGCCCGCGGGCGCCTCCATCGCGGCGACGGCCACGATCTGCATCAGGTGGTTGATGACCACGTCGCGCAGCGCACCGACGGGGTCGTAGAAATGCCCGCGATCCGCCACGCCGAAGGACTCGGCCATCGTGATCTGCACGCACGCGATGTGGCTGCGATTCCAGATCGGCTCGATCATCGTGTTGGCGAACCTGAGGTAGAGGAACTCGTCCGTGCCCATCTTGCCGAGGAAGTGGTCGATGCGGTAGAGCTGAGACTCATCGATGTGCTCGTGGATTTCCGCGGCCAACGTACGCGCAGAGGCGAGGTCGTTGCCGAACGGCTTCTCCACGACCACGCGACCGCTCTTCGTCAGCCCGGCCGCGGCGAGCTGTCCGATCACCGGCCCGAACAGGAAGGGAGGGATCTCCAGGTAGAAGACCGGACAGCGCGCATGCTCGACGGCCCCCGCCAGGCGCTCGTAGGTGGCGGCGTCGGTGAAGTCGCCGCTGACGTAAGACAGACGCGCGGCGAAGCGCGCGAACACAGCGGGGTCCAGTGACTCGCCGGTGCCTTCGATGCACTCGCGCGCGTGCTCCCGCAGCTGCTCGACCGTCCAGTCGTTGCTGGCGACACCGACGATCGGGCAATTCAGCAGGCCGCGCCGCTCCAAGCGGTAGAGCGATCGAAACGTCATCACCTTCGCGAGATCGCCGGTGATGCCGAACACGACCAGTACATCGGCCGGTGTGGGACCCTCAGAGTCAGGCATGGGCCGTGATCCCTAACGCGCCGGACAGGGTTGCTTGAACGCGACCGTGGAGTGTTCGCCGCTGAGGAAGCCCAATTCCGTCTTGATCGGAGCGCCGCCTCGCGGACAGTGCTTGGGGAGGGTGATGTAGGAGTGCATCTTCCCGTGCTTACGATACGCCGCGCCGACGGCGACTTTGAACGACAGGATCGAGGCGTCGGGAGCGCCGGGGACCGATTCGACCAGCGGGATGTCGACGATCAGCTCCGGTCCATACGGGGCGGGACCCGTGATCCAGTGGCCTTTTTCGACGATCTGCAGGGAGACAGGCGTGCTGCCGTTGGCGTACACCGTGAGACCGTTGTTGGGAGCAAAGAACGACTGCAGCGTCACCTTCTCCCGAACTTGTTCGCCACCGAATGTGACGACGCCGATGCCTTCGCCCACGGGACCGGCGATCGACTGCTTCGGACACGCCGACGGGCCAACGTTTTCGAGCGCCGCCGGAGAGCATGTTGCAAAGCCCGTCGAGTTGATCTTGGTGCCGGCGGGAGCAAGAATGGCGAGCAACACCAGCGGGGAGGGAAACCCTCCATATTCGGTTCCGCTGATCGTGTCCTGGACGGTGACTTGAGCTCCCGCGCCGAGAATGTTGCCCGTCCCAGGGAAGCCCGGAATCGGTTGGGGTTTCACTTTGAACGTGACCGTGGGCGCCCCCTCGGCGGCAGTCACAGACGCTAGCTGGCACACGACCAGCAGGGCGAGACAGGCAAGGACGAACGCTCGGCGCGGGGACTCGTAACGTGTCGTGGCCTGCGGTTGCGTGCGCATGCTGCCGGATGTGGTCATTTGCGGCTCGCCTTCGCTCGACTACAAATCTCGACGCTGCGAAAGATACTCAAACGGTCCCACCCAATCTAACGCCTTCGCGCATCGCGCCGTAATGTGGGTCATGCGGGTGCGCCAGCGGATAGGCCCGTCAGCTCGACGCTCCGTTCCCACAGACCCGCGGCGAGCGTCTCGTCCTGGGCCTGCGCGCTGGGAGCCAACACCTTCTCATCCTGCACGTACTCGCCGGTGAGAGCGGACGCCTGCTCGGATAGTGAGAGCCAGACCAGCGAGCGGGCGCCGCGCTCGGGAGAGCGGAAGAACGGTCCACCCACCGTCGTCAGAATCTTCCAGATCCCGCGCTCGTTCTTGCCGAACCCGGTGCGTACGACGCCGGGATGAAAGCAGTTGGCGTGCAACTCCGGCGCGCGCCTGGCCAGCTCGCGTGTGAACAGGATGTTGCACAGCTTCGAGGTGCCATACACGCGCATCGCCCCGTATGAGCGCTCGGATTGGAGGTCCTCGAGGTCCAATCGCCCACCCTCGTGGGCGTCAGAGGCGGTCGTGACGACGCGTCCTCCCGTCAGACGGTCGCGCAGCAGGTTGGTGAGCAGGAACGGGGCGAGATGGTTAAGCGCGAACGTGCGCTCGAGACCCTCGGAGGTCAACTGCCGCGAGGCGAACAACGCCCCTGCGTTGTTCGCCAAGACGTCGATGCGCCCGTAGCGCTCGCGCGCTTCGCCGGCCAGCTCATGGACGTCGGCCATCAGCGTCAGGTCGGCGACATGCTCGTGGATGGACGACGCCCCGCCGCCCGCCGCCCGCGCCTCGTCCGCGACCGCCCGGACACGCTCTGGCTCACGCCCCACCAGCGCCACTTCGGCGCCCTGTCGGGCGAGCTCGATCGCGGCGGCGCGGCCGATACCGCGCGTGGCTCCGGTGAGCAGGACAAGCGTCATGCCGTGACCTTACACCGACGCCGCGCCGCCGTCTCTACATCGTGCCGAGCCGTTCGATCACCTCGACGCGATCGGTGCCATGCGCCTGCAGCACCCGCTCGAAGTCAGCGCCGTACACGTCCATCACGGCCATCAGCACGTCGGATGTCGCGACCCCAGCGGCGCCGCGGCGGTCGGCACGGTCGGCGGCGTTCTCGAGCACTCGCGCTATCGCGTCGCGATCTTCGACGCTGACAGGTGGCGCCAACCCGTGCTCGTCCTCACCGGACGACCGCAGCGGCCCCTCGCTGACGCCGAGCGCCTGCAGCGCGGCCCCGGCTTGGCCGTGCAGACGTAGGACCCGCAGCCAGCGCTCGGCGGCGTCCTGGGGTGTATTGGCGAACGGCAATGCGGTGGACGCAATGCCCAGCACGATCGCGGCATCGGGGGCGAGCGCCGGCGAGGCACTTCTCACGGCGCCCCTCCCAGGCCAGCTCGCCGTCCGACCTGGGGTGGATGCAACAGCGCGACGTTGTCGCGGCGCAACGTCACTTCCGGCGCTCCGTCGGTGAGGCTCAGCTCCAGCAGGGCGCTGCCCGACCGCTCCGCGACGACGCGCGTCGAATGAACCAGCTCGGCGATCTCACCTTGGGGCACCCCACAGGCGAGCAGAAACGGCTCGATCCGATCGCCCGACGCCTGCTCGCGATCGAGCTCAAGTTCCTCGACGAGCACACGCGGAGCCCCCTCGCCTCCCTCGACGCTCAACAGGCAGGCCGCCATGTCATCGGGGCGCGAGTCGGTCTGTGCGGCGACCCGCTCCAGCAACTCCGGCGCGGTGGCCCGAGGCCCGAGCTCGGCGAGCGTATGTGTGAGCCGCTCGGCGCCGAACAACTCGGCGCCCACCCGCGCCTCAGTCACACCGTCGGTGTGAAGGCAAATCTGTGAGCGGCCCGGCACCGATATGACCGTCTGGCGCGTCCCGGTCCGTGTGCCGGCGCCAATCGGCGGCGCGGAGCAAACGGTGATCGGCTCTATCGCCCGTGAGCCAAGCACTACCGGCGGGGGGTGACCGGCGCAGGCGTAGGTGAGGGTGCGCTCACGCGGGTGGTAGATCGCAGCCGCGACCGTGGCGAACGACTCCCCGAGTTGGCGCTCGAGCACCGCCCCCGCCGTCTGAACCGCGCTGCGCGGCGACAGGCCGGCCTCCAGGTACGCCCGCAACGTGAACCGCACGAGCGCCGTATGGGGCAGCGCCTGGCGCCCGTGTCCGGAGACGTCGCCGAGGATCACCGCCAGGCGACCATCGTCGAGCGCGAACAGATCGTAGAAGTCGCCACCCGCGCCAGGACCGTCTGCCGGTCGGTAGGCCGCGGAGGTCCCGACCGGACCGAGCCGATCAGGCAGCACCGGGAGCAAGGCGGCCTGGAGCAGACCGACGTCCTCGAGTAGCTCCCCACGTTGCTGCTCCAGTCGCCGGGCACGCAGCGCGGCCAGGCGTGAACGGACTCCCAGCGCCAGCGCGAGCGCGAGTAGGGCGCCGATCAGCGCCCACACGAGTGTGGGTACGACGCCGACGATTTTGGTGATCGTCGTCACGATCGGCGTCGGGCTGCTCGCGGTCGCGGCGCCGCGCAGTGCCTTACGTGTATGCCCGACCCGCGCGGGGTGAGCATGCGTGGAGGACACCGCCGTGGGGGAAGCGACTGCATCCGACGGCGCAACCGGGGTTGCGTGCCTGCCGGCAGCGGTACGCCGGGCGTGGCGGCGGTGTGCATGCGCATTCCCGCGACCATGCGGATCGCCGCGGCCCGCGCCTGCCGGCTGCGATGCTCCGGCAACCGGGGGCTGGGGTGTCCTCGCCGGCGTGGATGTGACAGCCGCGGGTGCCGCAGCCACCTGCGGCACCGCCGCTGGGGTGATCGCCGCCGGCGTCGCGGCGGCGGCGGGAGCGGTCGCCGCCGCAACCGCGGGAGTGGTTGTCGCCGATTTCACTGCCACAGGGGTGGTTGCCGTCGACTTCGCCGTTGGCGTTGCGGTCACAGTGACGGTGGGTATGGACACGCGTACAGTAGGTATAGGCAAGCGCGTCGGTGTATTCGGGACTAATGTCGCTACACCCGTGGTGCTCGAGAGATCGGCATGGTGTGGGGAGTGTCTTTGCGCGTGATCGGGCAACGGGAGTGAGCTACCGCTCCCAGCGGCTGGGCCGCCGACACCCTCATGCCGCTCACCCCGGTCTGACCTGCGATGTCGCGGGTCTTCCGCGTTCGGGGAGTCCGAGCCCCGTTCTCCCTGCCCTCCAGACTGTTCGTGCTCTGGAAGCGCCGCAGGCACCTGCGTCTGGCGGCTTGTGTCCGGTTGTTCGCGCGATTCGTGGCGCCCCACACCGGACCGTCCCCGATGCGCTGGTTCGGGCGCGGCGACTACGGTCGGTGGAGCGACGGACCCGTTCGGCGCAGGCGCACCGGAGATCGGGCGTGTGTGGCCGAGTCTGGCGGCAGTGGCCGGAATCGAGGCCGCGGCCAGGGCGCAGCAGGCGAGGGCAATGGCCGCCGGCAAGCGCCGGCGCGGACGGGCAAGCGGGGGATGCTCACTCGTTTTGCGCGCCATCGGCAGACCTGTAGATCAGCTCGCGCATGCTTCGTTCCCCTGCGCGTGTGCGAGCGCCTCGTCGAGTGTCGAGAAGATCGCGAACGTCCCATCCAACCCCGAGAACTCGAAAATCTTGCGTACGTTGGGGCGCGTACAGACGATCGCCAGGCGAGCACCATCCTCGAGGCGGCGCGTGACGCCCACGAGCACGCCCAGCGTGGTCGAGTCGATGAACGTGACCAGCGAAAGGTCGATCACGAATCGGCTGCTGCCCGCATGCAGGGCGTCGGCGAGCGTCTGCTTCAGGCTCGGGGCCGTGAACAGATCGAGCTCCCCTTCAACCGAGATCAAGCATGTGCGCGTGTCGAGCTTGCGCTGCAAGATCCCGAATGGGGTTGTATGCGGTGGTGAGCGGTGAGTGTCGATTCGGCTGGTTATCGTATGTCCCCTTTACGCGCCGGCCATCGTTTGTGAGACTCGGCGTGCAGCCCAACGCACAGATGCCATTTTATAGACGCGCTCCGGCCTCAAAGATCACGTTCGGCCACGGTCGACCCGCTCGTTAAGCATACGACGAGCGCTAGAACATGCGTCCAGGGGCCCTCAAGACCCCGAATTACCCGGTCAGGCCGCCGCAATCAGGGTTGCAGCCTCTAGCTCGGTGCCATCCGCCATCGACTGCACATCCTCCACGATCGCGGGATCGGCGCAGAAGCCCAGGTACAGCGCTCCGGCCAGCGAGACGACCGCTACACGTAGCGCATGATGCTCCGCTATCTCGGCGATCGAGTGCAGTGAGCCGACCGGCGCACCGAGCACGCTGACCGGCTCCCGTGGCCCGGGAACATTGGAGACATTGACCGCAAAAGTGCGCGGGCTGCGCTCGACCCGTTCGCAGAACCGCCCGAGTCCCGGCGACACGCCGCGAAGCTCCCGCAACAGGGCGTCCATTGTCTCGGCATCATGCTCGGCCTTGCGCACCGTGGTCGCGGCGTGCACAGCGCGCAAGCGTGCCACCGCGTCGGGCTGGGCGAGAGGTACGGCTACGGAGAAGAACGAGTCGCGGTTGCCAGCGTTTTCGCCCTCGTGGTGCAGACTTACCGGTACCTTCACGCGCAGACTCCCTACCGGACCATGGCGCTGCTCGATCCAGCGGCGCAGACCGCCGCTGACGACGCTCAGCACGGCATCGTTCAGGGTCGCCCCGTCGATCGCCCTGGCAGCATCGTGCAGTTCGGCGAGCGGCACAGTCGCAAACGCGACCTCGCGGCGTATGCCGATGCGTCCATCAAACGGCGAGTCGTGCATCGAGCGCGCGAACTCGCGCGCAAAGAAATGAGCGAGATGGGCACGCCGTCGCACCTGATCCTGCTCGTGCGTGAGCGCGCGAGCGTGGACGGGTGGCACACGATCATCCGTGGGCGCGTCCCACAGCAGCGCTCGGGCATAGCGCATCGCTGTGCTCCCGTCGGCGAGCGCGTGGTGGATGCGCCATACCAGCGCGACCCCGCCGCCCTGCAGTGGCACGCAGTCGATACGCCACAACGGCCGGTCACGATCCAATCGCTGAGCGAACAGGCGCGCCACCTCGGCACACAGGCCCGCATGATCAACCGGCCCTGCGACGGAGGCCGCGAGGACATGTGCAGATGGGTCGAACGCCGGATCCTCGACCCAGACGGGCCTGTCGGCCGTACCGGCGAGACGCCTGACCAGAGCGGGGGCCTGGGCGATTCGTGCTCCCACCCGCGCCGCCAGCGCCGCGGCCTGAGGAGCGTCGTCTTCGCACACGATCACCTTGCACGTATGCCCGGCGAGCGTCGGACCCTCCAGAGCGAGGATCGCGCGATCCTCGGCCGTCAACTCGATCTCCGGCATCGCGCGATGGTATGCAAACAGCTTCAGGCCCAACAGCGTCAGGCACTCGCCGGGACTCCGGGGCGCGACAACGAGATGACAAGACGCCTTAGAGGGTCGAAGGAGAGATATAACGTCCCCCACCGTGTCGCGCCTGCCCGAGCTAAACCCTGCTGAGGCCAATCCCCGCGTGCGTTCCGCGCTCGAGCGTCTGCCGCCACTGGCTATCTTCCGCGTGGTTGCTAATGCTCAGGGCACATTCGTCAACTGGCTGCGGTTCGGGCGCGATTGCTTGGACGG
This sequence comes from Solirubrobacteraceae bacterium, assembly GCA_049584155.1. Taxonomy (GTDB): domain Bacteria; phylum Actinomycetota; class Thermoleophilia; order Solirubrobacterales; family Solirubrobacteraceae; genus Palsa-744. Next base: position 9,855 of record JBAUXH010000008.1, read on the forward strand.
AGATCTGTTTGACCCGATCTTGCGCGAGCTCGCGATCCTGCGCGTCGCGCGCCTGACACCGGGGGCGGAATACGAGTGGACTCAGCACATACCGATTCTCTTGGCCGTCGGGGGCTCTGCAGCGCAGGTCGCCGCGCTGGAGAACGACGAAGTCGATGCCGACGCCCTCGGGGAGGATGGGCGATTGGTCGTTCGCTTCACCACGCAGGTGGTCGTAGACGCCGCGCCCGACGAGGCGACCTTCAACTCGATGAGCGCCCGCTTCAGCGCGGCCGAGATCGTTCAGCTCCTACTGGTCATCGGTCAATACATGATGCTCGCCCGTGTAATGGCGACATCGGTCCTGGAAGTGGATGCCGTACTCGGCGCCGACGTGCTCGCGGGTATCCAAAGGCCGCAGGACACCGACGGTCGCTGACCTCTGCGCTGTCTTGCGGGCGGATGCCGGCGCGTGAAGTGCGCGCATCCCCTTCTCAGAACGAACCCGTCGGGCGCCTCGTGCTGGTGGCGCCCGACGGTCGCATGCGGTGAGATCAGTGCTGAGCGATGCCGGGAAGCACCTGTGTGCCTTCAATCCGGACCGCCTGCAGAGCGTCCGGATCGAGCCCGAGCAGGTCGAGGATCGTGGGCGCTATCTGGGTCGTCTCCACCCACGGGCGATACGTCCCCGGCTCGACCGCCCCGGGCGCGTAGACGACGATCGGCACGTCGCGATCGGCCGGGTTGGCGCCGCCGTGCTCGGCGATCTTGCTGCCGCCGGTGTAGACCACGCCGACCTGGACCACACCCCACACGTCGGGGTGGCGCGGGTCGCTTGGTGGGACTCCGAAGTACCGCGCGGCGTCCCTGCCAGCGTAGATCTTAGACAGTCCCGAGTGCGCGAGCGTGCGCGAGCTGCCGTCATAGGCCACGCCGGTCGCCGAGTGGCTCCATAGATAGTTCTTCACGAAGTCGGCGGCCTGCTGGGAGGTGTTGGACAGGTAACTTTGCCATGCGTCGTCGTCGGTCCCGGCGACGATCAGGGCGCCGGCCCCCGGGTGCGCTGCGTCCCAGGCGGTATTGATCGCTTCGATGATGGGACCGTCCTTGATCCGGGTCAGAGAATTCGGGTCCTGCGGCGACTGGCCGTGCTTGGCCGAGAGGATGATCGCGGTCGAGTCTGCGAGGTCTTGCGCCTGGATCTCTTCGTCCATCGACTGCAGCTTCGCGTTGATGAAGTCGAGCGCCCGCGCCAGCAATGGCCCGGGCGTGGTGGTACCTGGCAGATAGCCGCCCTTGAGGCCATCCGATGCGAGCAGCTTCTCGGCGGTCGAGACGGTCTGGAAGTTCATGCCGAGGATCGCCGGCACGCCGACCTTCGTCGCGCGGCTGTGATCGAAGCCGTCGATCTCGTTGAGCACTGCCTGCACCTTGTAGGAGTCGTACTGCATCGTCGCGGCGTTGTCGTCCGTCCAGCTGCTTTCACCCGGATATGGGGTGCCATTCGGTTCGAGCGCATCGCTGTCGATCTCGGGCGTGAACAGGTCGTCGATCGAATGACCCGACGGCCCTTCGAGGGCTTCATAAGCAGGGTGCTTGTCTGACCACGCGGTCCGCAACCCGTGACTGTGCGCCACTTCGAAGATCGTGTTGACCTGGAGATATTCGTGCGGATAGATCGGCTTGCAGGTACGCGGATTGACGGGCAGGGCCGCGGGATTGATGAGCGACTGCGGCTGGGCGGTCATTTCGAGGATGCTCCCGGGCAGGCCGGTGAGCCCCTGACCGGCGTCGAGCGCAGTCGCGTCCTTGTCGTCGGGCGAGTCGTAGATGACTTCGCCGCCGGTCGGTTGACCATGACATGAGGTCGTCCCAGCCGGTAGGACCGCGTGACTGTACTCGTCGTCGTAGTAGATGCCGGTCGTGCGCGGGTTGCCGCCGGTGACCTGGGCGGTCATGCCCGGGAACGAGTCGGACGGGATCGGCGTCTGCGCGCGGGCGTACTCGGCGCCGCCACCGACGAGCTTCGCCAGCTCCGAGCCCGGATGATTGCCGACATACCCTTCGACGTCCGACTGGTGCAGGCCGTCGACCGAGATCAGCAACACATGGGCGATCGAACTCCCGTGATGTCGTCCATGATCACCCGGCGGATGTGCGAAGGGATGCGCGAAGACCACGGCCGCCGGAAGGATGGTCGCGATGACCCCGGCGGCAAGGACGGTGAGTGCGCGGCGATGTATACGTCCGAGCATGAAAACGTCTCCTCGGTTGAGGGTGAGCGATTGCATGCAGTCCTACCCGGGCTCCCTCGCGCTGACGTTGCCGAGCTGTGGAGATCGTGTAGCCATATCGTAAAAACGACTGCATCCGTCGGTACGTCGAGAGCGCTTGCATGTCTTCCGGTCGGTACATGTACCGACCGGCGACGGCGCACATGTGCGCCGTCGAGCGGCGAGGAGCTATGGCAACTGCTCGACTATGCCAGGGATGAGCGCAATCGCAGCAAGGCCCATGGCGGAATCCTTGGAAAGAGCGAGCTTGAAGACATCCACATGCTCCTCGACGACCTGCTTACACACTTCGGCGAGCTGGTGAGCGAGCCGATGACCGAAGTGCGACTGATTCGCCCCGGAGCAGCGAAGTTTCGTAGCGGTGTGGGTCACTACGAGCGAACAGAACTCCTGCAAGGTCCTCATGCGATCTTCCAGCAGACGCACCTCTCAGCACTTGCGCAGATGGAAGCCGACGAGCTCCATCTTGTCTCCTCGTCCTCCAGCACTGTTCGGAATGCTCTGCAGCTTGCACCGTTCCTACGGCTGCAAGCCTCCCCGCGCAGTACGGAGAATGCATGCTACTTCTACAGCAGGCTCACCGATAACGCTGAAGCGGAATTCATCTCCCATCATTACGAGGCACTGCCACGCATCACCCTACGGGACCAGAAACTGATGGAGTTCCTCGCACGCATCGGCGCGCCCATGAAGCGAGTCACACCACAGCACAAACCACCTGTCGTATGAAATAGCGGCGAACCCTTCTCGCAAGCGTGCGGCCCCACAGCGGCTGACGGTCATCTAGTAGCGTCTCGGCCGGCTGCTCGGGAATCAGACGTAGGCGAGGTGGGGTCGCCGGCCTTGTCGCGGATCGTGTGTTTGAGCGTCTCGTGCCCTACCTCGGTGCTCCTTGCACGTCTCGCGAAGAACCACTCGCTACCCGACGGCAACAGGCAACCACCTGGATGTCGCTTCGCCCCGCGCAGGACACTGTTCATGAGTCGAGCGAGGCGAGGAGGCGAGCAATCGTGAGCGTATGCTCATGAGTAGACCCGAGATTTCTCTGCAATATGGCGAGTGCGCGCTCCAGCATGCTTCGCGCAGCGGATAGATCACCCTGATCGCAAAGGACAGCTCCAAGGTCGGCAAGCGGGACCGCGAGATAAGGGTCGTCGCTTCCATAGATAGATTCGTCAATCTTGAGCGCGCGCTCCATACTCCTTCGCGCAGCGGGTAGGTCACCCTCATCGCGAAGGACGAGCCCAAGATTCCGAAGCACATTCGCTACCAGCAAGTGGTCGGTTCCATAGATGGCTCCGCCGATCTCGAGGGCACGTTCCAAGTTGCTTCGCGCGGCGGACAGCTCACCCTGATCACGAAGGACGATCCCAAGATTAAGAAGCGTAGTCGCGACGTCAGGGTGATCTGCTTCGTAGATGGTTTCCTTGAGTTTGAGTGCACGTTCCAGCATGCTACGCGCGGCAGATAGGTCACCCTCATCGCGAAGGACGAGTCCAAGGTTCCCAAGCACACTCGCCACCCGGGTGTGGCCGGTTCCGTAATTGTCCTCTCCGATCTTGAGGGCGCGTTCTTGCGCGATGCGCGCGGCGGGTAGGTCACCTAGGTCGTGTAGAACATTCCCGAGGTTCGTCAGCGTGATGGCAACACTGGGATCGTCGGCTCCGGAGATGGTTTCGTTAAGACTGAGTGCGCGTTCCAGCATGCTACGCGCGGTGAGTAGATCACGCAGCTGATGGTTGACGATCCCGAGGTTGCCAAGCGCACGTGCGAACATCGGATCCTCGCTGCCAACACTGCCCTCAAGAGCATCGCAAGCCTGCTGGCCCAGTTCCTTTGCCCGATCGAGCTCTGCTCGTTCTCGCAGATATGTAGCAGCACGATCAAGCAGATCGCCCGCTTGCGAGTCAAATTGACTATGTGTTCGCGCCTGTTCAGTTGCTGCCACGACATGGGGAAGCAGTAGCATCGCCACGGGCCATGCTGTTGGTTCCCTCAGCTGGCTCGGAAACATACCGGCGAGAATTTGCACAGTCTCCCCAATCGCTACCTCCCGCTCTGCCTTGGTGTGCTTAGCACGTATGACCTGCTGTACGAGGCGGTGCATGTCGAGTGCCTCGTCTCCTGCGGGCGTGAGTAGCGAGTAGCCAAGCAATAGCTCGACCGCTTCGTCGGATGCCCCTGCTGTGCAGCTTGGCTTGTTGCTCCCTCCGGCGTCCGCTACAACCTGATCGAGCAGCTCGCGAGGGATACGCTCCGCCCCGAGATACGCACAGCTCTTGAGTATGCGTTCTGCTATCTCGTCCTCGCGGATCTGCTCAAATGCGAGCGTCCATGTCCCAGCGACCGTGGTTTTGTAGTCGTGTGGCCTTCCTCTGGTAAGCATTCCCTGCGTGTCATTCACCAGTCGGTTGCGATAACCGGCGAGGGTGATCCCCTGCGTATTGATGTAGGCAGCTGCCTGTGCAACCGCGAGCGGCAGATCGCCGAGCAGTTCGGCAACCTCCTTCGCCGCATCTGGTTCGTTTCTGTGAGTGCGGTTAAGTAGAAACTCGACTGACTCTTGGCGCCCCCACACCTCCAGCGCAAGCACCTCAGCTGCGACTGCCCCCCAGTCAGCGTGTGCTCGCGAGGTAATGAGGATGTGTCCTTTAGCCCCACCGGGCATCAGCGCCTCGACCGCGTCTGGATTTGTGGCGTCATCAATCACTAGCAGCCAGCGAGATGAGCTCGATAGCCAGTCGCGCGCTGCGGCTGCTTGCGCAGGCAGATCCTTCATTGTTGCGTCGGCCAATCCGACTGCTTGCCCGAGGGCCGCAAGGTCCGCCATGCGGGTTGCTGCCTGCTCCGCTTTGATCCACCAGCCAATGTCATACTCATCGCGATGCAGCTCGGCGTAACGCGCGACCAGTTGAGTCTTGCCGATGCCACCCAACCCATAGACGGCGTGCGCTTGAGTAACTGCTGCCCGCCCTCGACCAGTGAGGCGTGCCTCGAGTTCGATTAGTGCGCTCTCACGGCCCGTGAAGCTTCTCGTCGCAGACGGGATGTTCCAAGCTGTCGCTGGGAACCTGGGTTCGCTCGCTGGCTTGCGCCGTTCGGTCCCGAACACCGCGCGTGCGTTGTTTGGGGCGGGTATCCCAGCAAGTAGCGCCGCGGCTGCCTGGTCGCGGTCGCACCCAAACAGATTCACGTAGATGATGGGGCTGTGCAGTCCCTCAGGGTGGAAGTTTCGGATGCGGATGGGAATGAAGCTCCGTTGATCTCCGCCGAAGTTGCGCGACAGAGCTCCAGCCCACTCGATCGCGGTCGCCTCTGACTCGAAGTAAGCCGGCGAGATCACACCCAACATCCGCTCTGCCCGCAGTGCTGCCTTCTGCATCTTGATCGCGAAGTTGTTCCCTGGCAGGTAGTCCCAGGCTTGGATAATCGTGGTGTAGCCGTTGGCCTCTAGCTGCCAAGCGATCCATTCAGCCCAGGCAGCGTCCTGGCTGGTGTAGCTAATGAAGAAGTCGAGTTTGGCCGCAACATCCGTCATGGCCTGCATCATCCAATATCAGGACTCCCGGGCGCGACTCGCTGCGCTCCCACGGTAGAGGCCGAGCACCACGTCCGGAGCCGAGGACACCATCGACATGCCCTTCGAGCCCCTCCTCCCGAGCCCGGGACCTCACCGCACGTTTTGGTGTGGTGCCACTTCCAAGCCCTGTAAATACGGGAGGGTCCGCCGCGAACGCTCAGGAGACCTTGGGCTTACTGCCAAATGAACGGCCTCACTGCCAAAACCCAACGGAGCATATGGCCAACAAAAAACCCCGCGTTTGCGGGGCTTTTTTATCGGGGCGCCGAGATTCGAACTCGGGACCTCACCGACCCGAACGGTGCGCGCTACCAGGCTGCGCCACGCCCCGACGCAGCGCTCAGTATCCCATACGAGCGCGGGTGGGTATCGGCCGGTGAGCACCGCGGGCGGATATGGTCGCCCCTATGCCGACGCCGACCGCGGAGATCCTCGCCGAACTCGATGAGCTGCTGGAGCCGGGACGGTTCGAGGACTATTGCCCGAACGGCCTGCAGGTCCCGGGACCGGCGGAGATCTCGACGCTCGCCACGGGCGTATCCGCCAGCGCGGAGCTGTTCGAGCTCGCAGCGAGTGAGCACGCCGACCTGCTGCTCGTCCACCACGGCCTGTTCTGGGGCAAGAGCACGGGCGCGATCGACGCGCAGCTGAAGCGCCGACTGCAGTTGCTGTTCGAGGCCGACATCGCGCTGGCGGCCTACCACCTCCCACTCGACGCGCATCCGCAGCTCGGTAATAACGCCCTGATCGCAGACGCGCTCGGCGCCGAGCGACTGGACACACCGTTCGCGCTGCACCACGGCGAGCCGATCGGTTGCCTCGCGCAATTCCCCGACGAGGGCATCCCCGCGGAGGAATTGATCGAGCGCGTGCGGGCGGTGACCGGCGGGCGCGAGCCGCTCGTGTTCGACGCCGGACCGCCGCGCGTCCGCAGGCTGGCGATCGTCTCGGGGGCGGGCACCGACTACCTATCCGAAACATCGCGAGCGGGCGCCGACGCGCTGCTCACGGGCGAGCCGGCCGAGCGCGCTATGACTCAGGCGCGCGAGCTCGGCGTACACCTGATCGCCGCCGGCCACTATGCGACCGAGACGCATGGCGTGCGTGCACTGGGTGAGCATCTCGCCAAGCGGCATGGACTGCGGCACGTGTTTCTGGACGTGCCCAACCCCGTGTAGCGACCCCGGCGCCCCGGACCCCGGCGCTCGCGACCTCGACGCTAGGGGACGGGCTAGAGCCCGTCGAGCGACCAGCTCAAACCCGGCCCAGCGGACCAGTGCGAAGCCGGAGCCGAGCGCCCCAAAGTGACGACGGCGGGGGACGAATAGGACCCGCGGATTGCGGGAAAGGTCTATTGCAAACGTCCGCTCTCAGCGCTAAGTTGAGATGAGCAGCCGGACACATATCTCGGACAGGAGGAGATCTCCCGATGGCCAACCACCTGACGCCCACCGAGCTTGCCCGCGAAGCCGGATTGGGGCGCCGAGAAGTTCTGTCGAAGTGCCTCGAAAATGGAGTGCCCATATTCAGGGGGCGCATCGACAAGAGCCTGTTTCTCGCCTCCGTGCGACAGGGCCGCTCCCCGCGGCGTCCCGCCGCCTCGCTCAAGACCTAGCCCCCAGTCCCACCCCGCCAACCACCAGCCCGCGGCGCCCGAGCGCCTGATGTGGTGCCGCTCCTCGGCGACCCGGCGAGCTGACCCGAACCCACCGAGCTGACCCTTCCGGGCACGTGCGCGCCACCCGAACACGCGCAAACTGCCCTAAGATCTGAGGGTCGCTCTAACGTCGTCATTGGGTGAGCGGCACATCAGCGTCGATCGAGGAGGAGAGCAAGTCATGGAGGCCACCACCGCGCCGTCGGCAACCGCGTCGCAGACGATCGCCGATCTGATTCCGCGTGCGGCCGAGCGGTATCCCGATCGCACCGCCATCCGTCACAAGCAGGACGGAGAGTGGCGTGACATCACCTACGCCGAGCTAGACCACATCGTCGGCGAGGTCGCGCTCGGGCTGATCGATCTGGGCATCCAGCCGGGCGAGCGCGTGTGCATCCTCGCGAACACCCGACCCGAGTGGTCCTACGCCGACCTCGCCGCGACCTCGGTGGGCGCGGTGGTCGTGCCGATCTACCAGACGAACTCACCCGAAGAGTGCCACTGGGTGATCTCCGACTCCGACGCCTGCGCGATCGTCTGCGAGGACGTCTCGCAGCTGGCGAAGATCGCGGCGATCCGCGACACCCTGCCGCACCTGCGCACGATCGTCACGATCGACGCGCCCTCCGCGGAGGAGCTGACGCCCGAGATCGCGGCGCTGCAGGCGACCCCGCTGGAGGAGGTCCGCGCGCGCGGGCGCGGACGCTCGCTAGAGGAGCTGGAGGCCCGCCGCATCGGCGTGAGCCCACAGGACATCTTCACGTTCATCTACACCTCCGGCACGACCGGTCCGCCGAAGGGATGCGTGCTCACGCACGGCAACTACCGCGCGATCGTCGACATGGTCGAGTCGCGCGCGAGCCTCGCGAGCGACGCGGGGGACGTCGTCTACCTGTATCTCCCGCTGGCCCACTCCTTCGCGCTGCTGCTGCAGCTGCTCGTGTTCGATCTTGGCGTCACGCTGGCCTACTTCGGCGGGGACACGAAACAGATCATCGGCGAGCTGGCGGAGGTCAAGCCCACGTACCTGCCCTCGGTGCCGCGGATCTTCGAGAAGATCTACACGCTCGTCAGCGCGAACGCCGACCCGGAGGAGCTCGCGGGGGCGGTACGCGTGGGCATGCAGGTACGCGAACATCAGCTCGCCGGGCGGCCGATTCCGGACGAGCTGCAGGCGCCGTTCGAAGAGGCCGAGGAGCGGCTGTTCAAAAACGTGCGCGCGGCGTTCGGCGGGCGCGTGCGCGAGGCCGTCAGCGGCGCGGCGCCGATCGCGAAGGAGATCCTCGAATTCTTCTACGCCTGCGGCGTGCCGGTGATGGAGGGCTATGGCATGACCGAGACGGCGACCGCCGCGACCGCGTGCAGTCCCGAGAACCACCGCTTCGGCAGTGTCGGTAAGCCCTTCCCGGGCGTCGAGGTGAAGATCGCCGATGACGGCGAGCTCTTGATTAAAGGCCCGAACATCTTCCAGGGCTACCACAACCGCGCCGAAGAGACGTTCGGCGCGATCGAGGACGGATGGCTGCACACCGGCGACCTCGGGCGCGTGGACGAGGACGGGTTCGTCTACATCGTGGGGCGCAAGAAGGACATCATCATCACCGCCGGCGGTAAGAACCTCACGCCCGCGAACATCGAGAACGATCTCAAGCAGTGCCGCTGGATCTCACAGGCGGTGATGCATGGCGATCAGCGCCCGTATCCGGTGGCGCTCGTGACGCTCGACGAGGAAGAGATGGCCGGTTACGCGGCCGAGCACGGGCTGCCCGCGGACATGCCCTCGCTCGTGCGCGAGCCCGCCGTGCAAGGGCTGGTGCAAGAGGCACTCGACAGGGCCAACGCTAAATACGCGCAGGTCGAGCAGGTGAAGAAGTTCGCGATCCTCGACCACGATCTATCGCAGGAGACGGGCGAGCTGACGCCGACACTGAAGGTCAAGCGCAACGTCGTCAACGACATGTACTCAGACGTGCTCGACCGGCTGTACGCGGACTGACCGAGCGCGAACGATGGCGAACCCTCCGCCGTGGGCGCATCGATGGCGCCCCGTCTCGAGTGCGCTCTCACCGGCGAGGGCGGCGAGATGGGCCGATAGTCGTGGGTGTCAGGGCGGGCACCTGCGAACATAGGGACCGATGCGCACCGACCCCTCCGATAATGGCGGCCTGTTCGTCGGCCGCCGTCCCGGCACCGCGCCGGTCCACTTCCGCGGGCTGCCCGAGCGCGGGAGCGAGACGCGCCAGCGGGTGGATGGCTCGCTGGCGGGCGTCCTGCTCGCGGGGATGATCGTGCTGAGCCTGCTGTGCTGGGGCCCGATCCCGATCGCCTGCCTGTGGATCGCCGCGCAGGTCAACTACCTCTCGGGCAGCGTCACTTTCGGCATCTTCGTGGCCTTCGTCGGGCTGTTCGTGCTGCTGTTCGGCGCGCTCGCGATCCTGAAGCGCATGGACCAGGCCTGGATTCTCGTGCGCCGCGCCGCCGGGCACGACCAGCGCACGGGCGCGCTCGGGCGCGTGTTCGCGGTCACGGCGGTGATCTGCGCCGGGGTGTTCATCTTCTGGTTCGTCCTCATCCACGGTCCGGGATCGAGCACGATGCCTGGAAATAAACCGTGACAGGGTCAGTGGCAAGCGACATCGGCGTCTTCGCCGGTCGCCGCCGCCCCGCCGAGTCGTAGGTCGCTATGAGCCTGCTCGACTACTACCGTCAGTTCGAAGGTATGTCCGAGGAGGAGGTCAACGCGGGGCTGCGCGAGGAGGCGGACGAGCGCAAACGCAAAGCGCTAATGCGCGTGGAGACGCTCGACCTGTCCCAGACGACATGGCCCGAGCTGCCCCATCCGAGCATCGTCAACGCGATCACCTTCGTGGCGCGTCGCGGCATGCAGCGCTATCCACACTTGCGGGGTTCGCAACTACACGACGAGCTCGCCGAGCGTCATGGCGTGGAGCCGGCGCGGGTGATTCTCGGCAACGGCGCCGCCGAGCTGCTCAGCTCCGCCACGCGCGCCCTACTCGAGCCCGGTCAACGGCTGCTCAGCGCGTGGCCCTCCTACCCTCTGTTCCCGATCATGGCCCGCCGCGCCCACGGGCAAGCCATCCGGGTCGCCGGGGGCGTCGACGAGCTACTGCAGGCGGCATCCGAGCCGGGCACGCGCGTGGTCGCGATCGCCAGCCCGAACGACCCCACGGGCGAGCTGCTGGCGAGCGGCGAGCTCGAGCGCCTGCTCTCGGGGCTGCCCGACGACGTGGCCGTGCTGCTGGACGAGTCGCTCGTGGAGTTCTCCGACGCCCAGCCGGTCAACTCCTCGCTGGAGCTGGCGGCGGAGCACTCGCGCCTATTCGTCGTGCGCAGCTTCTCGAAGGCCTGGGGACTTGCCGGCCTGAGGGTCGGCTACGCGATCGGCGGGCCCGGCTCGGAGGAGTTGCTGGCGGAGCTGCAGCCCGACCTGGGCGTCTCGGAGGTCTCCCAGGCCGGCGCGCTGGAGGCGCTGCGCACCTGCTCGGAGATCGTCTCTCGCCGCGTGGCCTCGATCTCACGCGAGCGCATCGTTGTGACCGATGGGTTGCGCGAGCGCGGGTTCGAGGTGAGCGATAGCCAGGCGAACTTCGTCTGGGCCGCCCACCCGGCGGTCGACGGCGGCGAGCTCTCCGCGCGCCTGGCC
>JBAUXH010000009.1:0-13653 GCA_049584155.1 Solirubrobacteraceae bacterium
GAGCTGGAGGACGAGCCCTCCTGGGGCACATTCCCGCCGACCGCCACCGGCCTCGGTCTCACCGGTGTTCTCGGAGCCCTGCTGTCGCTGCGCGGCCGCCGCCTATCCGGCGCGCTGCTGGCCCTCGCCACGTTCGCTGGGATCATCGACGAGGCCCACAACGGGCCCCGCGTCCTGCGCCGCCTCGTCCGTCGCCGGCGCACCACCGTCAACCTGATCGCCCGTGCCGGTGACCCCGACGCGTTGAACACGCTCGTCGTGATCGCCCACCACGACGCCCCCCAGACGGGCATGATCTTCGACCAGACGCTCCAGCGCACGCTCTATGAACGCGCGCCGCACGTGTTGGAGCGTTTCAAAACGCCCCTTCCCCAATGGTGGTTCGGGCTCGCCGGTCCCCTCGCGACGATCGTGGGCTCGCTCTGTCCACCGGGTGCCCTCAGGCGCATCGGCGCACTCAAGGGCCTCGTCCTCGGCCTGCTCGGCACGGCCCTGGTCGCAGACGTCTGGCGCAGCGAGACCGTGCAGGGCGCAAACGACAACCTCTCTGGCGTCGCCTGCATCGTCGCACTCGCCGAGATCCTGCGCGAGCATCCGATCCCCGGTCTGCGTGTACTGCTCGTCTCCTGCGGTGCCGAGGAGACCCTTCAGGACGGCATCCGCGCGTTCGTCTCCTCTCATCGACACGAGCTCGACCCGGCTACCACGCGCTTCGTCAACCTCGATACGGTCGGCTCGCCTCATCTCGTGCTGCTCGAGGCCGAGGGGCCGGTGCGGATGGAGGAGTACGCAGGGCCCTGGCTGCGCGACCTGTTCGCGGCGCGTGCCGACGCGCTTGGGATTCCCCTGCACCGCGGCTACCGCGCTCGCGCCTCGACCGACAGCATCATTCCCTCTCGCGCCGGTTACCCGATCGCGACGCTCGTCTCGATGACCGACTGGCTCGCCCCGGCCAACTACCACCTGCCGAGCGACATCCCCGCCAACCTCGACTACGACACCGTCGCCGACACCACGCGGTTGGTGTATGAGGTCGCGCGTTCGCTGGCGGACGGGTCGACTTAGTCGGGCCAGCCGCCAGTCAGGCCAGTCGCGCAAGCTTGCGCCCGGCGGCGCTCAGCCCGCGCATTCCGTTCGCCTCGAGGATGACCTGCAGGTCAAGCACCCGCGCGTCAAACGCATCCAACTCGTTCATGCCAGTCACGGCATACGCCGGCACGCCCGCCTGGCGTGCGCGTGTGGCGATCTCGAACACAGCGCTGCCCGTCAGGGTGTCCCGGTCGAGGCGATCTGCGCCGAGCACGACCGCTCGCGCGCGGCGCATCCGCGTGTCGAAATTCGCAGGCGGACCGTCCTCGATCGGACATATGTCCGGCTCTGGCATCCCACCGGTGCGTACACCCCGTGCGAGTGCCTCGCCCACACGCGGGGCGGGCATGTCCGCCCCGAACCCACACACCGCGAGCAGGAGCGTGTCCGGTATCTCCATGCCTGGCATCCTTTCACCCATGGCCGCGGAGAAGGAGCACGTCGTGCTGGAGGTGGACGGGCGTGAGCTGCGCCTCAGCAGCCCCTCCAAGCCCTTCTTCCCCGAGCGCAACCTCTCCAAGCTCGACCTCGTCAACTACTACATCGAGTGCGCCCCGCAGGTCGTCCGTCACCTACGCGAGCGTCCGACCGTGATGAAGCGCTGGGTCGATGGCGTGCAGGGCGAGCCGTTCTTCCAGAAGCGCGTCCCGAGCTCCGCGCCCGAGTGGATCGAGACCGCGACCGTCACCTTCCCCAGCGGTCGCTCTGCCCGCGAGCTGGTCCCGGGCGACGCCGCCCACCTCGTCTGGGGCGTGAACCTCGGGGTGATCGACTGGAACCCCTGGCCGGTCCGTCGCGACGATCTCGACCATCCCGACGAGCTGCGCGTCGACCTCGACCCCGGACCCGAGGTGCCGTTCGCGGAGGTCCGCGAGGTGGCCCTGGGTGTGCGCGAGGTGCTCTGCGAGCACGGCCTGCGCGGCTTTCCTAAGACCTCCGGCTCACGCGGGATGCACGTGTACGTGCGGATCGTCGCCGAGCACGACTTCACCGAGGTGCGCCGCGCCGCGCTCGCGCTGGCGCGGGCCGTCGAGCGCAACATGCCAGGCCGTGCGACGAGCCGCTGGTGGAAGGAGGAACGCGAGGGAGTGTTCATCGACTACAACCAGAACGCGCGCGACCGTACCGTCGCCTCGGCCTACTCCGTGCGCGCCGTCCCCGACGCACGCGTGTCCTGCCCACTGGAGTGGGAGGAGGTCGCCGACGTGGACCCGGCCGAGCTGCGCCTGGACACCGTTCCCGCGCGGCTGCGCGAGCGCGGCGACCCGTCTGTCACGATCGACGATGATCCGGCGTCGCTTGACTCGCTGCTGGAGCTGGCCGCGCGTGATGAGCGTGAGGGTCTCGGCGACGCGCCCTGGCCGCCGCACTTCCGTAAGCAGAAGGACGAGCCCCGCCGCGTCCAGCCCAGTCGCGCACGGCGATGAGTCCACTGGCGCTCACCCCACCGCTGAAGCCCCAGCTCGCGCTCTCGCGCAAGGAGCTGCCCGCCGGCGAGGACTACGTCTACGAGGTCAAGCTCGACGGTTTCCGCTGCCTGGCGTTCGTGGACGGGGAGGAGGCGTATCTGCAATCACGTTCAGCCAAGCCGCTCGGGCGCTACTTCCCCGAGCTCGTGCTTCCCTCGGGCCGGTACGTGCTCGACGGCGAGATCGTCGTCCGCGACGGCGACGGCCGCGAGGACTTCGACGCGCTCGGCCAGCGCATCCACCCGGCCGCCTCCCGCATCGAACGCCTATCGGTGGAGACGCCCGCCGTGTATGTCGTGTTCGACCTGCTCGCCCGCGATGATGAGTCGCTGCTCGAGCGCCCGCTTGGCGAGCGCCGCGCGGCGCTCGAGGAACTGCTCGCGGGTGAGCGGTTCGCCGCAGCACCGGTCGAGCTGATGCAGACGGTCGCCACCACGCGCGAGGCCCAGCCCTGGCTCGAGCACGCCGAGGGCGCGATCGCCAAGGAGCTCTCGGCCTCCTACCGTCCCGGTGAGCGCAAGGGCACGTTCAAGGTCAAGCGCGTGCGCACGATCGACACGGTCCTCGTCGGCTGGCGCCCCGGCAAGGAGCAGGGTACCGTCGGCGCGCTGATCCTGGGGCTGTATGACGGGCCCGAGCTGCGCGTCGTCGGTCACTGCTCGGGGCTGACTGCCGCCGACAAGCGCCGTCTGGTCGGCTTCCTCGCCCCATATGAGACGGGCGAGCGCGGCTCGGCCGATCCGAGCCGCTGGAGCTCGGGCAAGGACCTCGAGTGGGTCGGGCTGCGCCCCGAGCTCGTGATCGAGATCGACTTCGACCACGTCTCCGCCGGGCGCATCCGCCACGGCGCCAAGCTGCGTCGCTGGCGCGAGGACAAGCCCCCGCGCGAGTGCACGTTCGACCAGCTTTCCATTTAGGGCGAGCCCGCGCGACCCGGCGAGTCCGCGACCGGTGTCCGTCGCATGACGCGTGCGCCAAATGCGGCGATTTCGTCATCGATCTCATCCCCGCGGATGAGTCGGAGCGTGACCGTCGGCTAGCATCCGCAGGACGATGAGCACCGACACCGCCACGGTCGCCGAGGAGGAGTATCTGCAGATTCTGTTCTGGCTGCAGGAGGCCCGCCTGCCAATGACCGGCGCCAACATCGCCCGCGCGATGCAGCTGTCCGCGCCGACGGTTCATGAGATGGTCGGGCGGCTGGAACGCGACGGCTACATCACCCGCGGCCAGGATCGCGTGATCGCGTTCACGCCCGACGGGGCCGCTCACGCCGAGGGCATCGTCCGTCGCCACCGCCTGATCGAGCGCTTCCTCACCGACGTGCTCGGCGTCCCCTGGGACGAGGTCCATGAGGAGGCCGAGCGCCTGGAGCACGCCATGTCGCCGGTACTCGAGGAACGTATGCTCGCGGCGATCGGCGACGCCAAGACATGTCCGCACGGCCACCCGATCGTCGCCGGCGAGCGCCTATCGGGCGTGCCGCTGGCCGACGTGACAGTCGGCGCGTCCGTGCGCGTGCTGCGCTTTGAGAATGAGGCCGAGGACCTCCTGCACTACCTCATGGTCTCTGGTCTGCACCCAGGCTTGGAGGGAACGCTCGTGGCGAGTGACGACACCGAGGTCGTGCTGGAGACACCCGACGGCCAGCGCTGCGCCGTTACCCCCTCGGTGGCCGAGACCGTCTCGGTGATCGCCGACCCGTCTCCGCCGCCACGCACGGCTCTCCCGGAGGCGCTTGTGCTCGGGCAGAAGTACGGGCGCTGACACGTTCGATAGCCGGCGCTGGATCTGCGTCCTCGGTCACTCGCGTACGTAGTACGTCACGTTCTCTGCGTCCTTGGCCAGCTTGACTCTCGAACGTGTCAGAAGGTTGGTGAGCGTGCCGCGCGGCGGGCGTCTAAAGAGAGCGGTACGCGGCCGCGAGGCGCTCTACGCCCTCGTCGATCTGCTCGGGCGTGACCCCGGAGTAGGCGAGGCGCAGCGTGTTCTCGCCGCCTTCCAGCAGGAAGTCCGTGCCCTTCACGAACGCGACCCCACGCTCGGCCGCAACCTTGAACAGTCTCGCCACGTCGGTGCCCGGCGGGAGCGTCACCCACATGAAGTACCCGCCCTGAGGTGTCACGAACTCGGCCTCCGGTAGCTCCCGGCGCAGCGCCCGCGCGAGCGCGCCGGCGCGCTGGGACAGCGCGGCCTTGACCGTCGCGATCGAGCGCTCGATCGCACCCGAAGCGCAGAACTCGTACACGATCGCCTGCGCGACCATGCTCGGAGAGATGTAGGTGTTCGTCGCGAGCTCCGCGACGCTCGCAATCAGCTCGCGCGGGCCCACCAGGTATCCGACTCGGATACCTGGGCAGACGGTCTTAGAGAACGACGAGGCGTAGACAACCCGCTCGGGGTCCATCGACAGCATCGTCTCGATCGGCTCGCCCTCGAACCGCAGCTCGACATAGGGATCGTCCTCGAACACCACGAACCCGTGTCGTGCGGCCAGCTCCAGCAGCGCCCGGCGCTTGGCGGCCGACAGCGTGTACCCGGCGGGATTCTGGAAGTTCGGGATCACGTGCGCGAGCTTCGGTTGCGCACCCGCGGGGCCTTCCAGCAGGCGAGCGAGCGCACTAGTGTCGATCCCGTCCGGTTGCAGCTGCACCGCGTGCACACGCGCGCCGCGCTTGCGCAGCGACAGCAGCGTACGATCATACGTCGGGCGCTCGACCACGACCTCGTCACCCGCACCTACGAGTTGCTCGAAGAGGAACGCATCGGCCTGCATCGATCCGTTCGTCACGATCACGTTCTCGGGCGCGACGCCGTGTTTCTCGGCGATCCACGCCCGCAGCTTCAGGTAGCCGACCGACGTGCCGTAGGCGGTTGCCGCGCCCGGGTCGCTCTCCAGCGCGCGCGCTGCGGCCTCGCGCAACCCCTCCACGTCGATGATGTCCAACGACGGTGCGCCCCGTGCGAAGGAGATCGTGGGTCCCACGGCGGTTGTTGTCGAAGTCGGCACGGCCGAGTAGCTTAGGCGTCCGAGCAGCTCGTCGTAGTCGCGGGTCAGCCCCGCGGCCGTCTGCTCCAAGCGCTCCCTGAACCGCAACAGCTCCTCTGCGCCCGGCGCGGCGCTCGACGCCGGCGTTCGCGCAGCAGGTGTCGTGGGTGGAGACGGAGGTGGAGGCGGGGCTATAGGGATAGCTCGGGGCGGCGCCGGGGCGGCCGTCTGAACGGCCGCGGCGGGCTGTACCCCCTCGTCGACGAGGCGACTGTGATCGCCGCCGCCTACGGCCGCCAGCTCGCGCTCGAGCTCGCCGAGCTTGCGCTCCAGCTCTGCCAACGTCTGTGCGGTCTCGCGGTCCACTGGCCAAGCCTAGCGATCCGGGCGGGTGCGGCTGTGTATCAGGCGGTGGCGCCCGAAGCGCTGAGCACATCCACCGCGAGCGCGGCGACTTCGGTGGGGGTGCGCCCGACGCGCACGCCCTTCGCTTCCAGCGCCTCGGCCTTTGCCTTGGCCGTACCTGCCGAGCCCGAGACAATCGCGCCGGCGTGTCCCATTTGCTTGCCCGCGGGCGCGGTGAATCCGGCGATGTAGGCGATCACGGGCTTGGTCACGCTGGCGGCGATGTACTCCGCCGCCTCCTCCTCGGCCGCGCCGCCGATCTCGCCGGAGAGCACGATCAGCTCCGTCTCAGGGTCGGCCTCGAACAGCTCGATCACGTCCACGAATGAGCTCCCAGGCACGGGATCTCCGCCGATTCCCACGATCGAGCTGCAGCCGAACCCGGCCTGGGCGATCTCGTTGCCGATCTGGTAGGTCAACGTGCCCGAGCGCGACACCACGCCGACATTGCCCTGCTTGAAGAAAGATGCGGGGATGATCCCTACGTTTGCCTTGCCCGGAGACAGAATGCCCGGGCAGTTCGGACCGATCAGCCGCGTGCCCGGATGGTCGCGCTTTAGCGTGTTGTACACGCGCAACTCGTCGTGTGCGGGTATCCCCTCGGTGATCGCGATGACCAGCTCGACCCCTGCCGCGGCCGCGTCGAGGATCGAGTCGGCGGCGAATCGCGGTGGGACGAAGATCATCGCCGTGTTCGGCTGGGTCTGGAGCGCGGCTTGCGCCCAGCTGTCGAACACGGGGATGCCCTCGACGTCCTGCCCGCCCTTGCCCGGCGTCACTCCCCCGACGACATTCGTGCCATACCGCTTGTTGTTCAGCGTGTGGAACGCGCCCTCTTTGCCGGTGATTCCGGCGACCGCGAGCCGCGTGTTGTTGTCGACGAGCACCGACATCAGACGCTCGCTCCCGCGCTCTCCACGCTGCGGCCCGCCGCCAGTGCCACGACCTTCTCCGCGGCCTCATCCATCGTCTTGGCGGCGTGCACGTTCGGCAGCGAAGCTTGTTGCAGCAGCTCACGTCCCTGCACGTCGTTGGTGCCGTCCAGGCGCACGACGAACGGGACCGTCGGCTTGATCTCCTCGAACGCCGCGATCAAGCCCTTGGCGACCTCGTCGCAGCGGGTGATGCCCCCGAAGATGTTGAACAACACGGCCTTCACCGCGTCGTTTGAGAGGATCAGTTCGACGGCCTGCTTGACCTTGCCCGCATCCGAGCCTCCGCCGGCGTCCAGGAAGTTGGCCGGCCGCCCGCCGGCACCGGCGACCACGTCGAGCGTGGACATCACCAGCCCGGCGCCGTTGCCCAGAATCCCGATGTCGCCGTCCAGCGCGACGTACTGCACGCCCTGTTCTTTGGCGCGGCGCTCGATCGGATCTTCGTTCTCGCTGTCGGACAGCCCCTGGTTCTCGGCGTGGCGGTACAGCGCGTTGCCGTCGAGTGTCACCTTCGCGTCCAGCGCCTTGACCTCGCGCTGCGGCGTGACGATCAGCGGGTTGATCTCCGCCAGCAGCGCATCCTCGGTGCTCCACACCTCATATAGCGCCGTGAGCGCGTCGGCGACTCCCTCGATCACGTCCTCCTCGGCGCCGCCTTCGGTGGCGATCTCCACCGCCTGCTGGCGGGAGAGACCCTTGAGCGCATCAACGTGGCGGCGGATCAACTTCTCAGGGCTTTCCTCAGCCACCTGCTCGATCTCCACGCCGCCCTCCACGCTGAAGATCACCAGTGGCTGCTTCTCCGAGCGGTCCAGCAGCACCGACGCGTAGTACTCGGTCGCGATATCGCTGGCGTGCTCGATCCACAACGTCCGCACGGTGTGGCCCTTGATGTCCATCCCGAGGATGTTCTCGGCGTGCTCGCGTGCCTGGGCCTCGTCGTCGGCCAGCTTCACGCCGCCGGCCTTGCCGCGCCCACCGATCAACACCTGCGCCTTGACGACGACCGGGTAGCCGACCTTGTTCGCCGCGGCGACGGCATCCTCGACGGTGGTGACCGCCTTGCCATCGGAGACTCTCAATCCGTGACGGGCAAACAGCTGCTTGCCTTGATACTCGAGCAGGTCCATGTGCGGCGCGAGACTCTAACGCAAGACAGGTGAGCGCGCGCAGGCGGCCCCGCAAGGCATAATGCCCGCCGATGCCGATACCTAAGAACGTCACATTCGTCACCTTCGACGTGTATGGAACGCTGATCGACCGAGACACGGGGGTCTATGAGGCATTCGCCGCGGAGGCCGCGCGCGACGGCGTCGAGCTCGACCGTAACGAGCTGCTCGCGCTTGTCCGTGAGATCACGCGCGAGATCGAGGGCGGCTCCTACGAGCTTTACGCCGAGGTCCTGCGCCGCACCGCTATCGAGGTGGCCAAACGCTTGGACTGGGCCCTTGAGCCCTCGCGCTCGGGCTTTTTGCCCGACTCTGTCCAGCGTTGGAAGCCGTTCAAGGAGACCAACATCCAGCTGGCCAAGCTCGCCAAGAAATACAAACTGGGCCTGCTCTCAAACGTCGATGACAAGCTTCTCGGGCAGACTCGCCGCCACATCCAGACGGACTTCGACCTCGTGGTCACCGCGCAGCAGGTCCGCTCCTACAAGCCCGACCCGGCCCACTTCACCGAGTGCGCTCGGCGTATGGGCGGCAAGCGCGGCTGGGTGCACGTCGCCGCCAGCCACTACCACGACGTGGCGCCGTGCATCAAAGCGCGCGTGCCCGTCATCTGGGTCAACCGCAACAAAGAGACGCTCGACTCCTCTCAGCGCAAGCCCACCGCCGAGGTCACGAACCTCAAAGAGGCCGCCAAGCTGTTGGGTGTTTCCTAGGTTCGGAAGGCCGGCGCGGTGAGGGCGATCGCCCTGCACGCCGACGTGCTCGTCGCGACCAGCGCGATCTGGCAGACCAACTGCGCCGTCGTGCGCGGCGCCGGCGCGGGGAGAGAGGAAGAGGAGGAGAGGGCACCTCGCGCGGGAGAGGCCTTCGTGATCGACTCGCCGATCCTGCCGGACGAGCTCGAGGCGCTGCCAGCGCTGGTCGAGCAAGCCGGCTTCCCGTCCCCCAGTGGCCTGCTGGCCACGCACGGCGACTGGGACCATCTGCTGGGACGGCTCGCCTTTCCGGGTGTCGCGCTCGGTTGCGCCGAAAGCACCGCCGAGCGCATGCGGGCCGCTCCAGGAGCAGCGCAACGAGAGCTGCGCGTGTTCGACGAGGAGCACTTCGTCGAACGCACGCGGCCACTCGCCCTGGGGGCGGTTCAGGCGCTGCCCGTTCCGGGGAGCTGCGGCATCGGCGAGCGCGAGCTGGCTCTGCATCCGGCGCCCGGTCATACCGGCGATGGGATCGCGATCCTGATCGAGTGGGCGGGCGTGCTGCTGAGCGGCGACTACCTGTCACCTGTCGAGCTGCCGGTGCTGGGTTCGGGCGGAACGGCCGAGGCGTACGCGGACACGCTTGTTCGCCTGCGCCCGCTGGTGGAGCGTGTCGAGCACGTCGTTCCCGGCCACGGGCGCGTACTCGAGCGTGAGCGAGCCCTCGAGATCCTCGAGGAGGATCTCGCCTATGTGCGGGAGGAGGGGCCGTCTAGCTCGACTCGGCTGAGACGATCGTCGCGATCGGCGCGCCCGCCGCGATCGGCGCGCCCTCGCTGATCGGCAGCTCGGAGATCGTCCCCGCCTTGTGGGCGGTGATCTCGTTCTCCATCTTCATCGCCTCGATGATGCACAGCAGCTGGCCCTCGGTGACGGTGTCGCCTTGCTTGACCAGCACCTTCCACATGTTCCCCTGCAGCGGCGAGGGCAGCGTGTCCGGACCGCCGCCTGCGGAGCTCTTTCGCTCCCCGCGCTTGGGGGGTTTGCCCGCGCTCGCACCCGCGGTGCCGTTCATCGCTCCCACCGCGCCGGCGAACGGCGCGCCGAGCACGCGCACGTCGAAGCGCTTGCCCGAGACCTCGACCTCGTAGGTGCGCTGCACCTTCTCCTCGGCGTTCTCGTCGTCGCTTGCGACCGCGATGGGCGACGGAAACGCGAGCGTCTTCAGCCACTTTTTGTCCTCCAACAGATCCCGGCACGTCTCGCCCTTGGCCCACTGCTCGCTCGCGAGCAGCGCCTGGTGGAAGGGGATCAGCGTCTTCAGCCCTTCGATCTCGTATTCGGAGAGCGCGCGCAGCATCCGCTGCGTGGCCTGCTCGCGGTCGGCGTCCCACACGATCAGCTTGGCGACCATCGGGTCATACATCGGCGAGACTTCGCCGCCTTCCTCCACGCCCGAGTCCACTCGGATACCAGGGCCGGTCGGCTCGCGATAGCGCCCGATCTTGCCGGGGGCCGGAGCGAAGTTCTTGGAAGCATCCTCGGCATTAATGCGGCACTCGATCGCGTGCCCGCGCAGCTGCACGTCGTCTTGGGCGTAGGAGAGCGGCTCACCGACCGCCGCGCGGATGCCCTCCTTGACGATGTCGATGCCAGTCGTCATCTCGGTGACGCAGTGCTCGACCTGCACGCGCGTGTTCATCTCCAGGAAGAAATACTCTGGCTTGCCGCTCTCGCCAATTGAGAACAGGCCCTCGATCGTGCCGGCGCCGACATAATCCACGGCCTTCGCCGCGTTCACGCCGATCTCCCCGATGCGCTCGCGCATCTGGGGATCCACGACCCAAGCGGGCGCGGGGGACTCCTCGATCACCTTCTGATGGCGGCGTTGAATCGAGCAATCTCGCTCGCCCAGATGGATCACGTTGCCGTGACGGTCGGCTAGCACTTGCACCTCGACGTGGCGGGGGTCGTGCAGGTAGCGCTCCAGATACACGGTCGCATCGGAGAAGAACTTCTCGCCTTCGCGGCTTGAACCCTCGAACGCGCCCTCCAGCTCGTCCTCGGTGAGCGCCACCCGAAATCCCTTACCGCCACCGCCACCCGCGGCCTTCACGGCGACCGGGAAGCCGATCTCGGCTTTGGCAATCTTGAGTGCGTCGGCGACGGTCGCGACCGGCTCGGTCGTACCAGGCACGATTGGCACGCCGGCGGCCTGCATCAGCTCGCGTGCGCGCGTCTTCGAGCCCATCGCCTCGATCGCGCTCGCGGGCGGACCGATGAACACGATCTGAGCGTCCTCGCACGCCTGCGCAAACGGGGCGTTCTCCGCCAGGAACCCGTAACCGGGATGAATCGCTTCCGCCCCGGCCCGCCGGGCCACATCGATGATCTTCTCGACGTTCAGATAGTTCTCCGCCGCCGGCCCCTCGCCGAGGTTATAGGCCTCGCTCGCACGGCCGACATGCGGCGCTTCACGGTCTATCTCAGAGTACACCGCGACCGAGGCCACGCCCAGCTCCTCCAGCGCGCGCACGATTCGCACGGCGATCTCGCCCCGGTTGGCTATGAGGACCTTGCTGAACATTGGCCGCGGAAGCTTAGCGACGACCCACCCCGCGGGCTTGGCGGTCGGCGTCCTGGTGAGGCTACTCCGAGGTCGCCGCGATCATTCCCGCGGCGACGGTCTCATTCGAGGCCTCGTCGATCAGGATGAAGCTGCCGGTGCGGCGGTTGCGCTCATAGGAGTCGAACACGAGCGGGCTGCTGGTGCGCAGGCGGATGCGGCCGATATCGTTGAGCTCGAGCTCGGCGGGGGGCTCTGAGGTGCGCTCCAGCGTGTGCACATCTATGCGGTCGTGCAGCGCGTCAACGACCGCGCCGGCGTTGCGGGTGGTGTGCTTGATCAGGTAGCGCCCGCCGGCACGCAGGGGGCGCTCGCTCATCCAGCAGACGTCGGCGTCCAGCTCACGCGCGACGGTCGGTGCCTGTTCGGGTCGGCAGATCAGCTCGCCACGCGAGATGTCGAGCTCATCCTCGAGCAGCAGCGTCACCGACATCGGCGCGAGCGCCTCCTGCAGCTCGCCATCGAACGTATCGATCGCGGCGATCCGCGTGCGTCCGCCGCCTGGCAGCACCGTGACCTCCTCGCCGCGGCGCAGCGCCCCGCTCGCCAGCTGGCCGGCATATCCGCGGTAGTTCCCGGCCGTCGGGCCGCTGGAGGGGCGGATGACCCACTGCACGGGGAAGCGCGCGGGCGTGTCGTCGGGGTGGTCGTAGGCGACCTCGACCTGCTCCAGCAACTCCAGCAACGTCAGACCGTCATACCAATCCATCGCCCGCGAGCGATCGACGACGTTATCGCCATTGAGCGCCGAGATTGGGATGTAGGTGATGTCGCGGCTGCGCCCGCCAGGCTGTGAGGCACTCACGCCGAGCTTGTGCGCGAAGCCCTCGAACTCGTCGATCAGCTCCTGAAAACGTGCCTGGGAGTGCTCGACGAGGTCCATCTTGTTGACCGCCACGACCAGGTGTGGGATGCCCAGCAGCGCGCTGATAAACGCGTGGCGCTTGGACTGCTCCAGCACGCCCTTGCGCGCGTCCAGCAGGATCACCGATAGGTCCGCGGTGGAGGCGCCCGTGACCATGTTGCGCGTGTACTGCTGATGGCCCGGGCAGTCGGCGATGATGAAGCGGCGCTTGGTGGTCGCGAAGTAGCGATAGGCCACGTCGATCGTGATGCCCTGCTCGCGCTCGGCGCGCAGCCCGTCGGTGAGCAGCGCCAGATCCAGTGCGCCCTCGCCGCCGCGGCGCTCGCTCGCCTGCGCGACGTGTTCTAGCTGGTCCTCGAACACCTGCTTGGTGTCGTACAGCAGCCGCCCTATGAGCGTGCTCTTGCCGTCATCGACTGAGCCCGCAGTGGTGAATCGCAGCAGATCCAAAGTCATCTAGAAATATCCGGCCTTCTTGCGGTCCTCCATCGCTGCCTCGGTGACGCGATCGTCCGCGCGCGTCTCGCCACGCTCGGTGATCCGCGTCGCGGCGATCTCCGTGACGACTTCGGTGAGGGTGGCCGCCTGGGAGCGCACGCCGCCGGTGCAGCTCATGTCCCCGACGGTGCGATAGCGAACGGTCTCGGAGAAGATCTCCTCGCCGTCGATCAGCTCGACTCCCTCGCGCCACGCATACAGCATCCCGTCGCGCTCGAACACCGGACGCTCGTGGGCGAAGTAGATCGAGGGTACCTCTAGCTGCTCATGGTCGATGTACTCCCACACGTCCAGCTCCGTCCAGTTGGAGATCGGGAAGACCCGCACGTTCTCGCCCTTGCGGATGCGGCCGTTATAGAGGTTCCACAGCTCCGGGCGCTGGCGCTTGGGGTCCCATTGCCCGAAGTCATCGCGAAAGGACATCACGCGCTCCTTCGCGCGCGCGCGCTCCTCGTCGCGCCGGGCGCCCCCGAACGCGGCGTCGAAGCCGTGCTCGGCGATCGCATCCAGCAGGGTGACCGTCTGTAGGCGGTTGCGCGAGGCGCGCGGACCGGTCTCCTCGACGGCACGGCCGCTGTCGATCGACTCCTGCACACTGGCGACGATCAACCGCTCGCCGAGCTCCGCCACGCGGCGGTCGCGGAACTCGATCACCTCGGGGAAGTTATGGCCCGTATCGACGTGCATCAACGGGAACGGGAAAGGGCCCGGCCGGAACGCCTTCTCGGCGAGGCGCAGCAGCACGATCGAGTCCTTGCCGCCGCTGAACAGCAGCACCGGACGCTCCAGTTCGGCCGCAACCTCGCGCATCACATGGATCGCCTCGGACTCCAGTGCGCGTAGGTGGGAGAGCTGTGGTCCGGCGGTGACGCTCATGAGCCCTCCGGCGCGGTCAGCCTGGTCTTCGTAGCGT
>JBAUXH010000010.1:0-4665 GCA_049584155.1 Solirubrobacteraceae bacterium
CGAGCTCTATTGGTTTGAACGAGGAAAATCTGTTGACTGCTACAGGTACGGCGTTGTCTTTGCCTGTGAAGGTCAAATTGGATAATCCGCTTCTTGGTGAAAGCTGCTTCATCGGTTCAAACGCGCATCCAATCTCACTATCATTGACAACTGGAACAACGAGTCCCCCTAAACCAAACGAACCGATTAAAGGCAATGTGGGTACGCTGGAAAGCGCCGGTGAAGGCGCGATTCTGATCGTTTCCAAAAACTCACTTGTGAACAATTCCTTCGCGGCTCCTGAAGCCGAAGGTTGCGGCGGTATATTTGCGTTCTTGATTGACGCTCTGGTCGATGGCAAACTGGGTCTACCCTCTGCCTCGGGACATAACACGGCGATACTCAACGGCACGCTGTACCAGTCGGGGGCCGAAGCGGTTAGGGAAAGTGAATAGATCACTCATGAGGCACGCTGCTTGATGACGTAATACCGTCATACAGGGCAGGCATGCGGGTTTCGCGGTGAGAGCCGCGAAACCCGCACAGTCTCCAGCAAGAGTGGTGTCTGCCGTCGGCCCAAAGGCCACGTACAGGCGGCAAGAGGCGTCGAAGTTTGGATCCTCGCGTGAGGTAGCGTCGCTGTCGGGCACGCTGATCGCGCCGCGAGCGGGCTGAGAGACCCGCCGGCCGCGCGTGTCCGAAAACTTCCGGAGATTGTCGGAAACAAGACCCCACAGGCGGTCTCAGAGCCGGTACAAATAGAGATGATTCGCCGTCCCTCTTCCGGCGGATCGCGTGTTCGGAGACCGAGCCGGTCCCGTGCCCGGAGGTGCTCCCGGGCGTCGTGGCTTCCGCAGGCCGCGGCGCCCGGGGCG
Source organism: Solirubrobacteraceae bacterium (assembly GCA_049584155.1). Lineage (GTDB taxonomy): Bacteria > Actinomycetota > Thermoleophilia > Solirubrobacterales > Solirubrobacteraceae > Palsa-744. The sequence continues at coordinate 855 of JBAUXH010000010.1, forward strand.
AATGCCGGCTTTGCAGCGCACCAGAGAGGCAGTGGGAGATGCTCTTCCTGTACGCCTACAAAAAACCGCTGAGCCCGCGTCGACGGGCGTCACATGTACTTGGCGCCCCATCGCGCCAGTGAGCGTGCGATCGGCAGCAGCTCACGTCCCACATCGGTCAGCGCCAGCTCCACACGCGGCGGCATCTCTTTGAAGCGCCTGCGTAACAGCAGCCCCAGCGCGACCATCTGTTGCAGATGCCGATCGAGTACACCGCTCGATATGCCTGACAGGTCACGCTGCAGCTCGACCGGGCGCTTGGACCCGCGCGCGAGTGCGAGCGCGATCAGCAGCGTCCAGTGATCTCCTGTGGCCCCCAGAGCGTGCGCCAGCGGGACGGCCCACTGGTTCTGGCGGCGCGGTTGTGGCCTCTCGACGACACCGTCTTGCACGCTGAGATGGTAGTTCTGGCTGTCCGATTTGGCTAGCGTTCTCGAAAAGTGTTTCCGAGTTCCGGGAGTGAGAAACACCATTAGCAATATCTGATAATCAGAACTAAAGTTGGTAGGCGAACATATGGATCTCGACTTGGCCGTCGCACAGGGATGTGCATCAGCGGCTGAGAGCTTGGGCATCGTCCTTCCTCTCCGGCGATGCTCAAGTGGAGATCGAGGCGTCCCCCCGACGATGCCAGGTCTCCGCGGGCGCCGCGGCCATTGGACGGCGCGGCGCCTGTGAAGGCCTGCTCGCAGGGGCGCGGCCGGGCATCACGGGCTCGCGCTAGCCTCACTGCAGAATGGCGCCGAGCGCTAGCAGCAGCGATTCCCTGTCCAGCTTCACGCCCCGCGTGCGCGACTGGTTCGAGGCTGCCTTCGCAGCTCCCACGCCCGCCCAGATGCAGGCATGGCCGGCGATCGCTCGTGGCGAGCACGTGCTGCTGTCCGCCCCCACCGGCTCGGGCAAGACGCTCGCCGCGTTCCTGTGGGCGCTCGACCGTCTCAGCGTCGCCGATCGCGCGGATGCAGCATCGACCCGTGTCGTTTACCTCTCGCCGCTGAAGGCACTCGCCTACGACATTGAGCGCAACCTGCGCACGCCTCTGCGTGGCATCGGCATCGCCGACGCCATCTCCCTCGCCATCCGCACGGGCGACACGCCCCAGCGCGAGCGCGCCGCGATGGTGCGCAACCCGCCCGACATCCTGATCACGACGCCGGAGTCGCTCTATCTGATCCTCACCTCGCAGGCGCGAACGATGCTCACGGGCGTCGAGGCGGTCATCGTCGACGAGATCCACGCCGTCGCCGCCACCAAGCGCGGCTCGCACCTCGCGCTCACGCTCGAGCGTCTGGATGCGCTGGTATCTGCAGAGCGCTCACGCGAAGGAAATGCGTCCTCGGCCGGCCCGCAACGGATCGGACTCAGCGCGACCCAGCGCCCGCTCGAGGAGATCGGGCGCTTCCTCGTCGGTCCCCGCCGCGAGGTCACGATCCTCGATGCTGGCGCCCCTGCCCGCCTGGACTTGCGCATCGAAGTCCCCGTCGAGTCGATGGCCGAACCCGACGCCCACGACCTCTCCGGGGGCGCCCCGCCCGATCCGTTGGAGCCCGTCGCTGGGGGCGAGTCCACTCGTGGGTCGATCTGGCCCGCGATCTACCCCGAGTTGCTGCGCTCCGTGCGCGAACACACCTCCACGATCATCTTCGTCAACAACCGCCGCGCGGCCGAGCGCGTCGCGTTGCGGCTGAACGAGCTCGCCGCCCGGGAGGATGCGCAAGGCGGCGCCGGCGACGGGGATTCCCCTGCCCCACGGGAGATCGCCCGCGCCCACCACGGCTCGCTCGCGCGCGAGGAGCGCACGCACGTCGAGGAGCTGCTGAAGGCGGGCGAGCTTCCCTGCCTGGTGGCGACCAGCTCGCTCGAGCTCGGCATCGACATGGGCGCCGTCGACCTCGTCCTGCAGGTCGAGTCGCCCAAGTCCGTCGCCCGCGGGCTGCAGCGCGTCGGGCGCGCCGGTCACGGCGTCGGTGAGATCAGCCGTGGACGCTTCTTCCCCAAGTTCCGCGGCGACCTGCTCGAGTGCGCCGTCGTCTGCCGGATGATGCGCGCGGGCGCCATCGAGCCGACCGTCGTGCCTCGCAACGCCCTCGACGTGCTCGCCCAGCACGTCGTCTCGATCGCCGTCGCCGCCGAGGAGCAGGACGGCGTCTCCGTCGATGACCTCCACGCGCTCGTCACCGGCACGTGGTCCTACTCCGAGCTCTCCCGCGAGCTGCTCGAGCGCGTGCTCGACATGCTCGACGGGCGCTGGGTGGGCGGGCTCTCATCAGGCTTCGGCGATCGCTCGAGCATTGGCCTGCGCCCCCGCATCGTCTGGGACCGCGTCGCCGGCGTCATCCGACCTCGCCGCGGCGCCCGCCAGCTCGCGGTCTCGAACGCCGGCACGATCCCCGACCGCGGCCTCTACACCGTCACGCTCCCCGACGGCCGGCGCGTGGGCGAGCTCGACGAGGAGATGGTCTACGAGGCCCGCCCCGGCCAGGCCTTCATGCTCGGCGCCTCCACCTGGCGGATACAGGAGATCGGCCGCGACCGCGTGATCGTCACCCCCGCCCCCGGCGCCCCCGGCGCCGTTCCCTTCTGGAAGGGCGACACGCTCGGGCGTCCCGTCGAGCTGGGGCGCGAGATCGGCGTCTTCTCGCGCTGGGCCGTAGAGCAGGACGCCGCCACGCTCCAGCGCGACTGCGACCTCGATGAGCGCGCCGCCAACAACCTGCTCGCCTACCTGCGCGAGCAGCAGACCGCCACGCGCGTGCTCCCCTCCGACCGCACGATCGTGCTCGAGCGCTTTCGCGACGAGATCGGCGACTGGCGCCTATGCGTGCTCTCCCCATACGGCGCCCGCGTCCACGCCGCCTGGGGCCTCGCGCTCTCCGCCCGCGTGCGCGAGCGCTACGGCCTAGAGGCCGACGCGCTGTGGTCCGACGACGGCATCGTCCTGCGCCTGCCCGACCTCGACGACGACGAGGCCAGCGCGCTGCCCTCCGCCTCCGAGCTCGTGCTGATCGAGCCCGAGGAGCTCCAGCAGGCGGTCATGGCCGAGCTCAGCTCCTCCGCCCTCTTCGGAGCGCGCTTTCGCGAGGCGGCCGCCCGCGCGCTGCTGATCCCCCGCGCCTGGCCCGGGCGACGCACGCCGCTGTGGCAACAGCGCCTGAAGGCCCAGAACCTCCTGGAGGTCACCCGCGAGCACGCCGACTTCCCGATCGTGCTCGAGACCTACCGCGAGTGCCTGCGCGACGTGCTCGACATGCCCGGCCTCGACACGCTCTTGCGCGGGCTGCACTCGCGCGAGATCTCCCTCGTCGAAGTCGAGACCCCCGTAGCCTCCCCATTCGCCTCCTCGCTGCTGTTCGACTACGTCGCCACCTACATGTACGAGGGCGACGCACCCACCGCCGAGCGCCGTGCCGCCGCGCTCTCGCTCGACCGCGACCTGCTGCGCGAGCTGCTCGGCTCCGAGGAGCTGCGCGAGCTGATCGACCCCGGTGCCTTGAGGAGCGTCTGCGAGGAGCTGCAATGCCGCACCCCGCTGACCCGCGCGACCGGGCGCGACGAGCTGCACGACATCCTGCGCCAGCTCGGCGATCTCTCCTCCGCGGAGGTCTGCGAGCGCGTGCTCGAGGGGATCGACTCCGAGGAGTTGCTGCAGGGCCTGTGTCGGCAGCGGCGCGTCATCTCCCTGCGCATCGCAGGCGAGCAGCGCTACGTGGCCGCCGAGGACGCCGGCCTCTATCGCGACGCGCTCGGCGCCGCCCCACCCGGCGGCCTGCCC
>JBAUXH010000011.1:0-2483 GCA_049584155.1 Solirubrobacteraceae bacterium
CCCCAGTAGACCGCGCCGGTCTGGTGGTCCACCTCGGTGCCCTCGAGCGTGACGCGCTTGCCGTTTGACTCCATCATCAGCTGCTGCAGGTAGGCGGGGAAGCGCTTGAGGTACTGGCTGTAGGGCATCACCCCGTGGGTCTCCGCGCCGAAGAAGTCGCCGTACCAGATCCCCAGCAGCCCCATCAGCACCGGCAGGTTGCGCGTGAAGGGCGTCGCGCGGAAGTGCTCGTCCATCGCGTGGAAGCCCCCCAGCAGCTCCCCGAAGCGCTCCGGTCCCACCGCGAGCATCGTGGAGAGGCCGATCGCGGAGTCCATCGAGTAGCGCCCCCCGACCCAGTCCCAGAAGCCGAACATGTTCTCGGTGTCGATCCCGAACTTCGCCACCTCCGCGGCGTTGGTGGAGACCGCCACGAAGTGCTTCGCGACCGCCGCCTCATCCCCGAGCGCCGCCAGCGACCACTCCCGCGCGGAGCGCGCGTTGGTCATCGTCTCCAGCGTGGTGAACGTCTTCGAGCAGACCACAAACAGCGTCTCCGCGGGGTCCAGGTCGCGGGTGGCCTCGACGAAGTCGCTCGCGTCGACGTTCGAGACGAAGCGCAACGTCAGCGCGCGGTCGGAGTAGTGGCGCAGCGCCTCATACGCCATCGCTGGGCCGAGGTCCGAGCCGCCGATGCCGATGTTCACCACGTTGCGGATCGCCCTGCCCGTGTGGTCCACCCACGCGCCCGTGCGCACCCGCTCGGCGAAGGCCGCCATCCGCTCGAGCACCGCGTGTACCTGTGCGACCACGTCCACCCCCTCCACGATCAGCGAGGCGCCCTTGGGCATCCGCAGCGCGACGTGCAGCACCGCGCGGTCCTCGGAGACGTTGATCCGCTCGCCGGCGAACATCGCCTCGATCCGCCCCTGCAGGCCCGACTGCTCCGTGAGCGCCACGAGCAGCCCGAGCGTCTCCTCGGTGACGCGGTTCTTGGAGTAGTCCAGGAACAGTCCTGCGCCCTCCGCCGTCAGGCGCTCCCCGCGCGTGAGGTCCTGCGTGAACAGCTCCCGCAGGTGCACCCCGCGGATCGCCTCGTGGTGCTTGGCGAGCGCCGCCCACGCAGGGCGCTCACGCAGCGGTGGCGTGACGGGCGTTGGGGCTGTGCTCATCGCGACTCCTTGGGTTCCGGGTTCGAAGGTTGGAGTCTAAGGTGCGGCTCGGCAGGTCCCGTGCCGCGGACCGCAGCGCGCCATGCGAGATCAAGCAGCGAGCGGTGGGAGAGCTGTTTGTCTCTTGGGGCGCATCCGCGCGGGTCAGCTCGGCAACAGGCTCGTGGGCGCGGGGCCTCCTACCCCGCGGCCGGGCGCACCTCGCCGCCCGATCGACACGCTTGGACTTGACAACTGCCTCGCGCAGTGGTTATAGTCGTCTTACCTTGTTTCCCGAGCGGGATTTCGGGGTGGTCTTGAACATAAGATCTGGTTGGGTCGGGTCCTTCTGTGGCCGGCCTTTCAGCAGTACTGGCAGGGTTTCTCTGGGAGAGGGACCGGGTCGTTTCGATGAGGGAGCTGTTTTCCGCGTGAGTTCGAGAGGGACATACGTACCGAGAGTTTCTGCACCCCGTGAGGGGGCTGTTGCTAGATGCCTCAGCAGCTTGCTGATGCATCTCTCTCTCTCTCTCTCTTGGCCTAGCAGGCTAACCTCTGAGATTCCCAGCCGACCGGCCCCGTTGGGCCGGTTGAGATCCCCTGTCGGGGGATCGTATGAAGGTGTTCCTCGCCGGCCGGTCCTCGTGGGCTGTGCGCGCGGTTTCTTGTTTGAACGCACGGCCGGGCATCGCGACTGGGCATACCCGTGCGCGCGCGGTGCGCGCGGGTCTAACTCTTATCGGTTCGTCGCGGGTGGTTCGCATGGGGTGACCTTGTGCTGCCCGAGTGCGGGTGGGTTCCGTGTGGATTCCTTCTTGGAGAGGATGGTTCGATGATTGTTCGCAGGCTCAGGTTGACGATTGCGACTGCGCTGTGTGGCATGGCCTGCGCGCTCGCAGTCGGGTTGGTCCCGACAGTGGCAGGTGCCGCGCAGTTCGGCAGCAGCGGCGAAGGTTCCGGGCAATTCCATGATTCGCATGGCGTGGCGATCGATCAGGCGACGACCGACGTTTATGTGGCCAATAGATACAACCTCCGAGTCGATAAGTTCGATGGTTCGGGGAGCTTCCTGGAAGGGTGGGGTTGGGGTACGAACGAAGCTGACCCCGCTGAAGAGCTGCAGACATGTACGACTGTTTGTCAGAAGGGGTCCCCTGGGGCGGGCGCCGGCCAGTATGGTGGCGAAGGGCCTCAGGGCCTGGCCGTAGAGAACGAACTGGCGAGCCTCTCCTATGGCGATGTGTACGTGGTGGATTGGGAAAACTTTCGTGTGGAGAAGTTCACCTCGTCCGGAAAGTTCCTGTTGATGTTCGGCGACGACGTGAACGAAACGACCAGCGGAAACATATGTGC
>JBAUXH010000012.1:0-8832 GCA_049584155.1 Solirubrobacteraceae bacterium
ATGCTCGCCTCGGAGCGCTAGCGGTGCGCCCGCAAGTCGACGCCGGCCGGGAAGGACCGCGGCGGAAGGGGGCGCGCTCGGGGTGGGGCACGGCTGGGACACTAGCGAGCCGGCCGGAGCCCGAGACCGCGACGCGAGACCGCGGCCATCTGTACAAGAGGCCCCGGGCGCGTACGCCGCGTAGGCCAAGGCGATAAGGCCCAATTTCTGCTCGCGACGGGTCCGCAGGGCGCGGATACGCCGCAAAATGCAGGGAAAACCTGCGAAACGACGTAGAGGTGGTGCAACCGTCGTTGCACTTTGCTAGGGTGCCGCGATCAACGCCGAATCCCTGGTCAGACATCAGGGAACGGGGGACCCAGTTTGTTGGGGCGAATCGCACGGTGGAACCGTGAGAAGCGCAGGCTCTTTCAGCGCTAGCCCGTCAGCTAACCCCGCAGGCCGACGAAAGAGGTCTACGAAGTGCGGTTGCGAACACTCAGTGTGGCGCTTTGCTCAAGCTTGACGGTCGCGGTCGGTGCGGCTCCGGCCCTGGCCGGCACGACCAGTTCGGCCGCCATCGCCGGCGGCGCCGTCGCCGGGTCGACCTCCACCTCCGCCAGCGGTGGGGCCACGCCGACGACAAAGGCAAAGCCCAAGCCGAAAAAGCCTCTGCACCTGTCGCCGATCACGGCCAAGTCCCCGAACCTCGCCTACAGCGGTCCGGTCTACCAGAAGACCGCGACCGGCGAAGTCATTCCTTACACGACACCCCCCGTGCCCGGTCAGATGGGCGGCGCGACCGGTGGCAGCCCCGTCGGGGTTACCGCCACGGCCAAGCCCGATCTGCTCGTCCCGGGCTCGCTGGCGCGCTACGTCAACGGGCTCGCCGCGGCGCCGATGTCCGCACCCGCAGTCATCCAGCAGGTCATCTGGGCCGGCAACCAGATCATCGGCCTGCCCTACATCTTCGGCGGCGGACACGCCTCGTTCATCTCGCCCGGCTATGACTGCTCGGGCACCGTCTCCTTCGCTCTGCACGGCGGGAGTCTCCTGCAGAGCCCCGAGGACTCCTCTGAATTCGAAGGCTGGGGTTCACACGGGGCGGGGCGCTGGGTCGCGGTCTTCGCGAACGCCGGACACGCCTACATGACGGTCGCCGGGCTACGCCTGGACACGAGCGCCGCCGACGACCCGTCCGATCAGCAAGGCCCCCGCTGGCGTCCGCTGCGCCCGGAAAACTCCGGGTTCGTCGTACGCCACCCGCTCGGGCTGTAGACCCACGCGGTCGCGCCCTCGGCACCGTCCGGTCGCTACGCCGGAGCGCGATTGGAGAGGCGGGTCAGCCGCACGGCGCGGCGGCTCGGATGAGCGGACACGGTTCGGCTACGCTTGAGCGAACCGTACGCGCGAACAGCAACAAGGAGGATCAGATGGCCGGTCTGACCGGGCGCATGTCAACCGTCGTCAAGGCGAAGGTCTCAAAACTGCTGGATCGCGCGGAAGATCCCGCCGAGACGCTCGACTACAGCTACCAGAAGCAGGTCGAACAGCTGCAGAACGTCAAGAAGGGGATCGCGGACGTCGTCACCGCGAAGAAGCGTCTGCAGATGCAGGAGACGACGCTCAAGCAGAGCGTCGTCAAGCTCGACACGCAGGCCCGCCAGGCGCTCTCCTCCGGGCAGGAGGATCTCGCCCGCACGGCACTGGAGCGCAAGAACGTCGCCCAGACCGAGCTGCAGGGGCTCGACACGCAGGTCACCGAACTGGAAGATCAACAGCAGAAGCTGACCGACTCCGAGAAGAAGCTGCGCGCCAAGATCGAGGCCTTCCGCACCAAGAAGGAGGTCATCAAGGCGCAGTACTCCGCCGCCGAGGCGCAGGTGCGCATCTCCGAGGCGGCTACGGGCGTGGGCGAGCAGATGGCCGACGTCGGCCTCGCGATGCAGCGCGCCGTGGACAAGACCGAAAACATGAAAGCCCGCGCCGACGCCGTCTCCGAGCTGGAAGCCGCCGGCACGTTCGACGACATCACCGCGCTGGGCTCCGGCGAAGACGACATCGACAAGCAGCTGAAGGAGCTTTCCAGCTCATCGGCCGTCGATGACGACCTCGCGAAGATGCGAGCCGAAATCGGGGCCGACGATGGCGGTGGGACGCCCGCCGGGGAGATCGCCGCGCCTCCGGCCGAGGCTGCACAGACCCCGCCGGCCGAGGGCCAGTCATGATCGTGCGCATCTCCGGCGAGGACCAGTATCGCCTCGCCGACAGCGACGCGGTCCGGCTGAACGAGCTCGAGAACGAGGTCATCGCGCTCGTCAGCGAGGGTCGAGAGGACGGCTTCGCCGATACATACGCGGCGCTGCTCGACTATGTGCGCGCGCAAGGCGAGCGTGTCGGCGACGACGAGATCGAGACCTCCGAGGTGATCCTGCCGCCCTCAGATCTGAGCTTCGCCGAGGCCGGGCGCGAATTCACGGGCGAGGGTTTGATTCCGGATTGATCAGAACTGGCGACACTGCCAGGCCCTCCTGCGCGACTTAGGTTTCGATGCTGCTGGGCTTGTTTCGCACGGAGGCCTGAGAGCCTAAGTCTTGCGGCGCCAGCGCTCCATTCTCCGCCGACAGTGGGCGTAGGGTGCATCTCATGGCCCGCGGACGGCGGACAAGATCTGAGGCGCGCGCTCGCTACTACATCCGCCAAGAGGCGGAGAAGCGAGGCTGGAACCTTGCGCACGTAGCTCGGGGCGGCGACACTCTCGAGGAGAACGAGATTGTCGCCATGTTCCCGAGCATTGGTCTCGGCCAAGACAAGCCTGATTTCCTCATGTGCTTGGGGGGCGCCCCCGCAGTCGTGGTCGAGGCGAAGAACGAGGTCGGCAAACTCGCCAAGGCAATCGACGAGGCGGTCGAATACGCCGATCAAGTCAACAGCGGCGGTGCCTTCCGGGTCAATGTCGCCGTAGGCGCGGCAGGCGAGGAGGACGCCGGTTTCAATGTCACGGCCCGATTCCTCTCGTCACGGGGTTGGGTGCCGCTCGAATCGTACGGTCACGCTTTGACTGCGTTTCCCTCTCGTGCTGAGGTCGAACTCGCCATTCAAGCGGCCGACGGTACGACCACGGTGTCGATCCCGGCACAGTCGGAGTTCGTGGACGCAGCCATCGAGCTGAGCAATCTGCTTCGAGCGGCGAAGGTCGAGGCTCCTTTGCGTCCGAAGGTGGTGGGAGCTGTTGTGATGGCGATGTATGAGGGCGAGTTCAATGTTGCGGAGGACAAGGCACTTGTCTCGGTCAACCAACTATCTGAGGAGGCCATCCGCTCGGCAATCGGGATGACGCCCGCAACGAAGGACCTGTTGATCGAAACGCTTCGCCTGACCACAGCCGACTTCGACCGGCTTGCGCCGTCCATCAGTCGGGTCGTCTCGATCTTGCGTCGTTTGAACGTTCGCTCCGTTCTCCAGACGGATGCGGACTTCCTCGGCACCTTCTATGAGGCCTTCCTCCGGTATGGCTATGACAACAACGCGCTTGGCATAGTGTTCACTCCCCGACATATCACAAGACTTTGCGTCGACCTGATCGGAGTCACACCCCGGGACAAGGTGATCGACGTCGCGTCGGGGACGGGGGGCTTCTTGGTGGCCGCTTTCGACCGAATGATCAAGGAGGCTCCTGCCACGGAATCGGTGAGACAGATCAAGGATTCGATTTTTGGATTTGAGATCAATCCGACGGTCTGGGCGCTGTCGGTTCTCAACATGTTCTTTCGGGGCGACGGCAAGAGCCACATGGAACTTGGCAGCTGTCTGACCGCGCAGTCAAAGGCACAAGTTGCCCGCGGATTCTCTCGTGCATTTCTCAATCCACCCTTCTCGCAAGAGGACGAGCCTGAGATTGATTTTATAGACGCTGCGATTGACGCACTCGAACCCGACGGGTTGCTGGCGGCGGTCGTCTATGCGGGAGTATTTGCCGACGATCAGCATCGCCAGTGGCGAGAAAGCTTCCTCCTACGACACTCCCTGGTCGGGATGATCAGCTTGCCGGAGGACCTCTTTTATCCGACTGCGGCACCTACGTCTATCGTCATCGCGCGTGCGCATGTGCCGACTGCGGACACCTCACGTATCTTCATGGCGCGAGTATGGAACGATGGATTCGAGAAGCTCAAGAGTCGCCGCGTCGAGCGGGCTGGCAGCCAGCTCCCCAGGTTGGTCAAACGCTTCGCGGCATTTCGCTCGGGGAAACGGGCCGCGTCACCGCTCAGCACCGAAATCAGCGGAGCGGACCTGCGAGGCGGCGCGGAGTGGAGTCCTCAGCAGCATTTGCCACAGCCCCGCGCAAGCTCACCGGAACTGCTCCAAGCGCAGGAGGCGGTGCTCCGCTCGGTCTACCAGGCAGTGGCCCAGTTTCCCGACATAGCCGACGATGCTATCGACGATTTCGCGGAGAATTGGTCCAAGTTGCCAGACCTTCCAACGGAGACTTCCGGCCCGCTCCAAGAGTACTTCGAGATATCCAACGGGAAAAGCACAGGGGAGAAGAATTACATAGACGGCTCGACGCCGTATATCTCGAGTGGGGACGCACGTAACAGCATCGTGCGGCTGGTTACCGATCCTAATGGTGAGTCATTTACTGCCGGGGGTATCTCGGTAACGGCGTTCGGGTCAGCCTCGTTGCAGCCCTGGCCTTTCATGGGTCGCGGAAACGGTGGCAGCTCTGTCCGTGTACTGGAGCCGCGGTTCAATATGAGCGTCCGCGAGCTGCTCTGGTTTGCGGCCCAAGTCAATCTCCAGCGGTGGCGTTTCTTCTATGCTCGAATGTCGATAAGGGGACGGCTCGTCAGGCTGGTTGTTGACGCTCCACCCGTACGCCTGTCTGACGGTGACCGTGAGCTGGCGACGGACTTGCGCAAGTTCCGGGATGACCTAAATGAGATGAGCCGTCTGGTTGCATAGCTGGCATGAGGGACGGCACCACACGACACTTCACGCTCAGTCGAACAGGCCGCATTCGCAGGCCGAAGCGACCGCCTCAGATCGGGATGCCCCACAGTGGGAACCAGCGCTCGAGCTCGGGCTCGATCGGCAGCTCGCCGGACATCTGCGCCTTCAGCTGCAGCTCGCGCTCGGTCGAGCGCTCGTTGGCGCCTCCAGGAGCAGGCACGAACGGGTACCAGTAGCCGCGCTTGTAGTTGTAGATCATGTAGACAGGCCGCCGTTGGGCGTCGACGAAGGCGAACACGGCGCACAGCAGCCGCTCGCCGTGGCCGGCCGTCTCGATCGAGCTCGAGACCGCGTTGATGCCCACCGCTAGGTCTTCCACGCTGGGCGCGCCCGCGGGGTTGCGCAGCACCATCCAACGGTAACCGTAGGAGTCGTCCTGGGTGGAGACTGTCGTGCCGCTGTCCCCGCCGGTGGCCCGGACGACCTCCTCCATGTCGCGCAGCGTCGCTTCGAACTCGCTCGTGGCCAGGGCCTGGAAGACGATCGCCGCGACCCCAGTGGGGTCGATCGAGTGTTGGGACTGCAGCGCGATGTAAGCGGTCGTGATCGCAAACAGCCGGTCGGGTGCCGGGCCGGCGACCTGGTGACGGCCCGTGAGGATGTCGCGCAGGCCCACGTTAAGCGACGGCCGCGCCGGTCGTGCCCTGCAGCTGTGACTCCAGCCGCTCCAGCGCCGCAAGACGCTGCTCCAGCGGCGGGTGGTCGGCGAAGATGTTCATCAACGACTTCTTCGTGCGCGCGGGCAGGATGAAGAAGGCGCTCATCCCTTCGGCCGTGCGCATGTCCTGGCTGGGGATGCGCTCCATCGTGCCGCTGATCTTCAACAGCGCCGAGGCTAGCGCGCTCGGTCGCCCGGTCAGCACGGCCGAGCCGCGGTCGGCGGCGAACTCGCGGTAGCGCGAGAGCGCGCGCAGCAAGAGGAAGGAGATCGCGTAGACAAGCACCGAGACGAGCACCACGAGCATGATGTCGTTCTCTTCTTCGCGGTTGCCATAGCCGCCGCCGAAGAAGAGGGCGAACTGGGCGATCGTCGAGGCGAGCGTGGCGAAGAAGCTCGCGAGCGTCATCACCATCACGTCGCGGTTGATCACGTGGGTGAGCTCGTGCGCCATTACGCCTTCGAGCTCCGCGGGCTCCAGCAGTTCGAGGATGCCCCGCGTCGCGCACACGGTGGTGGCCTTCTTCGAGCGGCCCATCGCGCAGGCGTTGGGCATCGAGGTCTCGATTACGCCCACCTTCGGCTTGGGCAGGTTGGCCTGCACGCACAGCCGCTCGACGATGCCGTGCAGCTCGGGCTCTTCGGCCGGGGTCACCTCTTTGACACCCATCGTCGCCAGTGCGATTTTGTCGGAGGCGAAGAACTGCACCAGCAGTATCACCGCCGCCACGACCACGATCACCCCGGCGCCGGCGCCGGCGGCGAAGAGGACGCCGACGAACACGACATACACCAGCCCGAGCAGGAACATCGTCAGCACCATCCGGGCCTGCAGGCCGGTATCTCGGCCGAACTTTTCGGGGCGCTTGGCCATGGGGTCATTGTCGCAGACCGAGCTCACGGGCCGCTAAACGTGACGTCGCCGGCGGCGCCGTGCGGCGTGGTGGGTCCGTAGAGTGCCGTTCACGATGACCCGCGGCGAGGATCACCGGCGATGAAGCCCGAAGTGCACGTACTGGGCATCTCGATCAAGACCTTCGGGGTGACGTTTGCGCTCGCGTTCCTGGCCTGCGGCCTGGTGATCGCGCGGCGGCTGCGCGAGCTGGAGAAGCCCGTGGACTGGGCCTATGAGATCGTGTTCGCGGCGCTCTTGGGTGGCGTGATCGGCGCGCGCGGGTACTACCTCATCCAGAACTACTCGACCGTGCAGCACGACCTACTTGGCTCGATCTTCTCCGGCTCGGGCCTCGTCTGGTACGGCGGTGCGATCGGCGGCGCGATCGGCGTGCTCGCATGGATGCGCTGGCGCCAGGCGATGGAACTGCGGATGTTCGACATGTGCGCGACCGCACTCGCGCTCGGTTATGCGATCGGGCGGATCGGCTGCCAGGTCTCTGGCGACGGCGACTACGGGATCCGCTCGAGCCTGCCCTGGGCGATGGGCTATCCACACGGCACCGTCCCGACCCCGCCGGGCGTGACGGTGCAGCCGACGCCGATCTACGAGACGGTCGCGATGTGCCTGCTCGCGTACTTCCTCTGGCAGCTGCGCGACCGCGTGCGCCCGGGGGTTGTGTTCGCGCTGTACCTCGTGCTCAGCGGGCTGGAGCGGCTGCTGGTGGAGTTCGTCCGCCGCAACGCCGAGGTGTGGGCGGGGCTGACGGCGCCGCAGCTGGAGAGCATCGGATTGATGATCGTCGGTCTCGCATGGCTCGCGTGGATGACGCGCGAGGACGGCCTCTCCGGCCTGCGCCCCGGGCCCGGTCGGAGACCTCGGGCCGCCCGGGCGTGACGCGCCAGCGATAATCAGCGGATGGCAACCGGCACGACCTCCTCGCAGAGCGCCCTCGGTCCCGCGTTCCCGCTCGCGAGCCGATTGAACGAGCAGGGCCGCCTGGAGGTGGGCGGGTGCGACACGATCGAGCTCGCCCGCGAGTACGGAACGCCCGCATATGTCGTCGCCGAGGACGATCTGCGGGCGCGGGCGCGCGCGTTCGTGGACGCCGGCAAGCGGACCGGACACGCGGACTTCAACGTGGTGTTCGCCTCCAAGTCCTTCCCCTGCACGGCCGTCCTGAGCCTGTTCGCGAACGAGGGCCTGTGGTGCGACGTGGCCTCCGCGGGGGAGCTGCACCTGGCGCTGAACGCCGGCTTTGCGCCCGAGCGGATCGTGCTGCACGGCAACGCCAAGTCCGAGCCCGAGCTGCGCATGGCGCTGGAGGCGGGCGTGGGGTTGATCGTGGTCGACAACTTCGACGAGATCGACCGACTCGCGCTATTGGAGCAGTTCCACCCGGCGCATGAGCCGACGGGACCCCAAGAGGTCCTCATCCGGGTCACCCCCGACGTGCGCGGGGAGACCCACGATCACATCTCCACCGGGCAGGCCGACTCGAAGTTCGGGTTCGCCATGAGCGACGCCCCCGAAGCGATCGCGCGGATCGCACGCGTCCCCGGGCTGCGGCTGGCGGGACTGCACGCGCACATCGGCTCGCAGCTGCTCGAGCTCGACCCGTTCCGCCGCGAGGTCGCAGAGCTCGCGCGGCTCGGCGACTATCCAGTGTGGGATCTCGGTGGGGGTCTCGGCGTGCAGTACACAGCCGATCAGCCTCCCCCGCCGGCGGTCGATGACTACGTGTCCACGCTCGTCGAGGGCGCCCGCGCACATGGCATGGCCGAGCCCGGGCGGCGCCTGCTGATCGAGCCCGGGCGCGCGCTCGTGGCGAACGCCTGCGTGACCCTCTACACGGTCGAGTCGCTCAAGCGCAACGTCTCACGTTGGGTCGGGGTCGACGGCGGCATGTCCGACAACCTGCGCCCGATGCTCTACGGCGCGCGCTACGAAGCCCACGTGGCCGACCGCCCGGACGGCGAGGTGGAGTACGTGCTCGCGGGCAAGCACTGCGAGTCCGGCGACGTGATCGTGCGTCGCGCCCTGCTCGACGACCCGCGTCCGGGCGATGTGATCGTCACGCCCGCCACCGGCGCCTACGGGCACGCGATGGCCTCCAACTACAACGGCGTCCCGCGCCCGCCCGTGATCTTCTGCTCGGACGGCCACGCCCGCGTGGTCGTGCGCCGCGAGACCCTCGACGATCTGACCGCGCGCGATGTCTGAGCCGCTGCGCATCGGCCTGCTCGGCCACGGCACCGTCGGCGCGGCCTTCGCCGCGCTGCTCGAC
>JBAUXH010000013.1:0-4329 GCA_049584155.1 Solirubrobacteraceae bacterium
GGAGGAGGGTTGCCCGGTGCGGGCGGTTCTGCCACAGGCGCTCCGTCCGGTTCCGGCCCGGGCGCCGCGTCCGGTGTGGGCGCACGGTTGGGCGGCGGTGGCGGGCCGATGGGCGCACCACTGGGCAACGACCGTACGATCTCCGCGGCGATCGCCTATGCCAAGGTCCATGGCGGGGGTACGGTGGCGGTATCGAGTCAGTCGAGCGCGGCCTCGGCAATCGTCAGTAAAGGCGCCGAAGTGGCCGGGATCGGCGGGTTCTCCGGGCGCGAGAGCGACGTGAGCGTCGCGTGGCTGGCGGGCGAGGTGCGCCGGGGGGAGATTCGGTGGGTGCTCACGGAAGGGAGTGGTGCGAGCGGACCACGGCTCCGTGGAGACACACGCCAGGGCTCGCGCAAGGCGATGACCGCCGTGACGAGGGCGTGCACGAAGGTGACGCTCTCCTCGAGCGCGAGCGGCGGCGAAGAACGGGCCGCCGGTGGACAGAGCGGCGAAAGCGCGCTGTATGACTGCAAGGGGCGCGCGGCGGCTCTGGCGCCAGGGGCGTAAGAATCACGCCCGTGAGAGTGCTGTTGGTAGACGACGACCGCGCGGTGCGCGAGGCATTGCGCCGCGCGCTGACGCTCGCCGAGTATGAAGTGCAAGAGGCCGCGGACGGCGAGCAGGCACTCGAGCTGGTTGTGCAGGCCGTCCCCGACGCGGTTGTGCTGGACATCGGGCTTCCGGGCATCGATGGGCTGGAGGTGTGCCGGCGGCTCCGGCGGCTGGGCAACCGGGTGCCGATCCTGATGCTGACCGCGCGTGATGCGGTATCCGACCGCATCGACGGGCTGGACGTGGGGGCAGACGATTACATGGTCAAGCCGTTCGACGTAGGTGAGCTGAAGGCGCGCATCCGCGCGCTGCTGCGGCGCAGCGGGCCGGAAGCGGAGAATCCGCAGGCGCTGTCGTTCGCGGAGGTGCGACTCGACCGGGGACGCCACGGGGCCGAGGTGAACGGTGAGTTCGTGGAGCTGACGCGGACGGAGTATCAGCTGTTGGAGCTGTTGATGCTGAACCCCAAGCAGGTCCTCGCGCACAGCCTCATCTACGACCGCGTGTGGGGGTATGACTTCGGCCCGGCCTCGAACGCGCTGCGAGTGTACGTGGGGTATCTGCGGCGCAAGCTGGAGGGGCCCGGCGCGCGGCAGTTGATCCATACGGTGCGGGGAGTTGGGTATGTGCTGCGCGAGCCTTGACCGGCGTCTATCCGATAATCGCGCGCCGATGCACAACCGCGGTTCCCGGCAATGACCCTGCGCACGCGCATAGCCGCCGTGGCGGGCGTGTCGGTGGCATTGGCGGTGCTGGCTGTAGCGGTCGGACTGTATGTCGCGGTCAACACCGATCTGCGCGGCGAAGTCGATAAGGGCCTGCGTGAGCGTGCGCGTCCCTTCGCCAAACCGCCGCCCGGCGGTATCGGCGGTGGCGCGCAGGGTGGTGCGGAAGGTCCGGGCCCTCAACCACTGTTCGACGGAGAACCGCCTCCTGGCAGTCCCGGCCCGGGTGAAGGTGAGGGAGGGCCCGGCTCGGGTGCTCTGCCCAGCAGTGTTCAGCCGGCGCCGTTCGGTGGAGCGTCGGGGTACGTGCAGTTCGTGGATGCGAACGGCACCGTGCGGGTGCCCGGTGGGCAGGGGTCCTCACCGGCCAAGATTCCGACGACCGCGCGGGATCGCTCGATCGCACGGCGCGGGAGCGGGAGTGCGTTGACGGACCGGACGGTGCGGGGGATGAAACTGCGGGTGCTGACGCAGGGGCTCGACCGATTGGGAATCGGCCAGCGTGGCGCGGTGATGGTCGCGCGGCCGCTGAGCGAGGTGGACAGCGAGCTGAACCGCCTCGTGCTGATCCTGGCGATCGTCGGCGCGGTTGGTATCGCGTTGGCGGCCGGACTGGGAGCGCTGGTGGCGCGGGTGGCGCTGGCGCCGGTGAGGCGGTTCACGACGCGCACGGAGACGCTGACGGAGGAGGGCGCGCTGCGTGGCGCAAGCCTCGATCTGTCGCGGCGGCTGGAGGTCGAGGGAGCGGACGAGCTGGGCCGGCTGGCGGACAGCTTCAACCGCACGCTCGACGCGCTGGAGCGCTCGGTGCAGGCCCAGCGCCGTCTGGTGGCCGACGCGGGACACGAGCTGCGCACGCCGATCGCAAGCCTGCGGGCGAACATCCAGGTGCTCGGCGAAGCGCAGCGGCTGCCGGCGAGCGAGCAGGAGAGTCTGCGCAACGACATCGTGGGAGAGTTGGACGAGCTGACGGCGCTCGTGTCCGATGTCGTGGAGCTGGCGCGGGGCACCTCCTCGGAAGGCCGCCAGGCCGACGACGTGCGCCTGGACGCGATCGTGCGGACGGCGATCGAGAAGGCCGCGCGCCGGGGCGGGGTGTTGTTCGAGCAGCGGCTGGAGCCGACGGTCGTGACCGGACAAGCGGAGCGGATCGACCGCGCTGTGGGCAATCTGCTGGAGAACGCCCGCAAGTGGAGTCCCGACGAGGGCCTCGTGGAGGTGACGCTCAAGGATGGCGTGTTGAGCGTCCGCGACCACGGGCCGGGATTCGACGAGCAGGACGTCCCGCACGTGTTCGACCGCTTCTACCGCGCCGACGGTGCGCGCGGGCTGCCCGGCTCGGGGTTGGGCCTGGCGATCGTGCGCCAGGCCGCCGAAGCCTGCGGCGGCTACGCCGAGGCGGGCAATGCGGAAGGAGGAGGCGCGCTGTTGAGGGTCAGCTTCGGGCCGCGGGCCGGGTTTTCGGCGTCGGGAGGATGAGGGAGTCGATCTCGTAGATAATGGCTTATGGACCTGACCTTCAGTGAGCCCGAGATCGCGTTCCGCGACGAGTTGCGCGCCTGGTTTGCGGCGAATGACGCGGGCGCCGAGCCCGACGGCGGCGAAGAGATCAAGAACGCCTGGCGGCGGGACTTCCAGCGCCGGCTGGCCGAGGGCGGCTGGGCAGCAGTGCACTGGCCGCGTGAGTACGGCGGGCGTGGCGCCACGCTTACCGAGTCGGCGATCTTCTTCGAGGAGCTCGGCCGCTCCGGCGCTCCGCTGCCCATCAACGTGCTTGGTCTGCTGCTCGCCGGTCCGACGATCATGACCTGGGGCACCGATCGGCAGAAGGACCGCTACCTCTCGCCGATCCTGACCGCCGATGAGATCTGGTGCCAGGGTTTCTCCGAGCCCGATGCCGGTTCGGATCTGGCCAGTCTGAAAACGCGCGCTGTGCGCGATGGCGATGAATGGGTCGTGACCGGTCAGAAGGTCTGGACGAGCGGGGCGCAGTTCTCGAAGTGGTGCATGCTCGTCGCGCGCACCGATCCCGAGGCGGCCAAGCACAAGGGCCTCACTTATTTCCTGATGGATATGGAGCAGGACGGCGTGCAGATCCGTCCGCTGCGCCAGATCACCGGCGAGCCCGAGTTCAACGAGCTGTTCCTCGACGGCGCTCGCATCCCGGATGAGAACGTGCTCGGGGGTGAGGGCAACGGCTGGAAGGTCGCGCTCACGACGCTCATGAACGAGCGTGCCGGGCTTGGCTTCTTCCTGCAGGTGCGCCTGCGCCAACTGCTCGATCGTGTGATCGAGGAGGCCGCCCGCGAGGGCCTGCTCGAGGATCCCGTAGTCGCCGACCGCCTCGGCGAGTTGCATCTGCGCACGGAGATCGTGCGGCTGACCGCCTACCGCGGGCTGACAGCGACCGAGAAGTACGGCCAGCCCGGTCCGGAGGGCTCGCTGGTCAAGTGGATGTGGTCGGACACCAACCAGCGGCTCACCCAACTCGCCGCCGATCTGCTCGGGCCGCGCGCGCTGCGGGCTGACGATCCGTGGGCCTATGAGCTGCTGCGCGCTCGCGGCAATTCCATCGAGGGGGGCACGACCGAGGTGCTCAAGAACATCGTCGCCGAGCGCGTGCTCGGCCTGCCGAAGTCGCGCTAAGGGACCGGCTGTGGACTTCGACCTCAGTCGTGATCAGCGGGAGATCAAGGGCGTCGCCCGCGAGCTGCTCACCGCGCGCTCGCCCTTCGTCAAGGTACGCGAGGCGGCCGAGGCCGGCGAGTACGACGCCGCGCTGTGGAGCGAGCTTGTGACGCTCGGCTGGCCGGGTATCGCAGTCGCCGAGGAGTACGGCGGGCAGGGTCTTGGCGCGGTCGAGTTGGCCGTGCTGGTCGAGGAGCTCGGGTACGCCTGCGCGGCCACGCCCTTCCTATCCACCGCCACGGTTGCCGCCGTCATCCAAGCCGCAGGTACCGACGAGCAGCGTGCCCGCTGGCTGCCCGGACTGGCCTCGGGGGAGCTGACC
>JBAUXH010000014.1:0-18917 GCA_049584155.1 Solirubrobacteraceae bacterium
CCGCATGCGGCCCGACTCGGAGCCTCGCATGCGAGGCTCCGGCGGGGGGCGCATGCGCCCCCCGCTCCTACACGCTCGCTAGGCTGCGAAACGTGCGCACGATCCCCACAGCGCCGGTCGCGGCCGGAACGCTGATTGCCGGCTATGCGGTCGCGGTGAGCACCGGTTCGCGCCCGCTCGGCGGCGTCGTGCTGCTGATCGGCGGGCTGTGGTGTGCGCGCATTTGGATGCGTCGCCACGGACCGCGTATGGCGATGAGGCTCGTCGGCGTGGGCCTGTTCGCGTTCGTCATCTCACACCTATTGGCACTGGCGATCGGCGCCTGGCCCGCCGTGCTGGTTGTCGCCGCGGTGATGGCCGTTGCGGCCTGGATTTGGGCCGATTCACGGGAACACGAGCAGCTCCGCGACGGCCAGCTCACGGATGCCGAGCTTGACAGGCAATGTCACCGGCGATCGACGAAGGGTTCCCGTGGGCGGCCTGGGACGGCGTGATCTGCGGGCACGTCGGCGCGAGCAACCTCGGCCTAATCGATACGCAGTTCGAGGCGGTGCTGAGAGGGGCACGAACATTCTCCGCACTCGGCCTACTCGCCCCACCTACCCCGATCCGGAGCCATGATCCGGATTCCCGTCGGTGACGACTACGGTCGTCCGGCAGATCCGATCGGGTCGACGATCGACTGGCGCGCCCACGAACACGACACGCTGATCGGCGGCCGCCGAGTGCGCTACGTGGACATCGGTGCGGGCACCTCCGGGTTCGTGTGCGTGCACGGCATGGGCGGTTGCTGGCGGCACTTCTCCCAGACCCTCCCCTCGCTGGCAAGACACGGCCGGGCGATCGCCCTGGACCTGCCCGGTTTCGGAGCGTCGCAAATGCCGGCCGAGCCAATCACGCTGGAGCTGTTCGCCGACACGGCAGCGACGCTCGCCCGCCAGCTCGGGCTCGAGCGGGCGATTTGCATCGGTCACTCGATGGGCGGTCCGATCGCGCTGCGCTTCGCGATCCGCCATCCACAACTGACCGCCAGCTTGATCCTGCTCGCGGGCGCCATCGATACGTTCAGCGCGCTGCTGGGCCTGCGCGACGTCATGCGCATAGCGCGCGAACGACCATTGGATACAGCCGCGATCTACACCGAGGTGCTGACGTGCGCCGTCCCCATTCCGGGACACACCAAGCGGACGATCGCCCGACACAAGGCGCTGCGCGGGGCCGCGCTCTGGCCATATGTGCATAGACCCGCGAGCCTGCAGCCCGACACGGTCGCGACGATCCTCGCCGGAGCAGGCGCGCGCGCAGTGATGCCCACCGCCCGTGCGATCGCCCGATCGCACCCCTACGAGGGTCTCGATCGGATCGACTGCCAGATCCTCTCCATCGGTGCCGCCCACGACCGCATCGTCTCGATCTCAGACCTCGAAGCCTTCGATCGCATCGCCCCGAACGCGAGGACGGTCCTGCTCGAGGACTCAGGCCATCTGATGATGCTCGAGCGTCCCCTGGCCGTCAACGAGCAGGTCGATCGCTTCCTACAAATACCCTGACCAGAGCGAGCCGCCGGAAGCCTCGGGCTGGTTGCAGCTCGTGTACGATCGGCATGTCAACCAAGGG
The DNA here is from genome assembly GCA_049584155.1 of Solirubrobacteraceae bacterium. Taxonomy (GTDB): domain Bacteria; phylum Actinomycetota; class Thermoleophilia; order Solirubrobacterales; family Solirubrobacteraceae; genus Palsa-744. The sequence continues at coordinate 1,618 of JBAUXH010000014.1, forward strand.
GGGCGTCTTGTCGTCTACAGGGTCGGATGCTGAGCTGAAGGCGCGCCATCGCGCGATGTGGGCCTCGGGCGATTACCCGTCGATGGTCGAGACGTTCCTACTGCCACTGGGGCCAAGACTCGTCGAGGCCTGCGGCATCGGCCCCGGGATGAGTGTTCTCGACGTCGCCGCCGGGACCGGGAATGCCGCGATCCCCGCGGCACGAGCGGGCGCGAAAGTGACGGCCAGCGACCTGACACCGGAGATCATGGAGGCGGGACGCCAGCAAGCCGAAGCCGAGGGCCTAAAGCTCGAGTGGGTCGAGGCCGACGCCGAGCACCTGCCATTCGGGGACGCCTCGTTTGACGTCGTGATGTCTTCGATCGGCGCGATGTTCGCACCCCACCATCAGGAAGTCGCCGACGAGCTCGTGCGCGTATGCCGGCCGGGCGGCACGATCGGGATGCTGAATTGGACCCCCGAGGGGATGATCGGCTCGCTGTTCCGGACGATGGGGCCGTTCGCCCCGCCGCCTGCGCCCGGAGCACAGTCTCCACCGCTGTGGGGCAGCGAGGAGCACATCGCCGAATTGTTCGGCGCCCGCGTCGACTTTCGCACGCTGGAGCGCGACATGCTGGAGATCACGGCCTTCGAGCATCCGCGCGACTACGGCGAGCACTTCAAGGCGCGGTATGGCCCAACGATCGCCGCCCAAGCGAACGCGCGGGCGAGCGAACGCGAGGCGGAGTTCAACGAGGCGCTCGACCACTTCTGCGATGAGTGGAATCGCGGCACGCCCGACCGAGCCCGCTTTGAGAAGGAATATCTGCTCGCGGTGGGCACGCGGGCATAGCCACTCCGAAGCTAGCTCAGCCAGGCGGAGAGCTCCGCGAGCGCACCGGGGATCACGTAATAGTAGGCCCACAGTCCTCGACGCTCTGAGTCCACGATCCCAGCGGCGCGCAGCTTGCTCAGATGGTGAGAGAGCGTCGGCTGGGCGATGTCGAACAGCGGGACGAGCTCGCAGACGCAGACCTTCCCGGCGTGGCGGCGCAACACGTCCACGAGCTGTAGGCGGATCGGGTCGCCGAGGGCCTTGGCGACCTCTGCCATTCGTCGCGCATGGTCACGGGCCACGTCGGGGTAGACGACCGGCTCGCAACAGCGCTCGCCGGCAGCGCGCTTCTGCTTGGGCGCGAGCTCCAAATCGACGCTCATCAATCTATATATATCGATTGAAGCAATCTTTGTCAATGTAATATGATCGCGGGCGATGAACCCACCGGTGATCGCATGACGGATCGACCAGGTCTCCCCCGTCGCGCCCTCATGGAGGCGATCGGGACGTTCGCGCTGGTGACCGCCGGGTGTGGAGCGATCATCACCAACACCACCCACCCCGGCTCGCTCGGCGGGGTCGGCATCAGCCTGGTGTTCGGCCTGGTGATCATGGTGATGATCTACGCGGGCGGGCACCTGTCCGGCGCTCACTACAACCCGAGCGTCACGATCGCGTTCACCCTCGCCCGCCACTTTCCCCTACGTGACGCGCTCGCCTACATCGCCGCCCAGTTCGCAGGCGCGAGCGCGGCCGCGTTCCTGCTGCTCGCGGCCTGGCCCAGCAAGCCCGCACACCTGGGAGCGACGCTGCCCAGCGTCCACACCCCGACGGCGCTGGCTTACGAGATCGTCCTGACCGCCTTCCTGATGTTCGTCATCACCGCCGTAGCGACCGACACCCGCGCAGTGGGAGCCGCAGCGGCGATCGCGATCGGCGGCACCGTCGGCCTCGACGCGCTGTTCGGCGGACCGATCACGGGCGCCTCGATGAACCCGGCCCGCTCCTTCGGCCCGGCGCTCGCCTCCGGCACCTGGCACGACCTCTGGATCTATCTAGCCGGACCGCTCAGCGGAGCCGCGATCGGCGTGTTCGCCTACCAACTCGTCCGCCAACCGAACCCACTGACCACCGCTAACAGCAGCACCGAAGAGGAGGAGATGGATGGCGAGCGTCCTGTTCGTCTGCCTGCATAACGCCGGGCGCTCACAGATGAGCCAGGCGCTGTTCGAACGCGCGGCCGGTGGCGCCCACACGGCCCTCTCCGCCGGAACCACGCCCGCAGAGCACGTTCACCCCGAGGTAGTCGAGGTCATGCGCGAGCTGGACATCGAGCTCTCCGATCGCACACCACAACTCCTCACCCAAGAGCTAGCCGAGCAGGCCGACGTGATCGTGACGATGGGCTGCGGCGAGGAATGCCCCTACATCCCCGGCAAGCGCTACATCGACTGGGAGCTACCCGACCCGAAGGGACGCCCGCGCGCCGAGGTCCGAGCGACCCGGGATGAGATCGAACGTCACGTGAGCGAGCTGCTCTCCACGCTTAACTAACCCTGGCCGAGGCCGAGGCTTGGGAGATGCGGCGCTCCTGTTGCATTACAGCGTAATTGTCGTGATACCATCAGTAAACGATGGCTACGAAGTCGGCTCCGTTCAGCATGCGCTTGTCCAAGCGGATGGAGACGCTTGTCGATCGGGAGGCGCGGCGCACCGGTCGCAGTAAGGGCGCGATCGTCGAGGCACTGGCGGATGAGGCGTTGCGGATGAGGTTGTTCCCGGGGATCGCCTTCCGCGGTGTGGATTGGGAGCGGCGCGCGTGGGTGATCGGAACGGCGCTCGACGTATGGCAGATCGTCGACGCCCACCGCGACATCGGCTCGATCGAGCGCATGGCCGAGGGCGGCTCGGCCAACGAGCGTCAGATCCAGCTTGCTCTTGACTACTACGCGCTGTTTCCCGAGGAGATCGACGCGGCCGTAGCCGATAACCGGCGGCCGATCGAACAACTCGAAGAGGAATTCCCGTTCATAACCGTCAGCCACATCGACGTCTGACAGATGCCAGACGCTCCGTGAGGCTGTTCCTCGACGCGCACATCTCGGGCCCGCGAATCGCCCGGGCGTTGCGCGAGGCTGGACATGACGTTCGAGCGGCAGACGAGGAGCGCGAGCTCGACGGTCTCACCGACGAGGAACTGCTGTCGATCGCCGCAGCGGAAGAGCGGATGTTCGTCACGTTCGACGTCAAGGACTTCCCCGTGATCGCACGCCGCTGGGCGGAGGCCGGACGAGCGCACGCGGGCTGCGCAATCGTGGTCGGCATCGACCACGGCGAGTTCGGAACGATCCTCGACACGATCGCCGCGGCGCTGACCAGCCGCCCCGACGAGGCCGACTGGACCGACCTCACGCTGTTCCTCGCCAGGACTCCGCCAGTGTAGGAGTGCAGCTTGGAGAGCGCTCGCTCTACTACGCGATGCCCTCGACAATCATGTGCAGTCCTGCATGTCGAACGCTACCGGGGGTAAGCCCGGCGTCACGCATCAGGCCGTGCACCTCCGCGGGTGAGCGCTCCCGCCCGCCCTCACACACTGCGAGCATCAGGAGGTCCGCCATCGAGCCGATCGAGTTAGGGCGACTGCGCTCGAGATGCTGGTCGATCACCACGATCCTCGATCCAGCCGGCATCGCAGCCCGCACGCGGCGCAGCATGTCACGGCAGGCGTCATCGCCCCAATCGTGCAAGATCCACTTGAGAACGTAAACGTCGGCCTGCACGTCGAACTCGCCGAAGAGGTCCCCTGTTCTCCGCTCGACTCGATCACCAACGCCCCTTGCTCGCAAGAAATCCTCGGCCTCGGCGAGCACCTCCGGAGCATCGACCAGGACGCCTCGGGCGGCCTCGCGGCGCTCGAGAATCGCAGCGAGCAGCGTCCCGATCCCACCGCCCACGTCGCAGATCACGCCGTCGCGCGGCCACGGGTAGGACCGAGCGAAAGCGGGAAGATCGAGCGCCGTCATCTCGCGCATCGCCTCCCCGAAACGAGCCCCCTCATCGGGGTGCTCGCCAAAGTAATCCCAGATCGAGTTGTCAAACGCACGCCGGTGACCGGAGGGCTCTGCTCCCTCGCGCAACTGACCCACGAGGTCACCGTGCGCGGCGACGTTCATCGAAGACGCCTGATAGGCGACCCAAGCCGCCAGCGAGCGCGGATGGTTGCTGCTCAGCGGCCGACCGAGCCGCGCAAGACTCACCCGACCGTTGCGGTCCATGTGCACCAATCGCGAGGCAGCAGCAGCGCCAAGCAGGCGCAACGTCACCTCCTCGGAGAGGCCGAGCTCCCTGGCGAGACCGTGCGCGTCGCGCGCGCCAGCGCCCAACGCATCCGCGAGCCCCGAGGTGACGAGCGCACCGGCGAGTCTGGTGCGCTGCATTCCAGCCGTGAAGTCCCACAGCGCCGCTTCTGCAGGCAACAGACGATCGGCAAGCCCCAGCGCGCGCTTACGCAGCGCCAACACACTGCGCACCGCCGTGATCGGTACCGGAAACGGTGGCAGCGGCACAGCCGCATTCTATCCGAGGGCTGCCAATCTACTGACCGGGCGAATCTCCTGTGCTGTTCGGACATGTCCGAACACTCGAACCAATGGGTCCAGCACGGGCGATACTAGGCTCGAACCAGTGACCTCCGCCTGTCTATTCGTGCGGGTGAGTCGACTGAAGTCCCTGGAAGCGGGCGTAAATCAGCGATCTAGGGGGAAAGCTGGTGCCCGCGGCCGACCGTGTGCGCCGCCAAAACCCGTCCAAATCCGCTGGATGAAGGGCACGAAGGACGCGATAGCCGGGCGGCCCTCTCATCGAATGAGACCTTCAGAGCCCTTGACTCGCCCACGATGTGTCGGCCTCTTCCGCTAGCGTCCTTTCCGTGGAGACAGACCGAGACATCGACCGTGCCGCCCGCAGGCTTGCCGAGACGGCAGGCTCACCCGTGCGCGTGATCCTCTTCGGATCGCACGCTCGTAACGAGGCGCGCCCAGGGAGTGACCTCGACTTCCTCGTGATCGAGCCTAACGTGCCCGACCGGCACGCTGAGATGGTGCGCCTACGCAGCGCCCTACACGACATGCGCAGACCGATCGACGTGCTGGTCTACAGCGACGCGCAGGTTGAGGAATGGGGCGAGGCACCCGGCACCGCTCTCCACACTGCACTCACCGAGGGTCGGGTGCTTGTCGAAGCGTGACGAACTCGACGTAGCCAATGCGCTGCTCGCCAAGGCCGCTGGCGACGAAGCGGGGCTGCGCGCGCTCGCAGCCCATAGTGACGTGCCCGATCACGTCGTGGGCTTCCTCGCCCAGCAGGCGATTGAGAAGTCCCTCAAGGCAGTCCTCACAGCGCGCGGGATGCACTTCGAGCGCAGCCATGACATCGACTACCTGTGCGGTTTGATCGAGGACGACGGACTGGATCTCACCCACGACTTGAAGGCCGCCGTCTCGCTGACTCCCTGGGCCGTCGAGTTTCGCTACACAGATCCCTTCGCACCCAACCCACTCGATCGCACCGAGGCGCTGGCAACCGTGGCCGCCGTGAGGCAGTGGGCCCAGAAGGCGATCAGCGGGAAGCGCTCAGAACCATCGTCCGATTCTCCTGAAGATCAGGCAGCGACCGGCGAGCAATAGCAAGCCACAAACACGCCAAAAACAACCCCCGCGTTAGCAGGGGTTTCGGATGATGGGCGATACTGGGCTCGAACCAGTGACCTCCGCCTTGTCGAGGCGGCGCTCTCCCAGCTGAGCTAATCGCCCTGGGATCGATTCCAAGCCTATCAACGCGTAAACGGTCGCAATGGCCTCGATGCACCGAGCATCCCCGGTGTGTTATCCGCGACGACAAGGCCCGGGCGGAGCCTCCCAGCACACCCGGGCCTCGCAAGTTCAGGGGACGATGATCGTCTGGCCTTCCTCGCTCCCGCTGGGCGATTCGGAGCCCGCTTCGCCAGGGATGACAACGCCGCTCGAGCCGGCGCCTTCGACGCTGCCTTCAGCACCGGGGCCGCCCGCCTCGACTTCTCCATAGGGGCTCTGCGAACCGTACGGGGAGCGGCCGCCATTCGGCGATTGGGCGCCGCCTTCGGCCTGGACCGCGCTCTGGCTCGCGGACGCCGAGGCGACGCCTTCGCCGGCCTCGATCTTCTTGACCGCCTGTGCGACGGTGTCCGAGGCAACTGCAAATCCGACGCCGGTGCTGCCGGGCTGGGAGCCTTCGGAGCGGGCCGCGTCGCTGGCGATCTGAGAGTTGACGCCGATCACTTCGCCCTGTTCGTTCAACAGCGGTCCGCCCGAGTTGCCCGGGTTGAGCGCCGCGTCCGTCTGGAGCGCGCCGGTGATCTTCGAGCCGTTCGGCGCGGCGATTTCACGGTCGAGCGCCGAGACGATGCCGCGCGTGAGGGTCTCGTCGAGGCCATAAGGATTGCCGATCGCATACACCGGGTCGCCCACCTGCACCGAGCTCGAGCTCACTAGGTTCAGCGGATGCAGATTCAAGCCTGACGGGTCGATGCGGATAAGCGCGAGATCCTGGTTGGCTTCCTCACCGACCAGCGTCGCCGTGCGGGTCACGTTCGAGGACTTCCCCGGGCCAGCCACGATACTGCTCGCCCCTGCGACCACATGGTCGTTGGTGAGGATCAAGCCTCTATCGTCGAGCACGATACCCGTGCCGCTGTCTTCGCCCTCGGAGGTGACCGCCTTGATCGCCACGACACCCGAGGAGTCGCGCTGGTAGATCTGGGTTGCCGTCAGCCCCGTGGAGGCGACCTCGCGGCGGGTTCCGGTCGAAGTGCTACCGCCAGTCGAGGCGCTCCTCGCGCGAACGGCGGGCGTGGACCGCCCGCTGCCGGAGCCGAGCGCGAGCACTGCCACGAGCGCCACTGTTGCTCCGGCGATCGCCGCGAGCAGTATGGGTGCGAATAGACGTTTCACGACCACCTCCAGAGTTCAAATGGGATGAGGTCATGATGCGAGTGCTCGCTATGGGGGCGCTAACAATGTCCCAAAGCGCTCCTAACGGAGCGAGAAAAGATGGATAACGGAAGCCAAAACGCCTGATAAGGCACCGTATTGGCGGCAGGTCTGCGGCAGCCCTCGACCGATCGAAGATCCAGAAACGGGCGATGGCCCGATAAACTAGGGAAGTCTCCCGGCGACGTGGCGGAGTGGCTACGCAGCGGCCTGCAAAGCCGTCTACACCGGTTCGATTCCGGTCGTCGCCTCTGAAAGCACTGCAAATCGGCATTTTTCCGGCTGAACTGCTGCGCAGAGGATCGTCTACTCTCCCAGGAAGCCGTCTGCATGGCTCGACATCTGACGCCGGCGCAGCAGCACGGGCTGTCCCACTACCACTCTAGCTTTCTAGCCCACAGGTCGTAATCACTTTGCACGCGTCACCATCTCGGCCAAATCCGTGAGCGCATCCATGTCGTGGTCACCCTGCTTCTTTGCTCGCGCCAAGTTGAGTGAGAAATTCCAGCCAACACACCTGACATCGTCGCGGAGCAAAGCATGAATACGCTCAAGCATTTCGCCGCGCTTCGCAGGCACACCATTCGCAAATCGGTTAAAGGCCAACCCCAGCTGATAGGGGGGCTCAATATTCGGCAATAAAAGCGCTTCCTCGGCGGCCGCTTCCCCCTCGTCCGTAAAGCCCATGCCAAGCAACAATGCTGCCTGATTCGCCTTCATCGACGCATCATATGGAGACGCTACTACAGCCCTCTCAAACAACTTGCGGGCACGACTGTAGTCATTACGGATAAGTGTCATGAATACTGCATAGGGTCCTAGCACCCTGTGCCCCCCCGGCATCGTCAGAGCTTTCTCATACATGCCTTCGGCACGGTCCGGATCCTCTTGTCCCAGAAAGCTCGCATAGGCGCTAAGAACCAGCGGCTCATTTGGACTCACCCCAAGCGCCCGCTCGTACATTTCCTCGGCGCCATGGCGATCCTTGCGGCGACCTGCCAAGAACATTGCGTAAAGCGCGAACGCGGTGGCGCTTGTGTCTCCACCAACCGCCGTCGCACGAACAAACATTTCTTCAGCGCGATTGTAGTCGTCTCGCCAATCCGCAAGAAAGGCCGCGTATATCGAAAGCACGTCCGTATCATCAGGCGCGCTGGTAAGTGCTCGTTCGTATAGTGCTTCCGCCTGATCCAGATCGTTGCGATGATTTGCAAGAAGGCTCGCAAGCCGGAGGATGGTGAGAGTGTCATCGGGAGCGGCCGTTATTGCGTGTAGATAAAGCGATTCAGCGCGGTCCACCGCATGGCGACGCGCTAGCAAGAAATCAGCGTACTGCGTGAGAGCTCGTACGTAGTTTGCATCAGTGGCGAGAACTCGCTCGAACATAGCTTCAGCGCGCTCGGGGTCGTCACGGTTCTCCACAAAGAATGCGGCATAATTAGTAAGATTGCTGACTTCAGCTGGATCACGAGCGACTGCATCCTCAAAGATCCGTTCCGCGCGATCCAAATCCCAAACTTTGTTGGCCAGAAACATTGCGAAGCTGCCGAGAAGTTGGGTGCTCTCCGGTGCCGTTGCAATGGCCTGTTCGTACACTTCAAGCGCTCGCTCAACGTCTCCGCGGGTCTCTGCCAAAAACCGAGCGTATGCCTCCATAAGGATCGCGGAGTTTGGAAACTGCTTGAGCCCAGCCTCAAATATCTGATCCGCTGCATCGGGATCGGCGAGCCGCTGACGTTCAGCCTCTAGAACTACTCGCCACCATGACCCCCGTGCTGCCTCATCTGCTCGCTGTACGGCTGCCTTCAGCTCATCCGCGTCCTCATCACCGGCAGGCCGTGCCACGATCTTAGCCGATAGACGCTCATAGGTCTCTCTGTAACGTGTAAAAACAGTCCTAATTCGCTCCTCCGACGGGTGGCCGATACCGAATGTGTCCTGCAATTGAAGCATTGTCTCGTCGAAATCCCGTTCCTGTACCCAAGCTGCGTTCCGCTCCTCCAACCACTCGCGCAGCGGGTCGCCTGGCTCACGCTGCGATACCCAGTAGATCCCATGCGGGAGCGCTTCTGGGGGAAGGTCCTTCAGCAGCTCTGCGATGCCCTCGTCGTTCCCACCATATCCGATGATGACAAGCCCGCGATCGTGGAGCAATCCCGGCACGTGCTGGCGCAAATGTTGATTGAGGGTCTCCGTCTCTACATCCGTGTTCAATGGCGCCAGTCGATTATCACCATGTAGCTTGACTATCAGCGGCCTACTACGCGTTGGTCGAATAAAAGATGCGAGCGCCTCGTGGTGAATGACCAACGGGCGAGCTGACGTAAAGAGGTACAGCGCATCAGCTAGCAGATCATCAAAATTGGTAGTAAGGGCGACATTAAAGCAGCCACCGTTATCCGCCATCAACGCCGCGAGAACCGCGTATCCATATGCCGGGAACTTGCCGTCGCACAAAACCTCCATCTCACGCTGCCGGTGGTCAGGAGTAAGGAAGAGCCTTGCAATGACATCACCGTATGATGCCGCCGGATTCTCGGGGTCCCAGCCCGGAAAGTCGTTGAGCAGCCACCCGTCGCCCTCGATATCTGGTGCTACAAGCCTCTTAAGACGAGGTAGCCAGCTGTCCACCACAAGCTCACCAGCCGTAGGAATACCAGAAGACCTAGAGCACCCAGCGCCAATGAAAAACGCATAGCCGGTATCCGTCTCGCCCGCAGCGTCTCTCAGGCGTCGAGTGAACTCTCCCCCACCGAGTATCCGCATCTTTCCCATCGCGCGACAACTATAAGGGCCGCGGGATCTCAACGTAGAGCCCATCGAGAGGGATTATCAGCCCTCATTGGAATCCCCACCCGCTGTCGATTGACCGGCCGCAATCCAGTCCAAGGCTCTCGCTGCACATCCCGCTGGAAATTGCGCCACACTGCACCCATGCGCCAACGAGTCACCGTCGTCACCCTGGGCGTGCGCGATCTTGCTCGTGCGCGGCGTTTCTACGAAGCGCTCGGTTGGCACACCGGCGCCAAGACCGACGACGACGTCGTGTTCTTCCAAGTCGGCGACATGGTCCTGTCGCTCTGGGACCGCTCTCGCCTGGCCGAGGACAGTTGTATGCAGGATACGCCGGGCTGGGGCGGGGTCACTCTCGCGCTCAACCTCGGCTCGCCCGAAGAAATTGACGAGGTGACCGAGCAGGCGCGCTCGGCGGGAGCGACGATCGGACGCGAGCCCGCCGAGACCTTCTGGGGCGGTTACAGCTCAGTCTTCATCGACCCCGAGGGCCATCCCTGGGAGATCGCCCACAACCCGCACTGGACGCTCACCTCCGACGGCGGCGTCAGTCTCGGGTGAGGCGACCCGTCGACCGGGCGACTGTTCACGCCAGGAAGTCGACGATCGACGGTGCGAAGCGTGGCTCGCCGAGCGTTTCAATGTGGTTCCCGTTCAGTATCCGCAGCTCTGAGTCAGGGATCGCATTCGCCAAGACCTCAGGACGCACCGCCATCGGATCATCCGCTCCGGCCAAAATCAACGTCGGCGCGGAGATCCGATCCAGAGCGACCCCGCCCCTATACACCGACCTCGCCTGTGCGACGAGCGCCTCCCGATCGGCGTTCAGCGCATCCGCCAACATGCGAAACGCCAGCGCCCGCGGCTCGGACAGCGTGGAGGGATCCGCAACGCTGAGCGCATCGATGATCGCCTCGTTCGAGACCGTCCGCCGGTCCACGCCTCCGCACTCGACCACACCCGCGCCCACGCCCCCGATGACCAGCCGTCGTACCCGCTTATCCTCACTAGACAGGAGCAACGCGACGACCGCTCCCATCGAGTAGCCGACGAGATCGACCTCCTTGGCGCCGATTGTGTCGAGCAGGACAGCGAGGTCACGCGCCATGCGCTGCTCGCCATAGCGATCAGGGTCGTGCGGCTTCTCGGACTGACCATGACCCCGGGCGTCAGGGGCCAGTATCCGCCGTCCGGCGGCTGTGAGCGCCTCAACGACGCCGGTAGCAACCCAGTTTGCCTCCGCGGTGGCGGCGAAGCCGTGGTGCAGGACGACGGGCGGCGACACCGTCTCTCCACCCCATTCCCGGTAGGCGATCTCAAGTCCGTCCCAGCTCCCGAAGCGTCGCATCGCCGCCTCACGCTACAGCCATGCCGGCGATATACGCATCCGCTCCCATCGCGGTCGGTACCTGCACAACGTCCGGGACTCAGGTCGCCTGCGATCTACAACCCCCCTGCCAGCACACCGAGCGTGCTCGCCTGCCCCGACGTCAACCAGCCCTGCGTGGCAAGCGTCTGCGTCGCCTGTCGGTATGCCGCGATGAACGCCGTCTTCTGCGCCGGCGCGAGCTTCGGCCCGATCCCCGTGAGGATCTGGCAGTCAGCATTCACGAGCACGTCGACGACCAGCCGCGCGAGCGATCCCAGCGCCCGATACTTCGCCGAGCCCTGCACGAACTGGTCGGTGAGCGTGCACAGGCTCACCGACGTCACCGTCACCGTGTAGCTCGCCGAGGCCGTCTGCGCGTTGCCGGCGTTGTCCGTCGCGCTCGCCGACAGCGTGTGTGCGCCGAGACCCAGTGACCAGGCGGGTGCATTCACGCTCGGGCAGGTGCTCGATGCAAGTCCCGAACCGGGTGCAGGGTCGCTCGCCGAGCACGCGATCGCAACCGTCTGCGTGACCGCATAGCTGCCCGCGTCGCCGCTGAAGCTCACGACCGGCTTGGTCTTATCGAGCTTGATTGTCACGCTGTTCGTCGTCGAACCGCCGCCCGAGGTGGACGTGCAGCTTACGACCGTGCCAACAGTGTCGCTCGACAGCGTCGTCGGCGCGCAGCTCGACGCGGGCACCGACGAGTCGACGCTCCAGGAGACCGTCACGTTCGATACGTACCAGCCGTTTGCACCGAGCGTGCCACTGATGACTGGTGTCACCTTCGGCGCCGGCAGCGCGAGCGTAAAGTTGTCCGCCCAGTCCTTCTCCAAGCCGAGAGGCAGATCCTTGCCGATCGTGGAGCCGCCGTACCAGACCGTGTCGCCGTTATCCTCGATCAGCGGGACCGCCGCGCCGTCGGCGAGCGGGTCGGGTACTTGCGTGATCGACTCCCACGCGCCTTCGATCGCGGGCGGGTCCGGCAGCACCGTTTCCGTCGCGACCGGCTGGTGGGCCGGATTGCCGTCCCACGTGTAGAGGTGCTGTTCGCCACCCTCGCCCGAGTCGCCCGCGATGACGAGGTATTCGTCATCAGCGTTCTTGCGGATCTCACGCACGCCCTGCCCGCCGAGATCCCATTCCATCGGCGTCCCGAACGTCGCGTGCGAGGCGGCGCCGCTCAGCACTTCGAGCAGGTTCGTAACCGGCACCACGAGCGCGTCCTGGCGGTCCGACGGCGGCACGATCGGCGCACGAAACCCGAGGTATGCGGTCGTCGAGCCACCCGGGCCGAACTCCATGCCCTCGATGTTGTAGCCACCGACCTGCTTAGGCTGTACGCCATCCGCAGCCGCAGCGGCGAAACCGTACGCGCTGCCGTTGCCCGCGTCCCACGCCAGCAGGTCTTCGCGCAGGCCCGCGTAGTAGCCGGCAAACGACAGTTCGGTGCTTGCGCCCGAGCCGCTCACCGTCGTGGCGAACACAATCGAGGCGCTCGGGCGCAGATCGCCGGTCTTCGAGTTGCTCTCCGAGCCGCCCCACACGAGCGTATCGCCGTGACGCGCCGACCACTCGAGGTCGAGCTCGGCCGGGTTGCCCATCTGCGTGTCGAAGCTCCAACTCTTCACCGGCCGACCCGAGTGCGCGCCGTCATACAGGCGCAGCGTCGAGTTCTCATCGTCGGCCACGATCGAATAGCCATCGCCCACATCGATCGCCGAGGAAGCGTCGGCCGAGCCATACAAGTAAGTGCTCGTCGTGTCCGGTGCCGCCGCCGAGGCACCGTACTCGAACTGGGCCTGGCCAGAGACTCCATCGGGCGTCGTCGCCGTCACCGTGATCGTCGAGAGCCCCACGCCGACCGGTTCCAGCGTCAACGCACGCGAGCCGCCACTGCCTACAAGCGTAATGTTCGCGTCCGGCACGACCGCCTGGTTGGAAGAGGTGGCGGTGACTTTCAGTTCGTCGGCGCTCACCGTTTCATCGCTGACGACCGCGTCAATACTCGGGTTAAAGGGGTCTCCGATGCTCGCCCCGAGCGCGCTTTCGCTCAGCGCCACCGTCGGCGCGGGCGTCGGCGGTGGCGGCGGGACCTGCCCGGCCGGAGCGAAGGCGATACCGCGGTAAACCGTGTTCAGCGGCGCCGTCGCGATCGTCGCAAACGATCCGCCCGAGATCGGGGCTTCCGCGCCGCTCGAATCGCTGAACGAGAGCACATCAAGACCGTCGTTCGTAGTCGCATACAGCTGCACCGCCGAGCCCTCCACCTTCCCCGTCAGCGAGCCAAGCGCCGGTCCAAGCGCGCTACCCTCCGCAACCCACGAGGAGCCGACGAGCGAGTACTTGAAGATCCCTCCGACCGTCCCGTCGGCCACGTACAGCGTGTCGGGACCAGGGCTGGCCGGGTTCAGTTTCAGAAGTACAAATCCGTACGGATCTGCCTCCGCGCCGATGCTCGCAACGCTCTGCCCCGTGCTCGTCGGCAGGCCGCTGCCAACCCTGAACACGCCCGGGCCGGGTGACTTGCTCGTGCTCATGTACAGGTTGCCGCCGGCAATCACCGGGACCCGCCCCTGCTTCGGCGAGCTCGTCAAACCCGTCGAGGTAGTGGCACCGAGGCTCGACGCGTACGCGATCGAGGCGTTCTTCACCGTGCCGCTCGTAGTCGAGCCGCCGTCGCCCGTCACCCAGAACTCCGAGCCATCGTTGCTCACCGCGCCGCGCACATTGCTAGCGCTGAACGCATCCAAGAGCGCCGTCGAAGTATCCACTTCGCCCGCCCCGTTAATACGCGCAACCACACGCGGCACTTCCGCGCTGGTGCTGCCGTTGATCGTGCCCCCGCCCGGACCCGTCGTGCCCGGTGTCGCGCCGTAGCCCGCGAGCGTCAGGTAGTTGCCGTCCGCCGAGAGCTCCAGCGCCCCCTCAGAGGTCGCCGTGCCGCTAATCCCGATCGGGTGCTGTTTGCCCGAACCCGCCGTCGGCAGCGCGATCGGCGTGCCCGTGCCGCCGCTACCCAGCAGTGGCACAATAAACGAGGCCGTCGCGGCGTTAGTCAGAGGCGCGCTGCCCGTCCCGACCTGAACAACATCGAGCAGATCCGGCGTCGGCGAGCCGATCGCCACCCCGGGCGAGGACTCCTCGATCGCAAATGCCGCCGCCAAGGTCGCGCCCGCGAGCGCGACCAGTACGGGACGAGACCAACGTCGGTACCACCGCGCAGCAACCATCTTCGGCACAACAACCGCCCCCTGTAGGAAATGTTTGGGCGAGCCGCGACACGGGCTCAGTGAGGGCGAACGCTAGGCGGACCCCACGCGCAGTCCGTATCCGAGATGTAAACGAGTCGTATCAAACTCGTGAACCTCGGATGTGCTCTCGCGCCCGGAACGCCACTAAAGCGCTCCCTCAACGCCAGCCGCTGCGGTGAGCGGCGCCAACAGCAACCAGACGCAGAGACGGGCTATGGCTCACCCATCCAAGCCCGCCTCCGTCACACGCTCACACCATCCCCACACCGCGCCGGGTCGTACCGACCGGCCATGTTACAGACCATGTCGCCACGACCAGCCTATTCGCCTGGCTGGCCGTGGCGCGGCCGCCCTCCTAGCTCACTATCAGCGTCAGCGGCCATACCAGCGTCGGCGACCACCGACTCCGGCATCCACCCCGCCGACGACAAACCCCAGCAGCCAGAGCGCAACAGCGATCAGCAAAACAAACCACAGAACGTGAGCAGCGAAGCCCAAACCGCCAAATATGGCGAGGATCAACAGCAAAACGATTAGCGCGACCATGATGTGTACCCCCTTTTTGGTTGACACACATCTACCCGGCTGACACGTGATCAAACAGTCATCTTCGTGTGAGTTCTGACATTTGCTGTACACGCCGTGCGCACGGATCTCACCGTGTTTCTGTTTCGCACAGTCCACTCGCCTCCGTTTGGTGATAGTCCAAACGGGTAGGAACCGGGTATGACAATCCTTCATATGCCCCCCATGTGGGCGAGGGCATTCATCGCACCGACTCATCCTCAGAGCGAGGTCCCGCCACAACCGATTCCACCCGGACAGCCGCCTCCACAGCCGGACCCCAGACCACCAACACCAAGTCCTGATCCCAGCCCGGTTCCTTCAAGTCCGCAACCGCCTACCCCACCAACGCCGAGCCCGAATCCTCCCGTCATCTGACATACACCAAGCTGTAACCCGAGACAACGGAGGTGCAACATGCCGCCCCGCGGAGTGAAAAAAGGCAGTAAGCGCGACCGCCAGTACCAGCACATCAGGAAGAGCGAGCGCGAACGCGGAGTTTCGGAGGATCGCGCGGAGGAGATCGCGGCGCGCACCGTCAACAAGGAGCGCGCCCGCAGCGGCGAATCCCGCTCCAGTTCGAGCTCCTCGACTAAGGACATCTCATCTAGCCGCCGCGGAGGCCTGCGCTCAGGCAAGCCCGGTCTGCGAGGCCGCACGCGCGAACAGCTCTATCAGGAGGCGCGCCACCTCGGCGTGCCGGGACGCTCACGCATGAACAAGGCCCAGCTGCAACGCGCCGTGGATAACAAGAAGCGCTGAGCACGCTTTGATTCCCCTACAGGTGATATGTGCCGTCGGTGATTGAGCCCAATCAAAGCGATGACGAACGTCAAGAGACCCCACACGAACGCCTCGACCGCAACCTTGAGGAGCTGACCGGAGAGCTGCGGGTCATCGTCACCGGCGTGCAGGTGTTGTTCGCGTTTCTGCTGATCGTCCCGTTCAACACAGGCTTCGCCGGCATCGGCGACTTCGAGCGCAACCATCTACTTCGTAACCCTACTCCTGGCCGCGTTGGCGGCCGCCTGCACGATCGCGCCGTCCGCACAGCATCGGTTTCTGTTTCGCCATGACGATAAGCAGTATCTCGTCGCCTCATCGAACCGCATTGTCATCGTTGGCCTGGTCTCCCTGGCACTGGCGATGTGCGGTGCGCTTCTGCTGGTGGCGAGCACACTATTCGGAGCGCTCGCCGGCGTGCTCACCGTGCTCGGCGCCACGGTTCCGTTTGCTCTGCTGTGGTTCATCCTGCCGCTGCGCCGCAGGCATAAGTTGGAGAGCTCCGACCAGCCCTACTGAAGCTATTGCGCCGCCAGCAGCGGCACGTCGTGTGCGAGTTCGGCGGGGATGAAGTTCGAGGCGTAGATGGTCGTGCGCTTACCGGAGGCCGAGATGCCGTAGACCAAGCCGGAGTGGTTGATGAACTGCGGTTGCTGGGCGTCGCGTTCGGAACCCACCCCCCAGGCCTTCCATACCCGTGCGAGTTCGTGGGCGTCGCCGGTCAGATACAGCATGCGCCCAGTCATTTTGTGGCGCGCGAGAAACGCCGCGACAGCCTTCTTCGTGTCGCCGCGGGGATCGACCGAGACCGCGATGATCTGCACCTGCGAGGCGCGCGGCCCCAGCAGTTCCAAGGTGGCGTGCAGGCTCGCCGTGATCAGCGGGCAGACGTCGGGGCAGTTCGTGTAGAGGAACGTCACGAGCACCGCGCGACCCCGGTAGGAAGCGATGTTCACGGGCTGGCCCAGATAGTTGCGCAGTGCCAGCGCAGGCGCAGACGAGGGGGGTGAGAACACCTCCGCGGCGCGGAACTGGCCGTGGGCCGCGATTGCCCCGGTGGCCTGCTGGCGCGAGGAGCCGCCGATCAACAGCACCGCCACGCCGCCGGCCACGACGACCAGCACGAGCAGGGCTAGCAGTATGCGAGAGTTCAGTCCACGCGAGCGCATGCCGAGCGAAGTTACCAGCGCACGCCGAGACCTGCGCCACGTCGGCAAGAAACGTTGCAGACCTCCCGATGTGATGCAAATTGCAGAGCGACCTGTTAGCTTGCCCCGCGTTCGTGCCTAATCCTTGACCTTACGGGGCCGGGGAGCGGGGGACCCAGTTGCGGCCACAGAGGGCCGCAGGGGCGAATCGCCACCTCAAGCGTGGCGTAGCGCATGTGCGCGAGCCCGACAGCTAACCCCGTAGGCGCCACCGCGAAGTCGAAAGGACGTAACGCATGCCGAGCGAGCCCTCGCGCGACCTTGCCGTACTCGACCCCTGGGAGACCTCCTACGCTCGTTCGCGCGCGCGGCGCGAACGGTCTCAGAGCAGACGCCGTGTTGTTAGCGCCAGCGCCAAGCAATCTCCTCCCTCGCTGACAGCGCTGCTCGGCATTCCCTCACAGCGCGGCGCGAGCGCCCGCGACCTAGCCGCCACCGACCCGTGGGAGCTCTCGCTGGGCCGCTCCCGTGCGCGCAGGCGTGCGC
>JBAUXH010000015.1:0-3397 GCA_049584155.1 Solirubrobacteraceae bacterium
CAGAAAAACATCCCAAGCGGTCCTTACATTGGCTCCTGTCGCGTAAGCGACGCGCCCTCGCCGCCGGATGCGGGCCTTGAACTCACTAATCGAGGTTGGCGGGTTCGACTCCCGCCGGGGGCGCTACACTTTGATACGTGAGTTCGGGGCCCCGTTAGCTCGGCGGCAACCTCGATTCGTAAGCGACCCGCCCAGTGCGGGTCGTTTGCGTTTCCGGCCCGCCAGCTATCCTCCCGGGTATGCGCGACGAGGCGACATTCCGGGTCAAGACGGGCCTGGCGGAGATGCTCAAGGGCGGGGTGATCATGGACGTGGTCACCCCGGCGCAGGCGACCGTCGCCGAGGAAGCCGGCGCGGCCGCGGTGATGGCGCTCGAGCGCGTCCCCGCCGACATCCGTCGCGACGGGGGCGTGGCGCGGATGAGCGACCCGGAGATGATCGCCGGCATCCAGCACGCGGTCTCGATTCCGGTGATGGCGAAGGCGCGCATCGGGCACTTCATGGAGGCGCGCGTGCTGCAGGCGCTCGAGGTCGACTACATCGACGAGTCGGAGGTCTTGACGCCTGCCGACGAGCTTCATCACATCGACAAGCACCAGTTCAAGACGCCGTTCGTGTGCGGCGCCACGAACCTCGGCGAGGCGCTGCGCAGGATCGGCGAGGGCGCCGCGATGATCCGCTCCAAGGGCGAGGCCGGGACGGGCGACATCGTCGAGGCCGTCCGGCACATGCGCGCGATCACCGGGGAAATCCGCCGCCTGACGACGCTCGGCGAAGACGAGCTGGCGAGCGCCGCGAAGGACCTCGGCACGCCCGCGGAGCTCGTGCGCTCGGTTGCCACCGACGGGCACCTGCCGGTGGTGCTGTTCTGCGCTGGCGGCATCGCCACGCCCGCCGATGCGGCGCTGATGATGGCTTTGGGCGCCGAGGGCGTGTTCGTAGGCTCGGGCATCTTCAAGTCCGAGGATCCGCCCTCGCGCGCGCGAGCGATCGTCGAGGCCACCACCCACTGGCAGGACCCCGAGCGGGTCGCGGCGGCCTCGCGCGGTCTCGGGCCGGCGATGATCAGCCTGGAGAGCTCGAAGCTGGAGCATGAGGAGCTTCTAGCCCGACGCGGTTGGTAGACGTGCCGCTGGTGGGAGTGCTCGCCCTGCAGGGCGGGTTCGAGGCGCACGGGCGTGTCCTGCGCGGACTGGGCGCGGACGTGCGCGAGGTGCGCACGGTCGCCGACCTCGACGGTCTCGACGGGCTGGTGATCCCGGGAGGGGAGTCCACGACGATGACGCTCGGCATCGAGCGCGAGGGACTCGCCGGGCCGCTGCGCGAGCTCGCGGGCGCGGGGACTCCGATGCTGGGGTCTTGCGCGGGGCTGATCATGCTCGATCGCGAGCATCTCGGCCTGATGGACATGCGCGCGCGGCGCAACGCCTTCGGTCGCCAGCTACGTTCGTTCGAGACCGACCTCGAAGTGCGCGGCCTCACCGGAGACCCCTTGCGGGCGGTCTTCATTCGCGCGCCCTGGATCGCCGAGCACGGTCCCGACGTGGAGATCCTCGCCGAGCTCGACGGTCATCCCGTGGCGGCCCTTCAGGAGAGGATGCTCGCGGTCGCCTTCCACGCCGAGCTAACCGAC
The DNA here is from genome assembly GCA_049584155.1 of Solirubrobacteraceae bacterium. Classification (GTDB taxonomy): domain Bacteria; phylum Actinomycetota; class Thermoleophilia; order Solirubrobacterales; family Solirubrobacteraceae; genus Palsa-744. The sequence continues at coordinate 1,634 of JBAUXH010000015.1, forward strand.
GACGACCGTGTCCACCGTCTGTTCCTCGACATGCTCCTCGAGCGGACTTGAGCGAGCGTCCAGCTCGGGCAGCAGGGGCTCCTCCAGGGCTCCGAGCACCGCGTTGACGGCGTCGCGGATCTCGCCCACGAGCCGGCCCTCGTCCTCTAGCCGTTCGGCCTCGGCCCACGACCAGGATCGCGCCACGTGCATGCTCGGGCGCAGGTGCGCGAAGCGCCTGCCGAGCGCGCGCAGGAACGGGTCCAACCGCTCGGTGTCCCGCTCGGAGGCATATCCGCGCTCGAGCAGCCACGGCCATAGCTCGGACCTGATCGAGTTGCGGTGGTGCGCGCCGACGTGCGACCAGTCCTCGCCCTCCCAGCGACGGGCGTAGGTAGGCGCGTCGAGGGTGCACGTCAGGTACACGCGCGTTCGCTGCGGGGCGTTTCGAAACCCGAGCAGCGGCTGGGGCTCCACTCGCCACCGTGGCGGTGCGGCCAGCGCGCACAGGCGATCGGCGTGCCCGGACGCATACAGGTGTTCGGCCTGGGGCTTGAGCTCACCCGGCCACATGTGCAGCGTCAGGCGGTCCTCCTCGTCGATGTCCAACGCGGCCCGTTGCAGCGACCGTGCGCCGAGCGCGTTGTCCAGGCGCACGTGCACGAGGCCGACGCGCTCGGGCTCGATCGAGGTGGCGTCACGCAGCAGCGAGCGCATCCGCCACTTGCGCCGGGTCGGGTCGCTACCAACGCGACGCAGGCTGCCGAACGGGAGCAGATGCCCGAAGTCCTGGTGGGCGTAGGAGAGCATGTCCTGCACGAGCGCGTGCTCGGCGGGGGAGAGCACCCCGATCTCCGCCAGGCGCCACCATGCCTCCAGCAGGTCGTGCCAGCGCAGCAGACAGGTGCGCCGCTGCTGGAAGTAGACCCCGCCGAGGTTCAGCTCGGCCACACGATGACCATTGCGTTTGGCCCATTTGCGGCAGACCTTGCTCTCCAACAGAACCACCAGATCGGGGTCGAAGCGCAGCACGCCGTCGAAGCGCTGGCCGCGATCGGTGTCGGTGACTTCCTCCACGATCTCCGGCGGCTCGAAGTCGGGCGTCAGGAACACGCTCACCAGGCGTCCTCGCCGGACCTTGCCGTTGGATGCGCTTTCCTCGGAGGGATCGACGAGATGTGCGGCCTGCAGGTCGATCGTGCAGTCCGGCAGGTGGCTCTGCGAGGGCTCTCCGATCTCGTGCAGCAGCGCCTCGCGGGCGAGCGGCACGAGCCGCAGCACGATCATCGCGGCGCGCGTGAGCTGATCCTCGTGGCCGCGCCCGAGATCACCGTAGGGCTCGAACACGTTCAGGTGCGGATTCGAGGTGATGCTCTCCACTCCGCCCCCGGTCACGATTACTGCCTCACTCCCAGGCCTATCGGCCGACCCTATCTATCAATCAATCACACCACCATCCAGTCAATGACTACTGACTAGCAGTATGTGCCCCAATACCCATAGACGATACCGCACCGTGACGTTTCTGACCAATGGGGATGGGTGCGCGCGATACTGCGGCTATGAGCGTCATCGCGGTTGCGGCCGACGAACCGGTGGGGATAGCCGAGGAGTTGATCGCGACACTGCGCGGGCGCGGATACGAGGTGACGGCTCACGGAGCTCTCGCCGAGGACGAACGGGGAGAGCGCGAGGATTGGGCGTGGGCCTCGGAGGCGGCGGCCCGCGACGTGGCCGAGGGTCGCGCCCAGCAGGCGATCGTGTGCTGCTGGACCGGGACGGGCG
>JBAUXH010000016.1:0-7157 GCA_049584155.1 Solirubrobacteraceae bacterium
GCGCGACACCGTAGCCCAGGCCGGCGGACGCGACCCCGACAAGCTCGACGACGCGCTGCTCGCCGCGCGCGCCGCGATCGAGGAGGCGTTGCAGGGATGAGTCGCGTGCTCGCCCTTGACTACGGCAGCGCTCGCTGCGGCTGTGCGCTCAGCGACCCGACGGGTACGATCGTCACCCCGATCGAGGCCATCCTCCGTCCCGCCACCCGCAACGGATTGCGCGAGATCGAAGAGCTGATCGGCGAGCGCGAGGTCGAGCGGGTCGTCGTCGGGCTGCCCGTGTCGCTGCGGGGAGGCGACTCCGATCAGACGCGCGAGACGCGCGAATTCGCGCGGCGCCTGTCTCTGCGCCTGGGGGAGGGCATCCCCGTGGAGCTCCACGACGAGCGCTACACCACCCACATCGCTCGCCAGGATCAGGGTTCGCACCGCGCCGGCGAGGACTCCCGCGCGGCGGCTCACATGCTCGAGAGCTGGTTGCACGCCAGGCTGCGTCAGGGTGCCTAGAACCGAGGAGGAACGGGAGCGCGATCGCGCTGAGCGCGAACGCCGGCGCACTGCCCAAAACCGAACGCAGCCCCCACCGCTGCCATCGCCGATCCCGCCGGTCCTCGACTCGCCCGTGCCGCCGATTCCGCCGCAGGTCGCGAGCGAGCTTGAGACTCCCGCTCCGGCGCTCGAAACGGTCGATGTGGCCGAGGTCGACGTTGTGTCCCAGCCACCATTGCCGCCGACCGCGTCGGAGGCGATCGCAGCACCGGCGGTTCCCGCACGGGAGTTCACCGCGCCCCCGCCACCCCCGCCGGGAATCCCGCCCGCGTCGTCTGCTCACAAGCGCTCGCCGTGGGCGCGGGTGCTGGCGGTGCTGGCTCTCCTTCTCGTCGCGGGCGCGGTGTGGCTGGCGATCGACCACCTCACCACGCACACCACACACGCCAAGCCCGCGGTCCTCGCGCCGACCGTCGTAAGGGTGCTGATCCCAGAGGGCGAAACGCGCCGGCAGATCGCCGTTCGCGCTCATGCGGCCGGATTGACCGGCAGCTACCTCACGGCGTCTAAGCATTCGTCGTTGCTGAATCCGACTCATTACGGCGCGCCGCCTGATACACCCAACCTCGAAGGGTTCCTGTTCCCCGCCACCTACGATCTCTATCGCGGCGACCCGGCCGGACGGCTCGTGCACGAACAACTGATCGCCTTCACCGAACGCTTCGGCGATGAGGAGGTCCGCCGCGCCCGCGAGTTGCACATCACTCCGTATGAGCTTTTGATCGTCGCTTCGATGGTCGAACGCGAGGCGCAGCTGTCCGGCGATCGAGCGAAGGTCGCCGCCGTCATCTACAACCGCCTGCATCTGAACATGGCGCTCGGGATCGACGCGACCCTCCGCTACGCGCTCGACGACTACTCCAAGCCACTGACCACCGCCCAGCTCGCGCTCGACTCCCCCTACAACACACGCCTACACCGTGGCCTGCCGCCGACTCCGATCAGCAATCCCGGTCTCGCCGCGATCGACGCTGCAGCGCACCCCGCGCACGTCGGCTACCTGTACTACGTCGCGGGCGCCGACGGCTGCGGAGAGCAGGTGTTTTCGACCACGAATGCCCAATTCGAACGCGACGCGGCGGCCTACCGCGAAGCGCTCGCCGCCAACGGCGGGCGTGTCCCAACCTGTCGCAAACGGTAGGCGAGGGCTCTCGCAGATGCCACGTTTGGGAGTCCTTGGCTGGCCCGTCGCGCACAGCCGCTCTCCGGCCATGCACAACGCGGCGCTGGCCGCGCTGGGAATGGAGGACTGGCGCTATCAACTGCTGCCGGTCCCGCCCGAGCGCTTGGAGGAGACGGTTCGTGCGCTTCCGGGAGCCGGGTTCGTCGGGGCGAACGTGACGATTCCCCACAAGCACGCCGCGCTCGAGTTCGCGGACACGGCGAGCGAGGCCGCAAAGGCGATCGGCGCCGCCAACACGCTGGCGTTCGCCTCCGGCGGCGCGATCGCGGCGGAGAACACCGACGCTCCCGGTTTTCTCGCCGCGCTGGGCGTCTCCCCCCAGGGGATGAGCGCGCTCGTGCTCGGCGCGGGCGGCTCTGCACGCGCGGTCGTCTGGGCGTTGCGCGAGGCCGGCGCGAGCGAGGTGTCGGTCTGGAACCGCACTCCCGAGCGTGCTCGCGCGCTCGCGCGCGATCTCGGTGCGCGAGCGGTCGATGTTCCGGCGCCCGCGGACCTGCTCGTCAACTGCACCTCCGTCGGACTTGAGTCGCAGGCGGCAAACCTAAAACAGTCGGCCAGTGGGGCGCAGGGGCTCAACCTCCCGGCGATTACGTTCGATCAAGTCGGTAACTACTCCCATGTCGTCGATCTCCTCTACAGCTCCACACCCACGCCGCTGCTCGTCGCCGCACGCTCCCATGGCGCCCGCGCGGTCGGAGGGCTGGAGGTCCTGCTCGCCCAGGGCGCGCTCAGCCTCGAGCTGTGGACGGGCCGGCCGGCGCCGCTGGAGGTCATGCGCGAAGCGCTGGACTAGCGGCGAGGGTCCCGTCCCGTACGGCTCGCGGTCCAGGACGGCGTTGGGCGTGGCCGGGACGCGGTCGCGATGAGCGACTCGCCGGGACAGACCGGACCCGACCTGCACGCCTCTATGCCCTCCCCCCGAACACGAGCTCTTTCCTCCCATGGGTGACACTCCGCAACAGACCGGACCCGACCTGCACGCGATCTTCGGCATGGACACAGCTGCGGGCGCGATCGAGGACCCCGTGGTCGAGGTCGAGCGTGCGCTCGCCACCGAGGACGTCGCCGGCGAGATATCTGACGCTGGCTCTGCCGAGGAGAGCTCTACGTCTTCGGCCGATCACGCCGTGGAGGTCGACCGGGCACCGAGACAGCCGGGGGAGTGGACAGGCATCTCAAGGCCCAGCCGTCGCGGCTCGTCCTCGCGCTTTCTGACGGACGTGATCGTCGACATGGGTCTCGTCTCGCGCGGACAGGTCGAGGAGGCGGTCGAGAGCTCGCGCGGCCTCGGGACCACGCCCGAGCGCGTCCTGCTCGACGCCGGCTCCCTCACCCACGACGGCCTCGCGCGCGCCCTGGCCGAGCGCTACGGCCTGGACCATCTCGACCTCGGCGCGTTCTCCGTGGACATGTCCGCCGCCAACCTCGTGACGACGACCGCCGCCAAGCGCTACCAGGCCGTGCCCGTCGCGTTCGCGGACAAGCGCACGCTGCTCGTGGCCATGGCCGACCCCTCCAACGTCCTCGCCGTCGATGACATAGCGATCATGACCGGCTATGAGGTGCGCGTAGCGGTCGCCCCGCCCGACGACATCGCCGGCCTGATATCGCGCCTGGATCGTCTCGAGGACGTCGTCTCCGAGTCCCATGAGCAGCTGGAGGAGCAGGGCGGCGCGGAGGTCGTCGACCTGCACGAGTCCGCCGAGGACGCCCCGGTCGTCAAGCTCGTCAACCAGATCGTCGCCCAGGCGGTCGAACGCGGCGCCTCGGACGTCCACCTCGCCCCCGATGGCCGTGAGCTGCGCGTGCGCTTTCGCATCGACGGCGTCCTGGAGGATGTCACCACGGTCCAGCGGCGCATGGCCGCGGGCGTGATCTCGCGCGTGAAGATCATGGCCGAGCTGGACATCGCCGAGCGCCGCCTGCCCCAGGACGGGCGCGTCGGTCTCGCGGTCGACGGCCGCCACGTCGACCTGCGCGTCGTGACGCTGCCGAGCGTCCACGGCGAGGCGATCGTGCTGCGCGTGCTCGACAAGGACTCGGTGGTCGTCGAGCTCGACAAGCTCGGCATGGCCGAGCCCGAGCGCGAGCGCTTCGAACGTGCGTTTCACGAGGCCCACGGCGCCGTGCTCGTCACCGGCCCCACCGGTTCGGGCAAGTCCACGACGCTGTATGCGGCGCTGCAGCGTTTGAACACGGTGGAGAAGAACATCATCACGGTCGAGGACCCCGTCGAGTATGAAATCGCGGGTCTCACCCAGGTGCAGGTCTCGGCCAAGGTCGGCCTCACGTTCGCCGCCGGACTGCGCTCGATGGTCCGCGCCGACCCCGACGTGATCATGGTCGGGGAGATCCGCGACCGCGAGACGGCCCAGATCGCCGTCGAGTCCGCGCTGACCGGACACCTGGTCCTGTCCACGCTGCACACCAACGACGCGCCCTCGGCGATCTCGCGCCTGGTCGAGATGGGTATCGAGCCGTTCCTCGTCGCCTCCGCGCTGGACTGCGTCGTCGCTCAGCGCCTGGCGCGCAAGCTCTGCTCTCACTGTAAGCGCCGCACGATCGTCCCGGCCCAGATCCTGCGCGACAGCGGCTACAAGGCGCTCGTCGACCTCGAGGCCTACGAGCCCGTCGGCTGCCGGCGCTGCGGCGGCAGCGGCTACCGTGGTCGCGTCGGCCTGTATGAGGTGATGGACGTCTCGCCCGAGGTCCAGAAGCTGGCGCTCGAACGTCGCCCCGCGGAGGAGATCCGCGACGTCGCCGTGCGCCAGGGCATGCGCCGGTTGCGCGACGACGGCCTGGAGAAGGTGCGCCAGGGGCGCACCTCGATCGCCGAGATCGCCCGGGTCATCGGCAGCAGCTGACTCCGGTTGGGACCTCGTCGACCCTCCCGAGCTCCCGCTGAGGCGTCCGATTGCCGGGGCCGGCGCTCGTATCTTCGTCCAATCCCCATTACGTGAACCCCAGCCGCTAATGGTCAAGCTCGCAAATGTCGATGGGCGGGCATGGACATCGATTTTGCAGACCTGTTGATGGAGGTCGTATCCCGCCGCGCGTCGGACCTGCACCTGTGCGCAGGAGTGAATCCCACCGTGCGCGTGCGCGGGCGACTGTCGCAGCTGGAGGACTATCCGGCGCTGTCGCCCTCGGACACCCGTGAGATCGTCTACTCGATCCTCAACGGCGATCAGCGCCAGCGCCTGGAGACCGACTGGCAGCTGGACTTCGCCTACTCGATCCCCGGTCAGGCCCGCTTTCGCGTCAACGCCTACTACCAGCGCGGCGCGATCGGCGCGGCCTTCCGCCTGATCCCGTTCGGCATGAGCTCGATCGACGAGCTCGGCCTGCCCGCCGCGGTGCACGAGTTCACGCGCCGCCCGCGCGGTTTCGTGCTCGTCACCGGCCCGACCGGCTCGGGCAAGTCGACCTCGCTGGCGGCGATGATCGACGAGATCAACCGCACGCGCGAGGAGCACATCATGACGGTCGAGGACCCGATCGAGTTCCTGCACGCGCACAAGAAGTGCCTGGTCAACCAGCGCGAGCTGGGCTCGGATGCGCACAGCTTCGCCGAGGCGCTCAAGGCCGCGCTGCGCGAGGATCCCGACGTGATCCTCGTCGGTGAGATGCGCGACCTGGAGACGATCTCCACCGCCCTGACCGCCGCGGAGACCGGCCACCTCGTGTTCGCCACGCTGCACACCCAGGACACTGCCCAGACGATCGACCGCGTGATCGACGTGTTCCCCGCCCACCAGCAGGGCCAGGTGCGCGTGCAGCTGTCGGTCGCGCTGCAGGGCATCATGACCCAGCAGCTGCTGCCGACCGCCGACGGGGCGGGGCGCGTCGTCGCGACCGAGGTGCTCGTTCCCAACCCGGCGGTGCGCAACCTGATCCGCGAGGGCAAGACCCACCAGATCTACTCGGTCCTGCAGACCAGCTCGGCGTCGGGCATGCAGACGATGGACTCCTCGCTGGCCTCGCTCGTGCGCGCAGGCAAGATCACCCAGAAGCTGGCCGAGTCCCGCTCCTCCACGCCCGAGGAGCTGCGGCGCCTGATGGGCGCGGGCACCCTGGCGGCGGCGTAGGAGCGAGGTTGTGAGCACCTACGTCTTCAAGGCGATGGACCTCGCCGGGGTCAAAGCCAAGGGGGAGGTCGAGGCCGACTCCAAGCAGGCGGTCTCCGACCAGCTGCGCGCGCGCGGGCTGATCGTCCTCGACATCGCCGACAAGCGCGGCTCGCGCGAGATCGAGCTCGAGTTCCTGAAGAGCGTCAAGCCCTCCGAGCTGGCCGTCTTCTCGCGCCAGCTCGCGACGATGATCTCCTCGGGCATGAGCATCCTGCGCTCCCTGTACGTGCTGGAGGAGCAGACCGAGAGCAAGTTCCTGAAGGAGACGATCGTGGCCGTGCGTAAGGACGTCGAGGCCGGCCTGTCGCTGAGCGACGCGATGGCGCGCCACCCCAAGGTCTTCAGCCCCCTGTTCGTCGCGATGACCCAGGCCGGGGAGGCCGGAGGCGTGCTCGAGGGCTCGCTGTTGCGCGTCGCCGACCAGCTCGAGAAGGACGCCTCGCTGCGCCGCCAGATCAAATCCGCGATGGTCTACCCGACGCTCGTGATCATCTTCGCCGTCGGCGTGATGATGGCGCTCGTCGCCTTCCTCGTGCCCGTGTTCGAGAACGTCTTCAAGCAGTTCGGGGGCGAACTGCCCGCGATCACGAAGGTCTCTGTGCTGATGTCCCACGCCGTCACCGGCTACTGGTGGCTGCTGTTCGGCGGGACCGCCGCCGTCGCCTTCGCGTTCCTGAAGTGGAAGAAGTCCTCGTGGGGGCGCCCGCAGTGGGATCGCTTCCGCCTGCACGTCCCGATGAAGATCGGCGCGATCGTCCAGCAGGTCGCGGTCGCGCGCTGGTCGCGCACGCTCGCCTCGCTGACCAGCGCCGGCGTGCCGTTGCTGCTGGCGCTGGAGATCACCGGGCGCACGGGCGGCAACGTCGTCGTGGAGGAGGCGATGGAGAGCGTGATCGCCTCCGTCAAGCGCGGCGGCACGATCGCCGCGCCGCTCGCCCAGGAGCCGATCTTCCCCACGATGGTCACGCACATGGTCGGCGTCGGCGAGGAGACCGGCGCGCTGGACTCGATGCTCGACAAGATCGCCGAGTTCTACGAGGACCAGGTCGAGGCGTCCGTCAAAGCCCTCACCTCGATCATGGAGCCCATCATGATCATCGTCATCGGTGGCATCGTCGGCTTCATCGTCATCTCCATGTACCTGCCGCTGTTCACGGTTTACAACAACATCCGGTAATCGCTCAGCGATTCGGAGCGGGTCAGACGATCTTCAGCCTGCGCGCCCGTCCCTGCTCATGCACCGACAGCGACACCCTGCCGGCGAGCAGCTCCAGCAGCTCCGCGCCGACCAGCTC
>JBAUXH010000017.1:0-2300 GCA_049584155.1 Solirubrobacteraceae bacterium
ACCGACAGGCATGAAGGACGGCTGTTCCCCCCAGAACAATCTTTGAATCGTAAATCAGATCGACGCCGCATGTATATTTGCGCGTGCGGACTTCATAAACGTCGCGGGCTGAGATTTAGAAAAACGGGACTGCAACGCCTTTGCCTCGGCGTGTCTGATTATTATCTGAGTAATTGATTACGATTGGGGTTTTTGGCTAGGTAAGCGTTCCGGGCGGGAATGGACCCGACGGGAAGAGCGACATAGACGAACCCCGCAGGGTGAGCGAGCGGGAGTGAGCGAATCAATCGAAGACCAAGCTAAAGCATGTGCCCGAATGTCAAAGACTCACAGATTACAGCGTGCGTTCCCGGCGGGAATCGAACCCACATTTAAGGTTTAGGAAACCCTTGTTCTATCCGTTGAACTACGGGAACAACGTATTGCGATTTTAAATTTTCGATTGCCAATTGCAAACAGTGTACAGCGAGCAGGATCTATATTCTGCAAGCCTCACCCGCACTCGCAATGCGCAATGATTAGCCGTTTCCCGTGCCGCTCTTGCCCCGGCCGGTTTTCTGCTGCAACTCATCGATCTTTTTCGAAGCTTCCGCTTTAGTCCAATTCTGATCGAATTCTTCGCCAGCTTCGCGGCAGAGCGTCTGGAGATAAGAGCGCTGCGGACCAGTCATAGGCTCGTCTTTGGTTACCCACTCGTCGGGATCTTTCTCCGGATTGAGCGCTGCCGGCGGTACATCTGGCGGAACGTCGTCGGCTTTCATCAAAGGCAGATTCGTTTCCGCTCCTGCGGCTGGACTTGCCGAAAATAGCCAGTCGGAACAGGCGCGATAGAGTCACCTAACGAGGATTCCGATGCTCTGACGATTTGCCGGGGGCTGATGCGAGATTAGCATGACGATCTCGATCGCGTGAGAACCCAAAATATTGCCATCACTCGCTGGATCGCCGGTACGACTGTCGCGTTGCTCCCGGTGCTAGCCTGTTTCCTCGGCGGATCCACTCAAAAGTGGGAAGAGGGCATTGTCGTTACGCTCCTCGCAGTCTGCCTGCTGGTGCGACCGCCCCGGTTTTCACTCGGCCCGGTCACGAATCTCGTTCTTCTCGCTCTCGTTATCCTGGCGACAGTCGCCTTTTTGCCGGCCAACTGGTTTCTCCAACCCGAGTGGCGTGCAACGCTCGTAAATGACTTCGGGATTCAACTCCCATCGACACTCAGTCCGCAGCCGTGGATCACGCTGGACTATCTGGTTAGCTTCGCTGCCGGGCTGAGTTGGCTCTATATAGTCTTCACGCAACATCTGGAGCTTCGCGGGGTGCGCTTTCAACTGCACTTGTTTGCAAGTGGAATTGTTGTGCTGGCCGCAATCAGCATCGTGCTTTATCTCGCACACGGAACTCTCCCGTTCTGGAGTAACAAGGAAAGTTTCGGTCCGTTTCCAAACCGGAATCAAACCGGGGTTCTTTTCGCTCTGGGCGCGATTGTGATTCTCGCCTGCGTTCAGGACGATCTTCGCAAACGAAGAAAAGGGTGGATCGTCTGGGTCCTGGCGCTGGTCCTGATTGGAACAGCGCTTATTTTAAATTTTTCGCTCTCCGGGGTCGCGATGCTCATGGCGGGCAGCGCATTTTGGTTTGGCACGCAGGCATTCAGACAGCGTTCTCCCTGGCGACTCGCGCTTGGAATCTCTCTCTGTCTCGTTCTTTTACTATTCACGGCGGTACTGCTTTTCGGCGGGCAAACACTCGAGCGATTTCATCTTCACGACTTCGGTACTGCTGACATCTCATCGAATCTCCGGTGGCAAATTTTTCATGACACGCTGCGACTCGTCCGTAATTCGCCCTGGTGCGGGATTGGTTTTGGAAATTTCGAACCGATCTTTGCAATTTTTCGTGCCGCCTCTCTCGGCGAGGCGCGAGCCTTGCATCCGGAAAGCGACTGGCTTTGGCTCGGGACTGAACTGGGATGGCCAGGCGTGGTGCTTATCATCGTCGGTATCATCCTTCTTGTCCGTCAAGTTTTTCCACTGCGATCGGGAACCAACCAAGGATATCGTCTCGCTGCGCTTATCGCTGCGCTACTATTTGCGATCGATGGATTTGTCGAAGTTTCCGGGCACCAGGTGGGCACGGCGTTCGCAGCAGTATTTTTGCTTGGGCTCTCAGCGCATCGACCGCTCGCTTTAAAAAAGAGCCAGTGGACGTCGATCTTATTTCGTTTTGTCGGGTTAGTGTTACTTGCCGCGGGCCTGTCATTGGTCGTGGCTGCCAACGGCGAAAAACTTCTTCCCGGTTCAGTC
>JBAUXH010000018.1:0-5533 GCA_049584155.1 Solirubrobacteraceae bacterium
GGACCGAACCCGCCCCGAGGGGACTTCCACGGCGTCGCGGTCACCTACGCGCGCGTCGCGAGCGATCCCGCCGCGTGGGCGGCGCAAGTGGCGACGGACACGCTCGTGATCGTCGACGAGGCGCACCACCTCGGCGAGGACCTCGCCTGGGGCACGAGCTTTCAGCGAGCCTTCGCGAACGCCCCGCGCTGGCTCTTGCTCTCCGGCACGCCGTTCCGCTCCGACGCCACGCCGATCCCGGGCGTGAGCTACGACGATGAGGGTCTGGTGGTTCCCGACGTCTCCTACACCTATGCCGAGGCGGTCGCCGACGGCATCTGCCGCCCGGTGGCCTTCGTGACGTTCGACGGGACCCTCTCGTGGCGCAGCGGCGAGGACGTGATCGAATCCTCCTTCGAGACCGTCCTCACCACGCGCGAGGCCGGGCGGCGCTATCGCACCGCGATCTCCACCGAGCTCCCCGACGGCCTGCCGCGCATCCTGCGCGAGGCCGACGCCAAGCTGCGCGCACTGCGCGGTGAGGGTCGCCACCGCGACGCGGGCGGTCTCGTGGTCGCCGCCGACGCCGCCCATGCGCGCCAGATCGCCAAGCTCCTGGGCGAGACGACCGGACGAGCACCCGTGGTCGTGCTCCACACCGAGACGCAGGCCGCACGCAAGCTCGCGGAGTTCCGCAGCTCGCGCGAGCCCTGGATCGTGGCGGTGAACATGGTCTCCGAGGGCGTCGACATCCCCCGCCTGCGCGTCGGGGTGTACGCGACCGCAGCCAAAACACCGCTGATCTTCCGTCAGATCGTCGGGCGCTTCGTGCGCACGATCCCCGGCACCCTGCCCGAGGCCAGCTGGGTGTACCTACCGGCCGACCAGACCCTGCGTACGCACGCCTCCGAGGTCGAAACCGAGCTTCGCCACGCGCTCCACCGCGACGAGCCCGAGGAGGGCTTTGAGGAGCAGCGCGAGCGGCGCGCGAGCGAGCCCTCCCCGAGCGCCGAATTCGTGCCCCTGAGCGCCGAATTCGCCGCTCAGATGACCCTCTTCGGTCCCCCTCGCCAAGCGCTCTCCCCCACTCTCGTTCCCGCTCTCGGCCCACAGCCCTCACCCCCGCCGGAGCTCGAGCCGACGCCCGCTCCGGTCGCGGCGTTCGAGCGGCGCGATGACCTGCGTCAAGAGCGCAGCCGGCTGGTGGCGGAACTGCACCGCCGCGACGGTCGCAGCCACCGCGAGATCAACGCCTGGGTCAACCGCGCCGTCGGAGTCGAACGCGTCGACACCGCCAACATCAAGCAGCTCGAGCGCTCGATCGAGGCGCTCATGAAGGAGCTCCTACGCAACAGCCGGAGTGCGACTAGGAGTTAGCCGAACGGTGATCACACAAGCGGCGGACGGGGGTCGAACCCGCGACCTCAAGCTTGGGAAGCTTGCGCTCTACCAACTGAGCTACCACCGCAGAGGGCAGATGTTAGACCCTGGACGCCCGCGCCTCCCGGTCGGTAGTGGGTCAGTTTGAGGATCGGGGTTGCGCGGGGGCGTTGAGGGTCTAGCCTGCGGATGTCCGGTTCATAGTTGCCCCCCGCGCAGCGGTGAACTGCCGGGGGGCGTGACACAGGAGCGTGAACTCCCATGCACGACCAAGATACCCGTACCCCTGCCCATCGGATGGAGCAGGCGGAACGGCGCGTGCTGTACCTGCTGACCGACGAGCAGCCCGTTTGGACGATGGATGATCTCGCCCGCGAGGTCGAGAGCACCGAGGATGCTCGCATCGCCGTTCAGGAACTACTCGGTGCCGGACTCGTAGCGATGGCCGGGGACGGCTGTGTGTTCGCCACACGAGCGACCGTGCGGCTCTTGGAGTTGACCGGCGGCGCGATCTGAGCCGTGCCTACGAACGCTGATCTCGGCCAGGCGATCCGTCGCCTGCGCTGGGACCGGGACCTCTCCATTGAAACCCTCGCGCACGCCGCCGACATGCACCCGACGTTCCTCGGACGCATAGAGCGAGGCAGGGCGAGCCCGACGTGGGGCAAGCTGTGCGGTCTCGCCGTAGCGCTCGGCGTATCCATGTCGGCGCTCGTGCAGACCGCCGAAGACGAGGCCGAGGTCGCGCGGGCCGTGCGCACAGCACGAGCACGCCTCGAAGCCGAGCGTGAGGACCGTTCGTAGCGGTACGATCCACGCATGGCCGACCTCAACCAGATGGCCTACCGCGTGATGAAGCACGCCACGCAGCCACAGGAGGACGAGACTCCTGCGCAACGCAACGGGCGCGTCGGCGGCGTCAAGGGCGGCAAAATCAGGGCAGCGAAGCTTTCGCCGCAGCAGCGCTCCGAGATCGCACGCAAGGCCGCGCTAGCGCGCTGGCGCACAAAATAGTCGAGTTCAACAGAGTAGACTCGCGGCTGTGTCTACCGAAAAGACGAGTAGCGACCCACACCTGCTTGCGCGAGTCCTCGACGACGCACGACAAGCCGACGAGCAGACACAATCCGCCTTCGCCGCCAACCGCGAGCAGATCATCCTGCGCAACAAGGACCTGTTCACGCGGTACTCCGAGCTAAGCGGAGGCCGGCGGCTTGTCGCATATTTCGCGAAGATAGAGCACCCAAACGCGGCGATGCAGCCATCGGACGTAGCGCCGATTACGGCCCTCCTAGAGCGAGAGGAAAAGACAAAGGATCTCGACCTCTGGATCAACAGCCCAGGCGGGAGCGCCCAGACGGCCGAGAAGATCGTCTCTGCGTGTCGCGCTGTGTGCGACGGGGAGTTCCGCGTCGTTGTGCCGAACATGGCGAAGAGCGCCGCCACGATGACGGCTCTGTGCGCCGACCAGATCGTGATGGGCTACCTCTCCGAGCTTGGCCCCATCGACCCGCAAGTCCCCATCAGGGTTGGCGGAATGGTGCGCTACGTCTCGGCCCAGTCGTTTCTCGATGGCCAAAAGAGCGCGCTCGCAGCGGTCGCCGCCGCACAGGCGAAAAAAGAGCCGGTCATCGGACATCTCCAGCTGCTCAATTCGCCGGACATGTCGGCCGCATGGATCGCCGAGATGGAACGTGAGATCAAGTTTGGCAAGGACATGGTCAGCAAACGGCTGGTCAAGCACATGCTGCCCCGCCTGCTGAAGGACGCAGACTCCAAAGCTCTCGGCCAGCAGGCGGCCCGAATCGCCCGAGACCTGTCCCAAGCCAACAAACGCTTCTCGCACGGGCGCATGATCGGCGCTGAGGAGTGTCGCGACGATCTAAAGCTCGACGTCGAGGTTCTTATTCAGGACGACGACCGCTGGAGGCTTATCTGGGAGATCTGGGTCCGCATGGAGATCTTCCTCCAGACATTCCCAGCGGAGAGCGAAACGTTCGGGCCCGCGAAGATCTTCGCGGATCGCGACGCAGTCCAGCTCTCGGGCTGAGAGTCTGACGACTTACAGCAGGACGCGGGACGGCGGTGGCGGCTCATCCGCCCGCGAGAGATCGTTAGCGTTCATTTCGGCAAGTTCGCGCAGCAGGCGCAGGTCGTCCTCCCCAACGCCAGCCTCCCGAAGGGCCGCAGCATAGGCAGAGAATCTAGCCGACTGCTTTTGCGGACGCGGGGGCGCCGAAGCACCCGCGTCCCTAGCGCGAGATGCGGTGGTTGCCATAGGACGAGCATACATGAAAAAAGCGCCCTTTCCGTCCGATGTCTCAAGCATAATGGTCAGTATGAACCGGCTGAGCACCGAGAAGCGCGCCCAGATCATCGGATGCTTGACCGAGGGTATGAGCATCCGGAGCACAGTCCGGATCACCGGGGCGGCGAAGAACACGATCACGAAGCTGCTCGTGGACCTGGGCGACGCTTGTAGCGCCTACCAGCACGCCACGCTGCGCGATCTGACCTGCATGACGTTCGAGTGCGATGAGATTTGGAACTTCGTCTACGCCAAGGACAAGAATATCCCGGCCCCACGCCAGGGCGAGCACGGTATCGGCAGCGTGTGGACATGGACGGCGATCTGTGCGGACACGAAGCTCATCCCGGCCTGGTTCGTAGGACAGCGCACCGCTGTGGATGGCTACCTGTTCATGATGGACCTGCGAACCCGGCTGAAGTACCGGCCGCAGATTACGACCGACGGACTCGCAGCCTACGCAGAGGCGATCGGGTTCTCATTCGGCGCACAGGTCGATTGGGCCGTCTTGCAGAAGACCTATGCCAGTGACCCGAGCGATGAGCGTCGCTACAGCCCGCCCGTCTGCACGGGCCTCGATGTCCGCGTACGCACCGGCAAGCCCGACCCGGAACGAATCAGCACAAGCTACGTCGAGCGGCAGAACCTCACGATGCGAATGAACATGCGGCGCATGACACGGCTCACCAACGCCTTCTCCAAGAAGATCGAGAACCTAGCCGCCGCCGTCGCGCTGCATTACCAGGTCTACAACTTCGCGCGCCCCCACATGAGCCTCAAGAACCCCTACCCCCGCACCCCCGCAATGGCAGCCGGGGAGGCGGATCACGTCTGGACGCTCCAGGAGGTCGCGGCGCTGCTCGATTGAAACTGACCCACTACCTCCCGGTCCGCACGTGCGTCGTGCCCCGCCGCTACCCATCTATCCTCCATCCCGTGCGTGGCCGTCTCCTGCCGATCCTCGTCTGCCTGGCGGGAGCCTGCCTGATCGGCCTGCTGGTGTATGGCGTGACCACGCAGTCGGCGAGCCGCACGCTCGATGAGGCGGTCGCTAAAGGACAGCATCCCCCGGCGCCTCAGGCCGGGCGCACGCTGCCTGTGCTGTCGGGCACTGCACACTCGGTCGGTAACTCGCTGGCCGCATACAAGGGCAAGGTGGTCGTGTTGAACTTCTGGGCGTCGTGGTGCGTGCCCTGCCAGACGGAGGCGCCGCTGCTGGAGCGCGCCCAGAGCCGGCTTCAGGCCCATAACGGGACGGTGCTCGGCGTGACCTATCTCGACGCCTCGACCGACTCGCGGGGGTTCGTGCGCGACCACCGCATCACTTATCCGAACCTGCGCGATACGACGGGCGAATTCGCCCACGCCTACGGCACCGACCAGCTCCCGGAGAGCTTCGTGATCGATCGTAACGGCGGTGTCGTCGCGGTCTCCAGAGGTGAGATCGGACAGGCGTTCCTGAACAACGCGATCAAGCTTGCAGAAAGCAGCTCGTGATGCGTCCTCGCGCGATCCTCGGGGCGTTCGCCACGATCGGGACGATCGGGACGATCGGGGCGGCTCTGTTGCCCGTCGCGGGCCTCGCCGCCACCGCCCCCCGCGCGTCGTTGCCCGCGATCGAACGTCGGGTGATGTGCGTGACGTGCAAAATCCCGCTGATCGTCGCCGAGTCTCCGCAGGCTGACCGCGAGCGGGTCTTCATCAAGGGATTGATCGCCGAAGGTAAGACCGAGTCGCAGATCGAAAGTGCGCTGGTGAGCCAGTACGGTCCGACCGCACTGGGGCTACCGAGCGCGCACGGGTTTGACCTGACCGCCTATCTGGCGCCGCTCGTGGCGGTGGTGGCGCTGGCGACGACGCTTGCGC
>JBAUXH010000019.1:0-2772 GCA_049584155.1 Solirubrobacteraceae bacterium
GGAGGACGAGGAGGATTGCGAGCAGGAGCGCCGCGGAGGTGAGGTGACGAACGGCCCGAGCCGCGATCTTGGTGAAGACGGTGTTGTGGTTGGAATTTTTCATTTTTGTTTTGCTTTCACCCGACAATGTGAAAAAAAGCCACCAGAACGGACATCGAGTTGAAAAGATTTTGGGCTTTGTTGAAAAGTGGGAGCACAGCCATTCTGGCTGTGGGGAGAGCGGGCGTCCTGCCTGCTGTTTCGTCGGAGCGACTTTCAACAGAGCCAGGATTTTGGTTTTTTTAAGATGCGCTGTGTCAGCCTGAGGTGAAAAGAACGAAGGATTATGCGCACGAATTTGGAATCATCTGAAGATGTCACCGAGCTATTGCTGAACTGGAAAAGTGGCGACGACGATGAGGCAGCCGCGAAGTTGATGCCTCTCGTTTACCAAGAGCTGCGGCGCGTGGCGCGCGGTTATCTGCGGCGCGAACGCGGCGATCACACCCTTCAGGCCACAGCGCTCGTGCATGAAGCGTATCTGCAGTTAGTCGATGACAAGAAGGTGACTTGGAAGGACCGCGCGCATTTCTATGGCGTCGCCGCGCGACTTATGCGGCAAATTCTCATGCAGCACGCGCGGGCGCATAACGCAGCCAAGCGTGGCGGACCGGAGCAACAAAAATTGTCGCTCGAGGAAGCCGGCGAGCTGGCCAGCGATTCCGCCGTTGAGTTACTGGCGCTCGATGATGCGCTGGAAGATTTGACCAGGATATATCCGCGCAAGAGCAAGGTGGTGGAGCTGAAATTCTTCGGCGGGATGGAGGCGAAGCAAATCTCCGAAGTCCTGCAAGTCTCGGAGAAGACGGTCTTGCGCGATTGGAATTTTGCCCGGCTCTGGCTCTCCCGCGAGTTACGCAAAGATGCAGCCTGAGCGCTCCGAGTGGTTCGCAGAATTGGTCGAGCACGCTTTTGAACTAGAAGGCGCGCAACGCACCACCTTTCTCGCGCAAGCCTGCGGCGACGACCTGGAATTGCGCGCGGAAGTAGAAGCGCTTCTGCAAGAGGAGGAGCGCGCCGCCAAGCTAATGTCCGCGCCGGCCGCCAAGTTTGGAGCGGAGCTATTGCGCGACGAAGCTACTATCGGCGAGCTAACTACCGGCGAAATGCTGGGTGACTACCAAATCATTTCTCTGCTCGGCGAAGGCGGCATGGGCGAAGTTTATCTGGCTGACGATACGCATTTTGGCCGTCAGGTTGCGATCAAACTGATCAAGCAAGGTTTCGGGACCAAAGAGTTCGTCAGGCATTTCCGGCAGGAAGAGCGCATCCTCGCGGCGCTCAACCATCCTAACATTGCCAGGCTTTACGGGGGCGCTGTTACTCAGAAGGGCCTGCCCTATTTCGTGATGGAATATGTGGAGGGAATTCCGCTCGAGGCCTATTCAGCACAGCATGGGTTGAACATGCGAGAGCGGCTAGGTCTCTTCCGTAAGGTTTGCGCGGCTGTTTCCTATGCGCATCAAAACCTTGTGATCCATCGCGATCTCAAACCGGCTAATATCCGGGTAACGGTAGAAGGGGAACCTAAGCTCCTGGATTTCGGCATTGCGCGCTTGCTCGACCCAGAAACGGCCGAGACAGATAACAAAACAGTAACAACCCGCGCGATGACTCCCAACTATGCCAGCCCTGAACAACGGCGCGGAGACCGCATGACGACAGCTAGTGATGTTTACAGCCTTGGAGTTGTCCTATACGAATTGCTAGCCGGCCAAAAACCGCGTGTCCGAAAAGATGGCGAAGCCGAGTTACAAAAACTGGACGCCGATCTCGATAATATTGTCGGCAAAGCCTTAAAGACTGAACCGGAACGCCGTTACTCTTCGGTCGGACAATTCTCCGAAGATATCCGTCGCTACCTGGAAGGGCTTCCAGTTATCGCGCGTAACGACACCTTCACGTATCGGACGTCGAAGTTCGTCGGCCGTCACAAGATTGGTTTGACTATAGCAGCATCTGTAGCGCTCCTTCTGATCGGCGCGACTATCGTAGCCACATGGGAAGCGCATCGCGCCAACCAACAGCGCATCCTGGCGGAGCGGCGCTTCGAACAAGTGCGCCGCCTGGCCGATTCCTTGATGTTTGAGATTCACGACTCGGTGAAAGACCTGGCCGGTTCTACACCGACGCGCCGGCTGATTGTAAGTCGCGCTCTTGAATATCTTGATAGCCTCGCCCATGACGCCAACGACAACTCGGCGTTGCAGCGCGAGTTAGCCACCGCCTACGAAAAGATCGGCGACATCCAAGGCAATCCTTATTCCGCCAATATCGGCGATACCAATGGTGCCCTAACGAGTTATCGTAAAGCCCTTCAGATTCGAGAAAGCTTTCCGCCGGCCGCGATCACCACTGATACGCAAATGGAATTAGGCCGCAGCTACCGCGCACTCGGCGACATCATGGACCAGAAGGGGGACGTCGGGCAGACGATTCGCGATTACCGGCGCTCCTTGCAAATCTTCACCCAACTCGCCGCGAGCGAGCCCAAGAATCCCGCCGTCCAAGACGAACTCGCCCGGGCCTACGAGACGCTAGCCGATGGCCTGGGCCGGACCGCGAACGCCGACACCGAGATCCTGGCGAGTTACAAAAAGTCGCTCGCCATTTGCGAAGAACTGCTACGCCAAGACAGCTCAAAAACAAAACGGAAGAGAGCCGTTGCGATCAATCTGATGAAAATCGGCGGCGCGTCAGATCCGCACCAACCGGAGGCTATCGCCGCCTACC
>JBAUXH010000020.1:0-1814 GCA_049584155.1 Solirubrobacteraceae bacterium
ACACAGTGCATGCACCGCGACCGCGGCAAGGCGAGACAATGAGCGCTCCGGAGCGCTTTGTGTTCGTGCGCGACGGCTTTCACGTCTGGGCATTCATATTGGGGCCGTTGTGGTTACTGGCACACAGGTTGTGGCTGGCATTCATCATCTATGTCGTCGGCTATGGATTGGTCGCCGTTGCCTTTGTCTTCTTGCGTGTGCCGGCGAACGCGCAATTGCTGGCTGGCCTTGCCATCGCGTTGCTGGTTGGTTTCGAGGCGCCCAGCATCTGGCGATGGACATTGACACGGCGCCGCTGGAGCACGCTTGGCTTTGTGGTGGGTGAAGATGCCGAAGTGGCGGAGCAGCGATTTTTTGCAAATTGGGCCAAGCCCGCGGCCGAAGCTCCGGCCCCTCCACCGCCTGCACCAGGCTATTCGACGCCGGTGCTTCGCGGACCGCCGTCGCCATCCGACGTGATTGGTTTGTTTCCCGAGCCGGGAGGTCAACGATGAGCGTCGCCATTGTTGACTATGGATCCGGCAATCTGCATTCGGCAGCGAAAGCTTTCGAACGCGCCGCTCGCGAGACCGGCCACAATCAATCGATTGTTGTGACCAACAACCCTGCGACGGTCGCCAATGCCGACCGCATCGTGTTGCCCGGCGTTGGTGCGTTTGCCGATTGCCGTCGTGGGCTCGACGGAATTCCCGGCATGATCGATGCGCTTGAGCAAAACGTGCGAAAAAATGGCAGACCATTCTTTGGCATTTGTGTCGGCATGCCATTGATGGCGGAGCGCGGTCGCGAATATCAGGTGACGCCGGGACTAGGCTGGATTGCCGGCGAGGTCGATCGCATCACGCCATCCGATCCGGATCTGAAAATTCCGCACATGGGCTGGAACACGCTCAGAATGCTGAAGACGCATCCGTTGCTGGAGGATATTCCGCTCGGCCCCGACGGACTGAACGCCTATTTTGTGCACTCATATGAACTCAAGACGGCGCAAAAGTCGGACCTCGTGGCGCAGGCGGACTATGGTGGACCACTCACCGCAATTGTCGGGCGCGACAATATGGTCGGCACGCAATTCCACCCGGAAAAAAGCCAGCGGCTTGGGCTCGCGTTGATTGCAAATTTTTTGAAGTGGTCGCCGTGATCCTCTTTCCGGCAATCGACCTCAAGGAAGGTGTCGCCGTGCGGCTCGAGCAGGGCGACATGAAACGCGCGACCGTGTTTCATCGCGATCCTGCCGCGCAGGCGCGTGCCTTTGAACAGCAGGGCTTCGAATATCTGCACATCGTCGATCTGGACGGGGCCTTTGCTGGCAGGCCGGTCAATGCGGCGGCCGTCGACCGCATCCTGGAAACCATCGGCATCCCCGTGCAACTCGGTGGCGGCGTGCGTGACACCGCTACTGTCGAGGCCTGGCTGGAAAAGGGCGTTACGCGCGTCATTATCGGTACCGCCGCGGTGCGCGACCCGCCCTTCGTCAAGCAGGCGGCGCGCGATTACCCGGGACGCATTGCAGTCGGGCTCGATGCGCGCGACGGCAAGGTGGCGGTGGAAGGCTGGGCGGCAACGTCGGAATTATCGGCTCTCGAGATTGCGCGTCGATTCGAGGATGTCGGAGTGGCGGCGATCGTCTTTACGGACATCGCGCGCGACGGCATGCTGCAAGGCCTCAATCTCGATGCAACAATAGCGCTGGCGGATGCGATTTCCATTCCGGTGATTGCATCCGGCGGGCTGGCCTCCATCACTGACATTGAGGCGTTGCTGGAGCCACGCGCGAAAAAGCTTGCCGGCGCCATTGCCGGCCGCGCGCTTTA
>JBAUXH010000021.1:0-1524 GCA_049584155.1 Solirubrobacteraceae bacterium
GAGCTCCGCCGATCATGCGATCACGCCCTCGGTCGGCGCCACGTCGACGCACCTCTCCGGACGCCCGACGCCAGGCGCCGCGTGTCTCCGCGATCCGCGTGCACCGCGCGCCCAGTCCCAAGCGCGCGCGAGCATGTACAGCGCGAACGCGATGCTCGCGACGTAGAACCCCGCCGGATACGCCGAGAAGTAGGCGATCCCCAGGCCGACCCACACGATCGCGAGCCCGATCGCCACCGTCAGCACGAGGCTCAACCCCGGGCGCGCGGTCAGCACCTGCGCCGTCGCCGCCGGCGCGACGAGCAGCGCGAACACGAGCAGCACGCCCGTGACCTGGCTCGTCGCGGCGACCGCCAGCCCCAGCAGCCCAAGGAACACGATCGACAACCCACGCACGGGCACGCCCCGGGCGCCCGCCAGATCCGGGTCGACGCTCGCGAACAGCAGCGGGCGCCCCAGCGCCGCCAGCGCAAGCAGCGAGCCCGCGGCAACCGCCGCGAGCCTCAGCACCTGCCCATCGGAGACCCCCAGGAACGTGCCGAACAGCAGGTTCTCCAGGTCTCCGAGCACGCCCCCATACAGGCTTACGAACAGGAACCCCAGCGCCAGCGCCAGCGCCTGCACCGCGCCGATGCCCGCCGACTGCTCGCTCCACGAGCGCGTCCGCCCGCCCGACAGCCAGCCGATCATCAGCGCCCCAGCGCCGCAGAACACGAAGTACCCCCACGCCACCGCCACCCCGATCAGCGCCGCCCCCGTCGCGCCGGGAAACGCCATCATCGCCAGCGTATGCCCCGCGAACGTCTGCGCCCGCAGCACCATGAACCACCCCAGCAGCCCCGCCATCACCGCGACGATCGTGCCCGCGAGCAGCGCGTTGACCATGAAGTGGTATTCGAGCACCTCGCTTGCGTCGCGAACCACGTTCCAGGTGAGGGTTGGGTTCGTCATCGGGCGGCCCCAGGGTCGAAATGGGGAATCAGGCCGAGGCAGCGGCCCAGGTCCAGGCAATGGGCGGAATCAGTGCGCATGGTCGTGCTCGTGCATATGCTCGTGGCGGTCGTGGTGGTGCGCCGGGGGCTCGGGCTGACCGACGACCACCAACCGTCCGTCGCGAGCTTTGAGCACCTCCACCGGCACGCCGTACAGACCGCTCAACGTCTCGCTGTCGATCACCTCCGCGACCGTCCCCTCCACCGCGCGCCCACCCGCGAGATACACGACCCGGTCCAGATAAGGCAGCAGCGGGTTGACGTCGTGCGCCACCAGCAGCACCGCCACGCCCGCCTCCCGGCAGATCCGCGCCACAAGCGCGGCCACGGTCGCCTGATTGGGCAGGTCGAGGCTGTCCAACGGCTCATCCAACAGCAGCAGTCGCGGGCGCTGCACGAGCGCCTGCGCGATCAGCAATCTTTGTTGCTCCCCGCCGGATAGCTCCCCGATCGGCCGGTCCGCATAGGAGCTTGCCCCGACGAGCTCGATCGCCTCGGCCACCCGCTCGGAGTCGGCGCTACGGCGCCTGCC
>JBAUXH010000022.1:0-28156 GCA_049584155.1 Solirubrobacteraceae bacterium
GTGGCGTCCGCCTCGTTCGCGCGCTCGTCGCCAAGGTGCCAGCCGTGAAGCTCGCGGCCCCGCTTGCCGAGCGGGTTTTCGCGGCTCTGATCCGGCCCGGCGACGAAGCCGTCGAGGGAGATCGACATGTGGCAGGTGGTGTCGGCCATTACTCTCCTCCAAAGTGATTGTGATTTGCAAGCGCCGGAGCGCGGGCGAAACCGCGCCCGACGATAGTTGTAGCGCTAGCGTGGATCGCTGCCGTAGGCGATTGAGCGGTGGCGGATGGTGGCGACGCGGACCGTCTTGTCGTTGTCTGCGAGCTGGTAGGTGATTCGGTAGGAGCCGACTCTCAGTGAGTAAAGGCCGCGCAGCCTGCCACGCAGCGGATAACCTTGCTCCATGGAGTTACCCGCAGCTAGGATGCAAGGAAGCGTTCGATGTCCGCGGTCTCGCGGGCGAGCGCCGGAGCGGGTGTGGGCCGCGCGAACCACGTTGGCTCGGGGTGGCCCTTCTTGATGGACCAAGTACCTGTTGCTGCTCCGCGATTGAGTACGACAGGTTTGAGCATCCCGCCGCCCTTCAGGATGTGATGGTCGTGTTCGGCGAGGACGAATGGCTCGCGAGTGCGGTAGCCGAGCATGAGCGTGTCGAAGGCGGCGAGCAGCAGACAGGGCGGTGTGTCATCGGTGGGCAACAGGTCAACGTCGCTCGGTGGTCCGGCGGCTTCGAGCGCCCGGCGTGCCTGTGTGATGGGCAGCGAGGACCACTTCGCGAGGTCGGTTGCGTCGCAGGGGCCGTAGCCTGCGCGGTAGCGAGCGCCAAGGATCGTGAGTGCCTCGTCGGGGTCGACCGCCGGGGGCGGATCGGCCGCGTGCAGCAGGCCGGTAGTGTCGGTGACGATGAGCCCTTGCGTCGAGAGCCAGGGAACGAATGTGTTGATCGGACCCTGCTCGAGCGACGGGTGGCCGCGCTCGATGAGCGCGCGCAACAGCGACGGTCGGTCGCGGGGGCGCTCGCCGCAGAGCTCAACGACGTCCCCGCGCATGGCGTTTACCTCCTCCACGATGCCGAAGCGCGCGAAGCGCGCGCCGAACACGCGGGCATTTCGCCTGGCGAATAGCGCGTGCAGCCAGGGGCGATCGGATGCCGCAATCAGGTGCACCGTGCCGCGGACTGTCCACGTGCGCAGGAGCGGCGCGGCGCGGATGGCGCTTCGGGTGAGGCCGGGCACGCGCGAGCGCAGCGCAAGAGCCGCGGCGCGCAGATCCTGAGCCTGGACGCCGATTACAGCCAACGCCGCTTCCTCGGCGCTCTTGCACGCCGTTGCCGGCGTCAGCCGCTGCGCCGCCAGACGGCCAGCACGCAGTCGCTCGTCAGCGTCCATCCGACAATCCTCGCATTCAGGCCGCGGATCATCGCTGCCCTAGACAGGGTGGAGTGGAGTTTCTTCCGGTAGCAGAGCGCTTTGGGCTCATCTGCGATCTCGATCGCTGGGTCCTCAGCCAAGCGGCCCGATATCGAGTTCGTCCGCGACCTGCTCGAGAACAAGGCCAGCCAGCACCTGGTCAGCGCTACGGTGCAACTGGCCCGTGGCTTCGGACAAAAGACGGTGGCCGAGGGCGTCGAGGATGCAGAGACACTCGAGCGTCTGCGCGAGCTCGAGATCGACTACATCCAGGGTTACTACCTCGGATATCCAGAGGTACTCACCCTCGATTGAGGGTGGCGGGAGACAGGCGCGGTGAGCCCGTCCGATGCATCGACGCTCAGTCAGCCCACCAGTCTCGCTGACCCTCCACGTCTTCCCGCGGGTCCTCGCCGAGGTTGGGCGCGCCGAAGACGAGGATCTCGAGGCCCTCCGGCCCGGCCTCGTACCCTCGCCATGTACCGGGCGGAACGCGCACGACGTCCCACTTCTTAACCTCGACGATCTCGTCGTCGAGCTTCATCCGCCCGCTCCCGCCCACGATCACGAACACCTCCTCCTGCTCTTTGTGCGTGTGGCCGTAGGGGAACCGGTAGTCGGGCGGTATGCGCTGATAGCTCAGGCCGGACTGCTCGAGCTCGAGCGCCTTACTCGCGAGACGGAACTCCAGATCTGGCGCGCCGTCGAAGTTGGACCCGACGTCCGCCAGGTCCTCTCTGAGGTTCCTGAGCGTGAACGGCATGGTCGCGATTCTACGGTTCAGGCCGCGGGCGTCCAGCCCGAAAGCTCCTCCAGTGCCTTCCGAAGCGTCGCGTCAGAGGCATTTGTTGGGCCGGTATGACGGCGCCATATACCTCCGAGGATGATCGCCAGGCAGCTTCCCAGCGCAAGCCAGATACCCCAGCTCAGCGAGAGCGAGAAGACTTCTTCCGGTGGGGCAGGTCGGTCGATCATCCGAAACACCACGCAGAGAGTCGCCATGACTCCTATCGGCGCGATTTGGCTGCCGCTTGTCTGCGTCGGCTGGGACGCGCCGGCGAGATGCGATAGAGCTAACAGGAAGGCGATCGCGGCCAATATCAGCAGCACGATGTGGAGGTACTTCAGTGTCTGGTGTGCGCTCAGCGTGGCGATCTGGTGACCGGTGAGCGTGCTGAAGCTGCTGCCCAGGCCCCTTGCTTGGCTCTGAAAAGCAGCATTGCCGTACTGGGCGGCAATGCTGTTTATCGTCTGCTGGGCGGAGGCAACCCCGCTAGCTGTCAGCTTGACCGCATACCACGGCTGGAAAACCGACACCGCGAGCAGTGCCGAACCGACGGCGGCGATCAGCGATCCGGTACGTGCACGATCCTCGGTCATCGTAGGCCCTAGATCGGACCCCCGTCCACTGAACTTGAACAGTGGAGCAGCTTGCGCCTGCGGATGGGGTGGCGCCATGACGGCCTCACCTCAGACGCGGCGTTTCCCGCCTAGAGGCTCCGAATTGGCACGCGGTCCGCGACGGCCATGAGACGCATCCACGCCGCCTAGCTAATCACTTGGTCCGACCAAGTGTATACTTAGGCCTCGGATAGGCGCACGAAAGCGCCCGTCTGCAAGCGGAATACATCCGAGGGTTGGCTCGCGAGGAGGGTTCGAGCATGGCGGGAAAGTCGACAGAGAGCGCCGCGCGGCAGCTGGTCGAGCGGGCGCTGCTGCCGCCTAGGAACCTGCTGGAGGAGATCGGGGACATGATGCTGCTGGCGGGCAGGACCGTCTCTTCGGCGCTGCGCCCGCCGTATCCCTACGGCGAGGAGTTCGTGGCGCAGTTCCTGTTCGTGCTGCGCCTGGTGTGGTTTCCGCTGCTGGTCACGACCGTCGCGATCAACTACGGCGCGCCGGGGCTGCAGGCGGCGAACTTCCTGCGCCTCTTCGGCGCGACCGATCGGTTGGGCGGGTTCTTCGTGCTCGCGGCGATCCGCGAAATCGGTCCGCTGATCACCTCGATCGTGCTCGCGGGTGTCGCTGGCACCGCGATCACCGCCGACCTGGGCGCGCGCAAGATCCGCGAGGAGCTCGACGCGCTGCAGGTGCTGGGTGTCGATCCGATCAAGAATCTGGTGGTGCCGCGGTTTCTGGCGCTGATGCTCATCACCGGACTGTTCGACCTGTACGCGCTGTTGTTCGGGATTTTCGGCGGCATTCTCGCGGCGATCGCCACGGGCCAGCCGCTCGGCCCGTTCTGGTCGACGCTGTTCGCCAACGCCACGTCCACCGACCTGTGGGGGTCGGTGCTGAAGACCATGTTGTTCGGCGCGATCATCGCGATCGTCTGTTGCTACAAGGGCATGACCGCCTCCGGCGGCGCCGAGGGCGTCGGCCGAGCGGTCAACCAGGCGGTCGTGATCTCGATTCTGGCCTTTGGTTCGTTCAACTACGTGTTCACGCAGATGCTGCTGGCCACGCATCCGAACATCCTCGTGATCAAGTGATGAGTAGGAGGTCGGCGAGATGAATGAACTGCTGGCGTTGCCGCGTGCGTGGGTCGCGGCGGCGGGCGAGATCGCGAGCTTCACGGGCACCGTTGTGCGCGATGTGTGGGGTTTGCGCGTGCTGCGTTTCTTCGGCGAGGCGCTACGTCAGGCCGGCATCCTGATCGTCGGTTCGACGCTGATCATCTGGGCTCTGGTGTTTATCACCGGTCTCGGCACGTGCGGCATCGAGGGCGCCTACTTCCTCGAGTCCCAGGGCGCGCCGGCCTATGCGGGCGTGTTCACCGCCCTGTGCGACCTGCGCGAGGCCGTGCCGTACGCGTTTGGGTACATGATGTCCGCGAAGGTGGGCACCGGGATCGTGGCCGAACTGGGGGCGATGCGGATCAGCGAGGAGATCGACGCGCTGGAGGTGATGGGGTTTGACTCGATGACGTTTCTGTGCGGCACGCGCCTACTGGCCTCCTGGATCGTGTTGCCGTTCGTGTACATCGCCGCAATCGGCGTCGCCTACCTGGGCTCCTACATCGCCGTGGTGTTGCAGATCGGATACACCTCTCCCGGTGGGTACCTGTTGAGCTTCTGGGAGTTCCAGAGCCCACCGGATCTGCTGTTCAGCCTGATCAAGGGGATGGCGATGGCCACCACGATCGTGCTGGTGGGCTGCTACTACGGCTACACCGCCAGCGGCGGTCCCGTCGGAGTCGGCGAGGCCACGGCGAAGTCGATGGTGCTGAACTTGGTCATGGTCACGCTGATCGGGATGCTCGGGACGCAGGTCTTCTGGGGTACCAATCCACACGCTCCGGTCGGAGGATAGGCGCGCCGCGGGCTGCCCGCCGCGGGCTGCCCGTTCAGCGCGGACTGCCCCGCTCAGGCACGTCCCGTCATCTGGCGGTCGGCGAAGAACGCGTGGTCGAGCTTCCCCATCGAGGTGGTCGGCGCGTCTCCTCGGTACTCGGCGATGATGGTCGCCCAATCGTTCGTGGCGTAAAGCTCGGCCAGCACCGAGGACAGTGCCAGCTCGATCCGGGTCCATGCCAGGCAGTCGGGCTGCATAGTGAGGTGCCGCAGCGCGTTCGCTGAGCGTCCGGTCGGTGAGAACCTGTGCTCGACCCAGCTCGCCGCATACTCGGGAGTGATGGTGAACGGTTGCTCATCCCACAGATACCGGAAGGGCTCGTGCCACCAGGCGAACACCTCCTCGGGCGTGACCGGGTCCGAGGAGTTCCAGTACCCGACCTCCACGCAGGCCCGCCAGGTCCCGAGCACGTCACCGCGCAGGCATTCCCGCATGATCGCCACGGCCATGTCGGTCTGATCGCGGCGGAAACGCTGTACGCAGCCGAAGTCCAGGAAGCTCACGCTGCCGTCGTCGTGGAACACGTAGTTCCCGGGCTGGGGATCGGCGTTGATCATGTGAAAGCGCACGTGCGAGCCGTACACGAAGCGCCAGATCGCCTCGGCCCAGCGGTCGCGCAGGGCCTGCTCCGCGCCGATCGCCGCGCTCCAGGATCGCCCCCGGCAGAGCTCTTGGGTGAGCACGCGCGTGGTGCTCAGCTCGCCGATCACCTCGGGTACGCGAATGAATGGGTGTCCGCGATAGCGATCGGCGAACCGGGCCTGGTTGGCCGCCTCGATCCTGTAGTCGAGCTCCTCGGTGATACGAACGCTCAGCTCGCGCGCCGCGCTCCGCGGATCGACGGTCCCTTTGCTCGAGGACAGACCGAGCATCAAACCGACAAACGCGGCCAGCAACTGGCTGTTCTTGAGATCGGCTGCGATCGCGCCCGCTACGCCGGGGTATTGGACCTTCACCGCAACGGCGCGACCGTCGTGCAGCCGGGCGGCGTGAACCTGACCGATCGAGGCCGCGGCCAGCGGGCTCCAGTCGAACTCGGCGAACGCGCTCTCGGCCGGCCGCTCGAGCTCGCACTCCAGCACCCGACGGACGAGCTCGGGGGCCATCGGCGGCGCGTCGTCGCGCAGACGCACCAGCGCCGCCCGGTATATCGACTGGAACTCCGCCGGCACCACGGAGCCGACCGAGACGAACGAGAGCATCTGTCCAGCCTTCATCAGCGCGCCCTTGGAACGGCCGAGCAGCTCAGCGTAGCGCTCGGCCGTGCGGACGTGGAAATCGGTGGGATCGGCTCCCGTCAGCTTGCCGCGCACCCCGACCACGACCGCCTCGCCGGCGGTGCGAGCGCTCAGAGCCGCCAACGGGGCCGTGCGCCGCAGGCGCCCGCGGCTGATGCCATCGCGCTCGTCCAACGGGCCATCGGGATCTGGGGGAAGCCTGGCATCGGACACCAAACACGTCTCCTTTCGATACTGGCTTCAGCTAAGTGTATCCTTAGTTGCGGCCCATCCATGTCAAGCACGATCCCGACCCGCGAGCGCATCGTCGACGAGGCGATGCGCCTATTCAGCGAGCACGGCTACGCCGCTACCAGCATCGCGAAGATTGAGGCCGCAGCCGGACTCACCCCCGGGGCCGGCGGCATCTATCACCACTTCGCGAGTAAGGAAGCGGTGCTGGGTGCCGGCATCGAGCGCCAGCTCTCGAGGCTCGGCGCGCTGCGCGAGATCCGGGACGTGCTCGGATCGTTGGGGGACCTCAAGGCCGAACTGACGCTGACCGCTCGCTATGTCCTTGCCGAGCTCGACACCGAGTCCGAGTTGCTGCGCATCCTTGCCTCGGACGTCCGCAACCGACCGCAGCTGCTGACCGCCGCCGTCGAGGAGCTCGTGGGCTCAACGTTCACGGGTTTTGCCACGTGGATCGGCGAACGCGCCGAGCGCCCGATACCGGCCGAGGAGGCCACGGCGATCGCAGTTTTTGGGCTCGGCTCGCTGTTGTCTTCGCGCCTGCTGCGCGACGTGCTCGGCATCCCAGCCCAAGTCGATGATCAGGCGCTGGTCGATACCTGGGTACGGATGATGGCCTCGGCCCTGGGTGATCCGGGTCGCTGACGCGCGGCTGCTGGCTACTCCCCGCGCACCCCGTTACGCACTGCCCCAAGCCCATCGATTTCAACCTCGACCGTGTCCCCATCACGCAGGAACCGTCCATGCGCCGCGCCCACACCCGCGGGTGTGCCGGTGGCGATGATGTCGCCGGGCAACAGCGTCATCGTGCGTGACAGCCAAGCCACCACCTCGGCTGGGCCGAACACGAGGTTGGCGGTCGTTCCCTGTTGCAACAGCTCGCCGTTGATGCGGGTACGCAGTCCTAGCGCCCGCAGGTCCTCGATCTCATCGAGTGTTACGAGCGCCGGTCCGCAGGGCGCGAACGTGTCGATCGCCTTACCGCTCGTCCACAACGTGTTTTGGAGTTGCAGGTCGCGGGCGCTCACATCGTTGAATGGCATCGCCCCGGCGATATGGGCTAGCGCGTCCTCGGCGGTGACGTTTCTCGTCGGCGCTCCGATGACCAGCGCGAGCTCGGCCTCGTAGTCGACGTACTCGGAGTGCGCGCTCGGGAGCAGGATGTCCTGACCGCTGCCGATCAGCGAGTTGGCGAACTTGGCGAACCACATGGGATTGGCCGGGATGTCCTGGCCGATCTCTTCGGCGTGGTCGCTGTAGTTCAGGCCGAGACACACGATCTTCTGGGGGTCGGTGATGGGCGCGTGCAGCGTCACGTCGGCGAGCGCCGTGCGCTCGTCCGTCTCCTCAGCACGACCTTGCAGCTCGCGCAACCCTTCGGCGTCGAGCGCCGCCAGCAATCCGCGCACGGTTGTGGCGGGTGCACCCAGGGTGCAGGCGAGGACAAGGTCCTCTCCGAGCAGCACCGCGGCGGCAGGGCCCTCCTCGGTGTGGATGCTCACTAGGCGCATTGCTCAGCCTGCGATGTATCTCGGGAGACGGCTCGTCATGTGGATGGTGAGCTTAACTCACCAGAACCCCTCAACTATCATGGCGTCGTGTCCAATCCGGTCGTGTCGATCACGTTCGACAACCTCGGCGAGGCCGCGCAGCTGGAGCTGGGGATGTGGCCGCAGGAGGTGACGATGGGTGAGCACTTCACTGTCACGGACGTCCTTCCGCGCCTGCTCGATCTCCTCGCGACCCACCATCTACACGCGACGTTCTTCGTGGAGGGTCTGAACGCGGAGATGTACCCGCAGGCGCTGCACACGATCGCCGCCGCTGGTCACGAGGTCGCCCTGCACGCGTATCGCCACGAGGAATGGGCCGCACTCGACGCCAAGGCCGAGGTGGCCCTGCTGCAGCGTGCCACCGAGGCGATGCACTCGATCGGTGTACGTCCGCGCGGCTTCCGCCCGCCGGGCGGCGGCCTGACCGCGCGTACGCTCGGGCTGCTGGCAAAGCACGGCTACACCTACGTGTCCCCCGCGGGCGAGCGCGAGGGTCTGCTGGGGGGCCTCGCGGTGCTGCCATTCCGCTGGCCGCTGGTGGACGCATACTGCTACCTGCCGCAGTTCTCGGGCCTGCGCGAACGCTACGGTGACGGGCCAGATCCGCTCACACCCGAGCAGATGCGCGACGACATCATGATCGCCGCCCTGGACGAGCACTCACACCGGCAGGACGGCCATCTGACACTGCTCTTTCATCCCTTCTCGGTGGCCTTCACGGGCGAGTCGGGCTGGGAGGCGCTTGACGCCGTGCTCGGTCACACCGCGCGCCTCGCAGGGGCGGGCGCGGTCACGGCGATGCGCATGGACGAGGCGGCCGCACAGATGCTCGAGCTTCCGGCCGAGCTGACCCACGCGCCGCGACTGGACGAGGCCACCTGGATGGCGCCATGAGCCTGCGCCCGCGCCGCCCGTTCACGGTCCTGAACGCGCTCGGCACTGCGGCTCATCACGCCTTCGAGGTGCGCGCGGGCGTCGGCCTGGTGTTCGAGCCGTTCATCGGTCGGCGCGCCGCGGTCGCGATGTGGGCCGGGGCCCTGCCGGGGATGGCCTTCGCGGGCTGGACCGCCGAGGGCGAGGGCATGGAGAAGTGGATCGCGCTGAACAACGCCGCGGGCCTGGCGGGCGCGATCGTGCATTTCGTGGAGTGGCCCTGGGAGCTGCGCAATGGCATCCCTTACCTGACCGAAGCCGAGGGCATGACGCCCGAGCAGCTCGTCCCTTACAACCGCGTGCTGCACCTGTGGGCGCTCGCGGGCTTGCTCACGCTCGTGCTAGAGACGCCGCGCCACGCCCGCCGCTACGCGCTGCTCGGACTGCTGCTTGGCGAGCCTCTGCGCCGCTCCGCCGTCCATCATTTCCGCTGGGCGCGCGAACAGGCCGAGCGCGATCCCGAGCACTGGAGCCCTGTGCTGAGATCCTAGGGCTGCCAGACTGCGTGCCGGTCCCACCGGGCGTCACGCGTCAACAGCACATCCATGGGAGGAGGCATCTGTGAAGGCTCGCGCCGCCGTACTGGAGGAGTTCGCTTCACCACTTGTGGTTCAGGAGCTGGACCTGGCCGATCCCGGCCCCGGTGAGGTGCTGGTGAGGCTCGTCGCCTGCGGCGTGTGCCACACCGACATGTACACCGCCTCCGGAGCCGATCCGTCCGGATACGCACCGACCGTCCTCGGACATGAGGGTGCCGGGGTCGTGGAGGCCATTGGTGAGGGGGTCCACTCGGTCGCGCTCGGCGACCACGTCGTCACATTGTTCTCCCCCCAGTGCAGGGAGTGCATGCACTGCCTGGACCCGCGCACGAACCTGTGCCTGGCCATCCGCGAGCAGCAGAATCAGGGTCACCTGCCGGACGGCACCACGCGACTCTCCCGCGGCGGTGAGCCGATCAGGCACTTCATGGGAACCTCGACGTTCGCCGATTACGCCGTCATACCGGAGATCGCCCTGGCCAAGGTCAACCCCGAGGCGCCGCTGGACCGGGCGTGTCTGTTCGCGTGTGGGCTCTCGACCGGTCTGGGAGCGGCGATGTTTACCGCCGAGGTGGCGCCCGGCTCGACGTGTGTGGTGTTCGGCGCCGGGATGGTCGGCCTCGGCGCCGTCGCGGGGTGTCGGTTGCGGGGCGCCGAGCGGATCATCTGTATCGATCTCTCCGACGGGCGGCTCGAGCTCGCACGCGGCCAAGGCGCCACCGAGTGCTGGCGCGCCGACGGGCATACCGTCGAGCGAGTGCTAGAGACCACCGGCGGGTTCGGTGCCGACTACACCTTCGAGGCCACCGGTCTGGTCTCGGTCATGCGCGAAGCCGTCGAGGCTGCGCGCATGGGCTGGGGGCTGTGCACGGTTTGCGGGGTGGCTGGCCGCGGGGAGACGCTCGACGTCGTTCCGCGTCTTCTCATAACCGGTCGGCGCATCCGCGGCTCCTCATTCGGCGGCGTCAAGGGGCGCGATCAGGTGCCCGAGCTCGTGGAGCTTTATCTGCGCGGAGACATCGACGTCGATCCGTTCATCTCCCATCGCATGCCCCTGGATGACATCAACCGGGCCTTCCAGCTCATGGAGGCGCAGGACGGGATCCGCTCCGTGCTCGAGCTCGGCGCCTGATCGCAGGAGGATGTACGTAAGGCCGCTCCTGGCGGGCGACTCGTTCTGATGCGTCTGTAGGCGGACCGACAGTTTGTCCGCTGCGCGGGACGGGTAGCTCAAGCCCAACAGGCGGCGAACCGCTGCCGCAGGTTACCTTCTATACCGAAATGAGGCCTTCCTGTGGATTTGCTGCTGTTGCTCATCATCATCCTCGTCATCGTCAGCATTGCGGGTGGGGCATTTGTGAACCCGCTCGTGCTGCTGCTCCTGCTGGTCGTGCTGGTGCTGTTCCTAGGTCCCTACCGTGGACGCCGCGGGCGCCTCTAAAGGAGATGTGAGATGGCTGAGCTATCTGCCGGCGATGCAAAGCTGGTTCAGTATCTGAATGAGGCCTACGGCCTTGAGAAGCGCCTGGAGACGGCGCTCGAGGCTCATATTGCGATGACCACGCAGGGGGCCTATAAGAAGCGTTTGAAGCAGCACTTGTCGGAGACCAAGCGCCACGCGCGAGCAGTCAAGTCGCGCGTCAAGCAGCTTGGTGGCGTAGCCGCGACGGTCGAGGTGCCCGGTCCAGGGCGAGTGACCGAGGTAGCCCAAGCGGTGCTCAGCGGGACCCAGAAGGCGACAGCGCTCGCCCAGGGTCCATTGCACGCGTTGCGGGGCACCGGGGAGGAGGAGAAGCAGCTGAAGAATGCCAAGACCGAGTACGCAAGCGAGTCTGAGGAGATCGCGAGCTATGCGGCGATCGAGACGCTTGCCGAGGTTCTCAACGACAAGGAGACGCAGCGGCTCGCGCGCTCAATCGGTCGCGAGGAGATGCGTATGCGCTCGTATCTGGAGAAAGAGATCCCGCGTTTGGCCAAGGCGGTGGCCAAAGCAGAGGTTCCCGCCTCGCAACGCGGGACCGCCAAACGCACCAAAAAAGCTCCCGCTCGCATCAAAGCTCGCACACGCACCAAAAAAGCTGGGTAGGTTGGCGGGGGGCTGGAGGCGCCGGTTGAGCAGCGGTGCGTCCCAGCGGACGCTGGGTCTCAGCGGCCCTGCGCGACAAGCGCGCTCGCGTCCACCTCATCGATGTGCGCGTATCCGCTCAAGGCCATCGCCAGATCGAGGTCCGCGAGGAAGCTGCGCAGTACCTCCGCTACCCCCTCGGCGCCGCCCAGCGCCAGTCCCCAGATATAGGGGCGTCCCAACAGCACCGCGCGGGCCCCGAGCGCCAGTGCCTTGAGCGCGTCGGCGCCGCTGCGAAGGCCGCTGTCGAACAGCACCTCGCAATGTCCCTCCACGGCTTCCACCACACCTGGCAGGGCGTCGAGCGCGCCGATCGCTCCGTCCACCTGTCGTCCTCCATGGTTGGACACCAGCACCCCCTCCACACCGTGCTCCACCGCCAGTCGCGCATCGTCGGGGTGCACGATCCCCTTCAGCACGATCGGCAGCTGCGTGCACTCGCGCAGGAACGCCAGGTCATCCCAGGTGACCGATGGGTTGGCGAACTGCCAGGCCCACTGTCCGATCGCGGCCTGCATGTCCTCCTCCGGCGCCACGTCCAGCAACCCTCGGAATACGGGGTCCTCGAGGTAGTTGCGGTTCCCCTCTCCCCACAGGAACGGCAGGAACGCCTCGCTCAGATCTGCCGGACGCCACCCAACAGCCAGGTGTCGAGCGTCACGACGATGGCGCCGTACCCCGCCCGCTCTGCGCGCGTCACGAAGCTGCGCGCCAGCTCGCGATCCCGTGGCCAGTACAGCTGATACCAGCGCGCCAGCTCTCCCGCAGCTTGCGCGATCTGCTCGATCGTGTGCGACGCCGCCGAGCTGGCCACCAGCGGCACGCCCACCTGGGCCGCGCCGCGGGCCATCGCCAGCTCCCCTTCGGGGTGCGCCAGCGTCTGTACACCGATCGGCGCGAGCAGCACCGGCGCGGGCAGCTCCGTCCCCAGCACCGTGCGCGCCAGGCTTCTCTCTGAGACGTCGCGCAGCATCCGTGGTCGCAGGCGCCAGTGATCGAACGCCTCGCGATTCGCGCGCATCGTCTCGCCCAGCCCGGCGCCACCCGCGATGTAACCGCGTGGGCCGCGCTGCAGGACGTTCATCGCGTCCTGCTCCAATTGGCGCCAGTCGAGCGTTCGCGCGGGACGCTGCCCGGTCATGCCACGCAGGTACAGCTCGTACTGGTAGTTGGCGTACGGGATCGCGTCGCTCATCGCTGTGGCGGGACTCTATCTGCCGGTGGCGCGCGGGCCCCCGACACGATTGCCGATTTGCAACCCCAGATCGCCCCGCTATGTTCCCTACGAACCCACACGCGCTCAGCACGAGCGCTCAGGAAAGGACAACGAGATGGAACGCAAGTGGTGGACGCTGATCGCCGTCTGCGTGGCGACGTTCATGCTGCTGCTCGACATCACGGTCGTCAACACGGCTCTGCCGAGTATCCGCGAGGATCTCCATTCGTCCTTCACCGACCTGCAGTGGGTCATCGACGCCTACGCGCTGACGCTTGCCGCGTTCGTGCTCACGTCGGGGTCGCTCGCCGACCGCCTCGGGCGCAAGCGCGTGTTTGTGATCGGCCTCGGGATTTTCACCTTGGCCTCGCTGCTCTGCGGGTTGGCCGGATCTCCGACGGTGCTGAACCTCGCGCGCGCCCTGCAGGGTGTCGGCGGCGCCGTGATGTTCGCGGTTTCGCTGGCGCTGCTCGCGCAGGAGTGGCGCGGCCCCGAACGCGCGAACGCCACGGCGATCTACGGAGCAACCATCGGTGTCGCCGTGGCCCTGGGCCCGCTCGTCGGCGGCGCGCTAACCCAGGCCATCGGTTGGCAGTCGATCTTCTTCCTGAACATCCCCGTCGGCATCGCCGCGATCGCGGTGACCTTGCTCAAGGTGCGGGAGTCGCGCGATGAGACGGCCCGCGGCATCGATTGGGGTGGCACCGTCACGTTCTCGACGGCCAATGCGCTGCTCGTGCTCGCGCTGCTGCGCGGGAACGCTGACGGTTGGACCTCCGGCGTGATCCTCGGTCTGCTCGCTGGGGCGATCGTGCTGTTCGTGGCGTTCGTCGTGATCGAGTTGCGCGTCGCGCAGCCGATGCTCCCGCTGAACCTGTTCCGTAGTCACGCCTTCACCGGCGCGCAGATAACCGCGTTCGCGCTCAGCGGCTCGATGTTCGCGCTGTTCCTCTACATCACGCTCTACATGCAGGAGATCGAGCACCTCTCGCCGCTGCAGGCCGGCTTGCGCTATCTGCCGTTCACCGTGGGGTCATTCTTCGTCGCAGGCGGCACCGCATCGCTCGAGGGGAAGGTCCCGCCGCGCTTTCTACTCGCCGCCGGGCTCGCGATCACCGGGGTGGGCCTTGCCTTGATGAGCGGCGCCCAGCCGGATGACTCGTGGACGATCTTGCTTCCGGGCTTCATCGTCGGCGGTCTCGGTGTCGGGCTCGTGAACCCCGTGCTTGCGAACGTCGCGCTCTCGACCGTGCCCGAGCGCATGAGCGGCGTCGCATCGGGGATCAACGACACCTTCCGGCAGGTCGCGATCGCATCGGGCACGGCCGGCCTGGGCGCCCTGTTCCTCGCTCTCTCACAACAGCGGATCCAGGATCTTCTGCCGAACGTGAGCGGCGCGCGGGCGCGCGGTCTCGCGGAAGCAGTCTCCTCCGGCACGCTCCCCGCTCGTGCCCCCGCGCCAATCGTCAACGCCGCACGCGAGGGTTTCACGCACGGCTTCTCCGTCATCCTCCTCGTTGGTAGCGCCATGGCGCTCGTGGGCGCCGTGCTTGCGCTGCTGCTGGTCCGCGACAGTGATCTGCGCCATGAAGATGCGCCTGAGTTCGTGGCTGAGCCGGCGGCGGTCTGAAATAGGCGAGCTGCACGATCGCCGCTCGCCGTAATCCAGCAGGCCTGCGAGCCAACCCAGGTCCCCAGCCCACCCTCGTCCACTATGCTCGCGCGATGAGCACCCGCGTAGTAATCCTCGGCGCCGGATTCGGGGGCCTGGAGTTGGCGAGCACGTTGTCGGAAAGGCTCGGCGATAAGGTCGAGGTGACGCTGATCGATAAGGGCGAGGCGTTCGTGTTCGGGTTCTCGAAGCTCGATGTGATGTTCGGGCGCACCTCGCCGGAGGCGGTGCGACTCCCCTACCGCGACATCGCTAAACCGGGGGTGCGCGTCGTGCGGGAGACGATCACGGCGATCGATCCGGAGAACCGCCGCGCGAGCACGGACGGTGGTGAGTATGAGGGTGACGTGCTGGTGGTGGCGCTCGGCGCCGACTACGACATGGACGCAACGCCGGGGCTGGCGCAGGGGGGCAACGAGTTCTACTCGGTGGCCGGCGCCGAACGACTGGCCGAACTGCTGCCCACATTCACGCGCGGGCGGGCGATCGTGGGGGTGTGCGGGGCGCCGTTCAAGTGTCCGCCCGCACCGAGCGAGGCGGCGCTGCTGCTGCACGAGTATCTGAGTGCGCGGGGCGTGCGAGCGGACTGTGAGATCTCGTTCGTACTGCCGCTGCCGAGCCCCGTGCCGCCCTCGCCGGAGACCTCGGCGGCGCTGGTAGAGGCATTCGCCGAGCGCGACATCGAGTTCGTCCCCGGCACCCGTGTGGCCGCGCTAGACCCGGCGCGCAAAGTAGCGGTGTTCGACGGCGGCGGCGAGATGGCCTACGACCTGTTCCTCGGTGTCCCCAAACACCGTGCGCCAGACGTTGTGATGGCGTCGGGGATGGTCGAGGACGTGTACATACCCGTGAACCCCAGGACGCTTGAAACGCGCTATCCGGGCGTGTATGCGGTGGGAGACGTCGCCGCGGTGGGGGTCCCCAAAGCCGGAGTGTTCGCCGAGGGGGCCGCGCGCGTCGTCGCGCAGTCGCTGATCGCACAGATCGAGCGCGGCGAGCAGCCCGGCGAGTACGAGGGGCTGGGCTCCTGTTACATAGAGTTCGGTGGTGGGCGCGTCGGGCGCGTTGACGTGGACTTCATGTCGGGACCGAAGCCGACCGGCACGTTTCACGAGCCCTCCGAGGCGCTCGTCGCGCAGAAGCAGCAGTTCGGCGCTAGCCGCCGCACCCGCTGGTTCGGCCACTGACCCGTTGAGCCGCCGTCGTTTTGGGGGGTGAGCCAGAGCCGGTCCTTGCATCGGCTTGCAGTTGGCGCCGCTCACCGCAGCAGCCGGCATTGCGTGGGCGCTTTGATGTGTGACACCCAGCGTGGTGGGTACGCACCCTGGCCTGTATTTCAGCCACCCCGCATGCCTAGAGCACGATCCGCGTGCGTGCCACGCTCACGGCGCTCGCCGACGAGGTGCCGGCGGAGTCTGTCGCGCCGGGGGCGTTTATTGACCTCGCGCGCGGAGGCACACGTCGCCCATTACCGAGAGCTGTAGTTCGCGAGGCGATCGGTCTCGACCTGTTGTCTGCAACGCGCCTTTACCGCGAGTTATGAGAGTTTGGCCACCACGATCGCGCGCACCGCTTCGCGTAGCGGCGACGCGCGGGCGTCCGTTCTCTCGACGTGCTCAGGCGTCCAGCCGAAACGGGGGATACTCATCGGTGACGAGGATGAACGCGTAGCCGACCACCCGATTGTGCCAGCGGATCACACCCTCGACATAGTCAAAAATTCCCTGCGGGTAGCGGCCCGTGAAAAGGATCGCCAGCCAGGCGCCGATCACCGCGAAGAACGTGCCCACGTAGAGGAAGAACAGGACAACATAATGGGGGATCGCGAGCAGCCACTTCACCAGCGGGAGCCAGCGATTGAGCCCTTCTCGGGCGTCGGGATAGCCGAAGTCGAGGTGCACCGCCTGCACTTCGTCGGTGGATGGGTAACGGTCGTCCATCAGCGCGAAGTAAACACCCACACGGTTGGTGAAACGCAGCATCTGCAGGTTCCAGTCAAACCACCAGCGCGGGTACTTCTGGCGGAACACGATCAGCAGCAGCGGGGGCAGGAACAGCAAGCTGGTACCGCCGATCGCGATTGTGCGCCCGCCGCCGGCGTAGTTGCCGTAACCGCCGATGCTGCCGAGCACGATCACGATGGGGATTATGGTGAACACGCGCAGCGCGGTGGTGAGGCGGTCCAGCCCGCGGTTGGGATAGTCCACTGAGAAGCGCACTGGGTAACCCTCGCTGGGTGTCGGATCGTGTCCCGCTCCCTGTATTGGATGCTCCTCGTCCATGGATTCGCTCCTTTTAATCGTTCCGATTGTCCGCTTCGCGGGCGCGTTTGTCGAGTCCAGCGTACGCGACCGCCTGGATGGAGCGCGGAGCGGTGGATCGCCACATGAGAATCCACTCATCGGATTGGGGGGGTTTCTACGGACGTACGCAGACAGAGCCACCCATAGGGTTCACCTCATCGTCCCGCTCGCGAGGAGGGCATTTGCGATGAACATGCTGGCGGCAGCCGTCTTCAACCTCAACCATCCGGCGCATACGGTGGACTGGGAATTCATCCATCTATCGGTGGCTAACGTCGTCGTGATTGGTCTGATGCTGATCGTCTTCCTCCTGGCGATCTTGCTCCCGTTCCCGGGAGCTGCCCGGCGAGCCGCGGCCCGCCGGGGGGAGCGTTCCTCGTGAGCGCCAGCTCGCCGCCCGCCGCTCCGTCCTCGAAATCGTGGACCGTCCGCACGCGCGAGCGCGCCGTCGACGCATTGCCGCCCGAGAAGCTGCTGCCCGACGGTCAGCCGACGTATGTCGCGTCCTGGATCTACGTATTCGGCGTGGCCTCGATCGCCGCACTCGTCGTGATCGTCGCCTCCGGTTCGATCCTCGCGCTGAAGGGGCCGGCCTGGTGGCATTACACCGGCGTTGGACATTTCTTCAACTCGCTCCACATGTGGAGCGTCGAGTTGTTCTTCTTCGTGATGGTCGTGCATCTGTGGGGCAAGTTCTGGATGGCCGCCTGGCGTGGAGGGCGCACGCGTGTGTGGGTAACAGGCGCGATCACCTTTCTTATCGCCGTGCCCACGGCGCTCACCGGCTATGTCTCCCAGCAGAACTTCGACGCCCAATGGATCGCCACGCAGGCCAAGGACGGGCTCAACGCGGTCGGCGTCGGCGCCTTCTTCAACGTGACCAACTTCGGCCAGATGTACAGCTGGCACGTGCTGTTGCTGCCCGTCGCCGTCGTTGTCCTCGTCGGCGCGCACGTCCTGCTCGTGCGCCGGCACGGGGTCGTACCGCCGTTCTCGATCGACGATCGAAAAGCGGCACTGGCCTCATCATCGGCGGCGGGGGCGAGTACCGTTTCACCCACCGGCTCGCCTTCGCCGCCGAGCTCGATCGGGAAAGCTCCTCCGCCGAGCTCGATCGGGGGTCCGTCTTGAGCTTCCTGCGCCCCACCGACGACACCCGACCCTGGACCGGTCCGTACGCGCCGTATGACCTCATCAAAGAGCTCGTCATCGCGATCGGCGTCATCGCCCTGCTGGCGATCGTCTTGACCGTGTTGTTCTCCTCGCCCGACGACCCGCCCAGCACGATCGCGCAGTGGTCGCGCCAGCAGCCGGTCAACTTTACCGCCGACGCCACCAAGGAGCTGAACGGCACGAGCGATACCGCCGAATACGGGCCTCCCTACAACCACAACGGTGAAGGCCAGCATGCCGCCTTCCTGTATCCGCAGAAATGGCTCGGTGTCAGTCATCCGATCGACACGACCAACGACTTCGTGCTTGGCCCGCTCAAGACGGTGACGGGGGAGCCCGCGCTGCAGAGCGCCGTCAGCGAATACGAGGCCGCCCCCGAAGCGACGAAAAAGGCCTGGGGAGAAGCCTACGCCAAGCCGCTGGAAGAATATGAAACGGCCGCAGAAGAAGGCAAGACCCCGCCGAGCACCGTCTCCGCCGACCCGGCGACGGGCGCCGTGACCGTCAAGGCGAGCGGCGCCGGTCCTGTCCCTGTACTCATGGTCGGCCTGCTTGGACTTGCCAAGAGCGGCGCCCTGGACGGCGACCTGCTAACGAGCAAACAGTTCTTTCAGACCGACTACACCAAGCCGCTGCTGTTTATGGCCGACGGCGGCCTGCTCGACGAACGCGCCGAAGAACAGCACCTGCTCGGTGAGCAGTGGGGGATGATGAACGAGACCGGCAGCTATCCTGGCCAGGCCTGGCTGTGGCTATATGCCCTCTGGTATCAGGTCGAACCCTTCAAGGCCTCCGAAAATGCCGACATCCTCGTGATGCTTGTGATGGGCGTGCTCAGCCTCGCATTCATCTGCATCCCCTTCGTCCCCGTCGTCAACCGGCTGCCGCGCTGGGTCCCGATCTACCGCCTGATCTGGCGCGAGCACTACCGCGCTGGGCAGAGCGCCTGACCTGAACCCGGCGCCGCGGTTCGCCTCCGGCCCCGTGCGCGAGGCGAGTGCCATCACGACGGACAGGGCGACAGATGGTGCCGCACTTCATCACGTCCCGGTGGCGGGCGCGGCGCCGGACGAGGAGGATGAGGTGCTCTCTCCGTCCAGAAGCCGCTCCACGCCGAGCGTGCACACGCCGAGACTGAGCACCGCGGCCGCCACGATCGCCGTCGCCACTGGGCCCGACAGTACGCCCTCGCTCAAGCCCAGCGACGCTACTGCGGCCGGCACGCCCAACTGCGCCGTCGCGGTGAGGCCTGCGCTGAGCGGGCGGCGCACGACCGCCACCGCCGCCAGGTGGATCGCGACGTTCAACCCCGCCAGCGCACCCGTCAGGGCGATCATCGCCGGATCGTTCACCAGCCCGCTCAGATCCAGTGTCGCGCCCAACACGACAAAATACAGGGGGATGAAGAACCCGTCCGCGACGCCCCGCATCTGCGTCGACAGTCGTTTCGGGCCACCGATCAAGGCCACCGTCACGCCCGCGCCGAAGCCCGCGATCAGCACGCTCGTGCCGCTCTTCTGCGCGATCCACGCCAGCAAGAACAGCACTAGCAGCGACAAGCGCAGATCGAGCGCCCAGTGGCGCTGCTTTGACATCCGCCGCACATGATCGACCCAGCGGTGGTCGGCCAGCAGTCGTCCCACCCCGTACAACGCCGCCACCGCCACCGCCACGAGAACGGAACCGGTCAGCACATGCAGCGTGCGCTGAGGCTGCAGCACGATCGGCACCGACAGGATCGTCACCACGTCGGCGATCGTCACCTGCGCCATCACCGCCAACACGTCCGGACCTTCCGCCTTCGTCTCCTGCAAAGCCGGCAGCAGCACAGCCGCCGAGCCCGACGCCAGCACGA
The DNA here is from genome assembly GCA_049584155.1 of Solirubrobacteraceae bacterium. Classification (GTDB taxonomy): domain Bacteria; phylum Actinomycetota; class Thermoleophilia; order Solirubrobacterales; family Solirubrobacteraceae; genus Palsa-744. Next base: position 19,580 of record JBAUXH010000022.1, read on the forward strand.
CCGCATAAACCGCCGCATGACTCGTCCCCGCGATCGCCGCCGCCGCAAAGCCTGCCGGCACCGCCAACACCCCCACGATCGCGGCCAGCACCGCCCCGCCGCGCAACGAAGCAGCCAGTCGCGGATCGCGTAGCGGCAGATGCATCCCCACCGTCAGCATCAGCATCGCGAAGCCCACCTCGCCCAAAAACGCGATCGTCGGTTCCCCGGGATCGACGATTTCAAGCCCCGTCTTCCCGACCAGCACCCCCGCCGCGATCTCGCCGATCACCACCGGCACGAACCGTCGTTCCGACAATCCCAGCAGCGGGCCGCCGAGACCCGCGAGCACAATCGCCAGCAGAATGCCAAAGCTCACGCCGCGAGCCTATGCCTTCGGCGCCGGCGCCGACGTTCGCATCGACCTGAATCCGCTCAGCAGGATCCCTGTCGAAAGCGCTCCATTTCGCGCACGCGAACGACCGCGGACACTCACTCGCCGACTCGTCCCGGCGCCGGGTCTCGACCCCTCCTATTAGAGCCGTTTCGCTCATACCCCTCTCATACCTCGCCACTCCCTCCTTGCCACCTCACCGGGCGATCGTGATCTCCCAACCAAACCCGACGCAAAAGGATGGCAACTGAAATGCACAAGACAACCAAGAGACTGCTCGGCTCCTTCGCCGTCGTCGGCGTAGTGGCTGCGATGGCGGGACTGGGAACATTCGCCACGTTCACCAGCTCCACCTCGGCCAGCCACACGATCTCATCGGGCACCGTCTCGATCAACCTCGGCAGCACCGGCGCCGCCAACCGACTCACCGTCGGCGCCTCCAACGTAGTTCCAGGCGACACGATCCAGCGTGCCGCCGACCTCATCAACAACGGCAACGGCTCCTCGGACAACCTCTCGGGGATCGTCCTGACCACCACCGCCTCCCCGAGCTCACTGCTCGACACCGAAGCGACCAACGGTCTGCAGATGAGCATCGAAAAGTGCTCCGTGCCGTGGACCGAGTCGGGCACCGTGCCCGCCTACAACTACACCTGCAGCGGCACCACCTCCACGGTGCTCGCCCCCATTCTGCGGATGGCCGCCATCGTGGTCGTCCCAGTCGTCTTGGCGTTTGCTCGTGCTCTTCGAGCTCTGGGGCTTCGCGTTCCTCGCCGGGGCGATGCTCGCGGGCGCCCACGTCGCGTTGGCCGTCTTCAACGACCCGGCCGCGAGCGGACCGCTCACGCTCATCACCGCCACGCTCTCTCCCGCAAAAGGAGTCACCCTGGCTCAGGTGAACTGCCGCACCAACAAGAACCCCGAAATCGAAGTCGAATGGACCGCCACGAGCTCGGCCTACGCGACCTCCTACACCGTCGAACGCGCGACCACAAGCGCCGGGCCCTACACCTCGATCGCGAGCGTCGCGATCGGATGTCGTCCGCCTCGTCGACCGGCAGCAGTCGCCGGCTCATGCGAGTCCCAGCCGCGTATTCCCCACTCCGCGATTAATCCGAATAGTAGGCATTAACGTGGGAGACTACGGTCTCATCGACGGTCCGGCGATCCGATCCACGATGTATGCCGAAGCAGCCTGAGAGCGCCCCTGAGCAACCGGACGACATCCGTGGCTTCCCCGGTGGGCTCCGGCGGCGATGGACACTGCTCGCCTGTGCGCTCCTTGTGGTCGGCCTCGCGACCTCGGTCGGCGTCGGTCTGCGCTGGCGTGCGAGCGTGCACTCCCAGATCCGGCAAGGGTTTCAGACAAACGCCACCGACGTGGGCGAGACGGTGGAGACGCTGTTGGGCCGCGACGTCGACCTCGTCACCACGCTGCGCGGGGTGCTGACGATGCAACCGCACATGAGCGCCGACACCTTCGACGAATGGTTCGCCCAGCTGCGCGGCAGGCAGCGTCAGGTCGGAGGGCTCGGCACGACCGTCGTGGAAGTCGTGCCGGCGCGTCGACTGGCCGCCTTTCAGGCTCGGCGCGACGCTGACCCCGCGTTTCGCGCACTCGTTGGCGGCGCGATCCAGCCGGTCTCTCACAGCGGGCGGGCGTTCTACTGCCTACTCTCCGCAGGCGGGACGGTAACGCCCTACGGCCCAGCCGTCGGCATGCTGCTGCAGGGCGACTGGTGTGACGCATCATCGCCGATCGGCGGCTACCAGGTGGGTCAAACCTCGCAGGCGCAACTGACGCGGTCGATCACAGACAGCGGGCAGTTCGTCGTCTATCCGGTGACCGAGCAGGGCGTGAGCACACTGTTTATCGAAGCGGCCTTCTACCGTCGTGGCACGCCGCTGGTGACCGTCGCTCAGCGCCGTGCCGCCGTTCTCGGTTGGGTCGGCAGCTCGTTTCAGGTGACCGACCTCATACGCCAGGCGATCGGCGATCACCGCGGCCTCGGTTTGACCCTCTACCACGCCAACCCGGGCCGACCCTACGAACTCGCCGGGCGGGTCGGACCGAGCACGGCGACGGGCGCGTTCACGCACGTCGTCACGATGTCGATCGACGGGCGCTGGCGGGCGCTCGTGCGGGGATCCGCCGCCGTCGGTCTGTCCGCGGAGACCCAGGGCCTGCTCGTGTTTCTCAGCGGGACGCTCGTCAGTATCTTGCTCTTCCTGCTTGTGCTGGTGCTGACGCGCTCACGCGAGCGCGCCTTGGGGATGGTGAAGGAGAAGACCGGAGAACTTCGCCACCAGTCGCTCCACGACGCTCTGACCGGCCTGCCTAATCGCGTGCTGGCGCTTGACCGCGCCGAGCAGATGCTCGCCCGCGCCCGTCGTCTGCAGATTCCGGTTGCCGCGCTGTACGTCGACATCGACGGCTTCAAGCACGTCAACGACACATTCGGCCACGCCGCGGGCGACGAGCTGTTGCGGACCGTCGCCGCAAGGCTGGCGGACGTCGTCCGCGAGGGCGACACCGCGGCGCGCCTGTCCGGCGACGAGTTCGTCGTCCTGGTCGAGGGCTCCACGCTTGACGCCGGTCCCGAGCTCGTCGCCGAGCGCCTGCTGGAAGTGCTGCGCCGGCCCTACGACATGGATGACATGAACGGCCAGACGAGGAGGCAGCTGTCGCTTACGGCCAGCATCGGCATCGCGCTGGGCGAGCGTGCAAGCGCCGCCGAGCTGCTGCGCGACGCGGATGTCGCCTTGTACGAGGCGAAGGCCGCCGGCAAGGACTACTACATGCTCTTTCAGTCCAGCATGCAGACCGCGGCCCGGGATCGGCTCACGCTCGAGATGGACCTCGCGGAGGCACTCGAGCAGCGACAGCTCTTCCTTCAATACCAGCCCACCTTCGACCTGCAATCAGAAAGCGTGATCGGTGTCGAGGCGCTAATCCGCTGGCGCCACCCCACGCGTGGCGTCATCGAGCCGATCGAGTTCATCCCGGTCGCCGAGGAGAGCGGGCTGATCGTCCCGATCGGTCGCTGGGTGCTCGAGGACGCCTGCCGGCAGGCCGCGATCTGGCGTCGCCACGGCCACGAGATCGATATGTCGGTGAACGTGTCCGGGCGCCAACTCGACGATGACGAGCTGATCGAGGACGTGCGTCATGCACTAGCAGAGAGCGGCCTTGACCCGGAGACGCTGACCCTGGAGATCACCGAGACTACGCTGATGCGGGACGCCGAGGCGACCGCCAAGCGTCTACGCTCGCTCAAGGAGCTCGGGGTCCGCATCGCAATCGATGACTTCGGTACCGGCTACAGCTCGCTCGCCTACCTGCGCCAGTTCCCCGTGGACGCGCTGAAGATCGATCGCTCCTTCATCAGCGGCATCGCCGGATCGAAGGGATCGGCGGCCCTCATCCATACGCTCGTGCAGCTCGGTAAGACGCTTGACATCGAGACGCTCGCCGAGGGCATCGAGGAGCGCTCCCAGCTTGAGACTCTGCAACGTGAACATTGCGACCACGGGCAGGGGTTCCTGTTCTCGCGCCCGCTCGACGTCGACGCGGTCGAGAAGTTCCTCGCTGTCACGCAGTCAAAGACACCGGTCCACACCCCCGCCTAGCGTCGGCGTCGGGCTTGCGCAGCGCTGCTTGGAGGTGCTTGCTCTGCGGTTGGCGCGATAGACGCTCACAGCAGCGTATGCTCGTTCGTTCGGAATGGCCCGTGCGCTCGTCACCGGAGCCTCTGGCTACGTGGGTAGCCGGTTGGTACGCGATCTCCATACGCTCGGCGAGCCGGTCGGGTGTGTCGTGCGCGATCCAAACCGGGTCAGCTTCGATCCGGACGTAACGGTGCATCGCGCCGACATGCTCGACCCGAGCTCCCTGAGCGCGATCGGCGAGGGCTACACGACGGCCTACTACCTGGTTCACTCGATGGGTCGCGGTGGCGACTCAAACTATGAGCAACGGGACGTCAACGCGGCCTGCAACTTCGCTCGCTTCGCGAGCGCCGCCGGCATCGACCGGGTCGTCTATCTGGGTGGACTCGGCGACCGTCCCGCCTCCCAGCATCTGCGTTCGCGCCTGCGGGTAGGAGAGATCCTGCGCGAGCAGGGACCGCCGCTGACCTGGTTTCGAGCCGGCATGGTGGTGGGCGCGGGCTCGGAGAGTTACCGGACGCTGCGCTCGCTGGTCGAGCGCCTGCCGGTGATGCTCGCGCCGTCGTGGCTCGGCACGCCCACCCAGGCAATCGCCATCGCCGATGTGCTGCGCTATCTCGTCGAGGCGCCCCGGATAGAAGCCACGCGCGCCCGCGAAATCCAGATCGGTTCGGGGGAGGTACTCACTTACGGCGAGATGCTCGACCTGATGGCGGACACGCTGGGGCTACGCCGCCGCCCACGCATCCCAGTGCCGCTGCTGACACCCTGGCTCTCCTCGCATTGGATCGGGCTCATAACACCTGTCGACGCGGGCGTCGCCAGACCGCTAATCGAGGGACTCTCCACCGACACGACCGTCACCGACCCGTCGGGAATGGCGCTGTTCGACTTTCTGCCGAGACCCTTCGAGCAGGCGCTGCGCGAGGCGCTCGCCGAGGAGGACGAATCCCGGCCGTAGCCGGCTAGGAGCCGATCGTCACCGGCGTCCCTGGGCCGATGCGGGCGGCCAGCCAGTCGATGCTCGCGGTGGCGACGCGGACGCAGCCATGCGAGGCGGCGGTACCCAACGTGCCTCCAAGATTGTCGCGTCCGTGAATTCCGATCTGACCGGGACCGCCTTCGAATTCCTGCAACACGTTCGAGCGGGCGCTGAGAGCCAGCGCGTACGGGCCGCCGGCCTCGCCGGCCGGCATCTGGAGCGTCTCCTCGACGAAGAACCTGCCGGTCGGCGTGGGTGTCGACGGCTTGCCCACCACGGCTTGAAAGGATCTGGCCATGCGGCCATTGCCGTAGACGCTCACCCGGCGCGCTGCGAGGTCAACCACGATCCGCCAGGGCGTCACGAGTGGGCGGGTGCCCTGCTGGGCGATCCAGCCGGTCGATCCGTTGGGGCGACCGGGAAGCATCACGTCAAGCCACCGCACCCCGCTAGGGTCGATTGAGCGTGCGATCACGGGCAGGGTGGTCTGCTCACCGGTGATCGGCCTGCGCGCCGGCACGAGTGTGGACTGTGGGGATCCCGCATCGGGCGCCCGGTGGGCACCGTGCGGGGTGAGCAAGACCGCGAGTTCCTGAGTCGCCTGTACGCGAACTGTGCCGGCCGTAGCGGCGGTCGAGCCGACCGTCATTGCAGCCACGCATACCGTGGCGAGACTGCCGATCAGGTGACGGGTTCCGGGTAGATGGCTCATCCGGTGAACGAGCCGCGCTTGTTGGGGAGCGCCGGCCGCGCGGAGGAGCGCCGGTGCGTGTGGCGATGTTTGGCTGCGGCTCTCTTGGCCGCGGCCCGCTTCTTTGCCGCCGCGATCTGCCTTGCGGTTTTGTGGGTCGTCCCCGATCCGTTCGACGCCGATGGGGTGGTCGTGCCCGCGCTGCCGCCCGGGCCACCAGGGCCCGTGGCCGTTTCCGTGCCGCCGCCACTGCCGCTGGCGCTGGAGGGGCAATTGGACGTAGTAATGGTGTTGGTGTCCATGTTCACCGCGCCGGTTCGTGCCAGCAGCCTGCCGTGAATCGTGGCGGCGGTATTGGCTGTGATGGTCGCCGAGGCCATGATCGTGCCGACGAACCGAGTGCCCGTTCCCAGTGTTGCGGAGGAGCCGACCTGCCAGAACACGTTGCACGCCTGCGCGCCGTTGACGAGCACGACGCTGGTGTTCGAACCGGTGATCAGCGTGGAGCCGATCTGGAATATGAACACCGCGTTGGGGTTACCCTGCGCGTCGAGCGTGACGCTCCCAGATGAGAGCAGCAACGAGCTGCTGGCGCTGCGAACGCCGGGTAGGAAGAGCTGACCGGCGAGGTCGGTCCCGGCCGAGCCGTTGCTCGGACGTGAGGCGGCGTTGTTGTAGCCGGTGGTCAAGCTGTTCTTGGCGCCGATCGCCACGGCGTCGTCGACGTGCGTCTGACCGAGCACGTGCGGAGCGCCGGTGACCGAGGAGCCGGGGCTAAGCCCCAGATCGCCGAACATCGTCGTCGGGCCGGTGTTCGTTACGGTCGAACCGCCCAATACCGAGAAGCTGGCCGCCGAGCCCAGCCCCACGGTCGCCGAGGCGCCCAGGGCGCTGCTTGCGAACAGCAGCGCGGACAGCAGCCCGAGCATGAGCGTTCCGACTCCGAAGATCTTGCTGCCGACCCGAGAGGCGGGACGTCGGCTTACTGCGAGGGAGTCGCCGGAAAGCGACTCATACGTCTGTGGGACGCCGCTTTGCATGGCGTCTCCTCACTGCGGTATTCGATGACCGCGATAGAAGGGGAATGGCTCCCCGGTCTCTTCGACCTGTTCATGTGCTCGACAGGTTGTCGCCCTCGGGCTTAGTCAAACATGCGCAACTCAACGAATGTCTAGTGAGCGGCCCGGCGGGTCGCCGGCCGCTGAATCATATACATTTGGTGGCTCTATATTCAAGTAATCTAAAACGATTTTGTGGAATCCTGTTAGTCTTAGAACTTGTCTAACTGATGAACGCCTTGCGGTTCTGGCCGCATCCCGTTACTGGACGGCGCTAGTGGGGAAGGCCGGCTGGTCGGTGTGACTGCAACGACTGATCGCTCGATCTCGATCGATGCGCAGGGTCTCTGCGCTCGCCTGCTGGTCACGAGTCTCGGATTTCTGCTCTACCGCGTGCTCTCGCGTTCGCACAAACGGGCCTGGGGATTGGTAGGAGAGAAGACCGACGAGCTGGCGTATCGCGCGCTACACGACCGTCTGACGGACCTGCCGAACCGAGGCCTGGTGCTCGACCGGGCCGAGCAAATTCTCGCTCGAGCGCGTTTGCAGGACGTCCCGGTGACAGCGCTGTTCGTCGACATCGACGGGTTCAAGCAGATCAACGACCGCTTCGGTCGTCAGGCCGGGGACGAGGTTCTGCGCCAGATCGCGGCGCGACTGAAGACGATCATGCGAGACAACGACACGGTCGGGCGTCTCGGCGGGGACGAGTTTGTGATGCTGGTGGACTCGCTGGGGCTGAACGCCATCCCCGAGCTCCTCGCCGAGCAGATCTTGGATGTAGTTCGCCAACCGATCGAGTTGTCCGGACCGGCCCACCATGCATCGGTCTCGGTGACGGCGAGCATCGGCATCGTTACCGGGCGCCCCGTCTCGGCCGAAGACCTGATGGGAGAGGCCGATCTGGCGCTGCACAAGGCCAAGGCCGCGGGCAAGGCAGGTTACGTCAAGTTTGAGTCCGCGATGCAGACCGCCGCGCAAGATCGCATACACCTGGAGATGGACCTCGCGGATGCGCTCGACGGAGACCAGTTCTTCCTCGTCTACCAACCGATGCTGGACCTCGAGAATGAGCGGGTCGTGGGTGTGGAGGCGCTGCTGCGCTGGCGTCATCCCACGGGCGGCGTGATCGCGCCCGACGTGTTCATACCGCTCGCGGAGGGCAACGGATCGATCGTCCCGATCGGCCGCTGGGTGCTCGAGGAGGCGTGCTCTCAGGCCACCGCCTGGCGTCGGAAAGGGCATCTCCTGAATATTTCGGTCAACGTCTCGGCTCGACAGCTCGAACGTAAAGAGTTCATCGAGGAGGTGCGCACGGCGTTGCATGACAGCGGCCTTGACCCGGCGACACTGACCCTCGAGATCACCGAGACGGTTCTCATGCGTAATCCGGAGGAGACCGCGTGCCTGCTCACCGAGCTGAAGGCGCTCGGCGTGCGGATTGCCGTCGACGATTTCGGAACGGGCTACAGCTCCCTCGCCTACCTACGCCAATTCCCCATCGATTCGCTGAAGATAGATCGCACCTTCATCACCGGCCTGGCGCTCTCGCGCGAGGCGCATGCGCTGACGCACGCGCTCATCCAGCTGGGCAAGGCCCTTGGCCTGCAGACGCACGCCGAGGGAGTCGAGCATCACAGCCAGGTCCGAGAGCTCCAGCGCGAGGGATGCGACCTGGCTCAGGGATTCCTGTTCGCCCGCCCGCTCACCCCCGATGCGGTCGAGGGCTTCCTCGACGACATCTTGGGGCTCGCCGACACCTTTGGTGGGGTGATGGAGCGCATCGTTACGCCCCTCTCAGGGT
>JBAUXH010000023.1:0-6810 GCA_049584155.1 Solirubrobacteraceae bacterium
GCGCGTTGAGCGTCCATCAACCGCTCGAACCCCTCCTCCTCGACGCCCAGTCCGCGCTCGGCCACCAGCTCGCGAGTCAGGTCGAAGGGGAACCCGTATGTGTCGTGCAGGGCAAACGCATCGGCGGCCGCGATCGCCGGCTCGCCTGCGTCCAGCGCGCGGGCGATCAGGTCGTCCAGCAACTTGGTGCCCTGCTCGAGGGTGCGCCCGAAGGCGTCCTCCTCGGACGCCAGCCAGCGTTCGATCGGATCGCGCTGGTCGAGCAGTTCGGGGTAGGCGCCGGCCATCAGCTCGCGCACGACCGCGGCGTAGCGCAGCAGGAACCCGGGCGCCATCTCCAGGCGCCGCGCCTGCAGGATCGCGCGGCGAGTGAGGCGGCGCAGAACGTAGCCGCGGTCTTCGTTGGAGGGGACGACGCCGTCGGCGATCAGGAACGACATGCCGCGAGCGTGATCGGCGAGGATCCGCAGCGCGCGATCGGCGACGGGATCCTCGCCATATGGGCGATCGGCGAGCTCCTGGCCGAGGTCGATCAGCGGCTGGAACTGGTCGGTGTCAAACACCGAGTCCCGGCCCTGCAGGATCGCCGCCAGGCGGTTGAGGCCGAGGCCGGTGTCGATGTTGCGCGCGGGCAGCACCTGCAGCGTGTCGTGGGGGTCCTGGTCGTACTGCATGAACACGAGGTTCCAGTACTCCAGGAACCGCTCGTTCTCGCCACCTGGAAGATCGTCGGCCGCGCCGAAGGCGAGACCGCGGTCGATATATAGCTCCGAACATGGTCCGCTGGGGCCGACCGGGCCGGCTTCCCAGAAGTTCTCCGAGCGCGGACAGCCGACGATCCGCTCGCGGGGTACGCCGATCGCCTGCCACAGCTCGATCGCCTCCTCGTCGGGTCCAAGCCCCAGCGCCTCATCACCGGAGAAGACCGTCACCCAGATGTCGGCGGGATCGAAGGAGAACGCTTCCAGCGAGAGGTCCCACGCGAAGCGGATCGCCTCGGCCTTGAAGTAGGCGCCGATCGAGAAGTTGCCGAGCATCTCGAAGAACGTGAGGTGGCGCAGGGTGGCGCCGACGTGATCGATGTCGGGCGTGCGAAAGCACTTCTGGCAGCTCGTCAGCATCGGCGCCGGCGGATCGGTGCGGCCGAGGAAGTAGGGCTTCAGCGGCTGCATGCCCGCGGTCGTCAGCAGGACCGTGCGATCGTCCGCCGGAGGCACCAGCGACGCAGAGGGAATGCGCAGATGGTTGCGCTCGGCGAAAAAGTCCAGAAACTGCTCGCGAATCTCACCCGAGGTCATCTCGACTGATGTTAAGGGAGGTACGTGCGAGCTGCGAGTGGCGGCGGATTAGAGGATTCTTATGCGGGCCGGCTTCGCAGCCCCGGGCGCAGAGCTCCCTGGCATTCGTGGCCCCAACACGCCCCCTGACGGGATCGAGGGTCAAGGCGGGCAAGGGCGCAGGGAGCGTGGCGTACTGCGTACGCGTGCTGGCCGATCGGAGATCCCGTCGATCTCCGATCGGTAAGGACGCCGCACGGCGAAGGCCATCGGTTCCGTCAGGTGATCGTGCCGTGGCCCACGATTAGATCGCCGTCATATAGACAGGCGATCTGGCCCGGGGCGGTGCGCTCGGCCGGCTCGCGCAGCTCGATCTCGATCGCGGCATGTTGGCCGGCTCCAGCGGGTGCGGCGAGGCGACAGGGTAGGCGCGCACCCCGGTAGCGGACCTTGATCGCGTCCACGCGCTCACCATCGCGATGAAGGGTCGTGTCTCGGACGTGCACCGTTCGAGACAGCAGCTGCTCGCGCGAACCGACGGTGACGGTATTCGAGGCGTGGTCGGTCCCGAGCACATACAGCGGCTCGCCCGCCTGGTCCAGGCCGGGCCCTGAGCCAAGCCCGCGGCGCTGCCCGACGGTGACGGTGTGGATGCCGGCGTGCTCCCCCAGGAGGCGGCCGTCACGGTCGAGGATCGGGCCCGCGTGCGTGCCCAGGCTGCCATGGCGGGCCAGGAAGTCCGTGCGGCGGGTGCCCGCGAGAAAGCAGAGATCCTGGGAATCGCGCCGACCGGCGACGCCCAGCCCGGCGCGCTGCGCGATCGCGCGGACCTCGGGCTTGGTCAGATCACCCAGCGGAAACTGTATGCGCGCAAGCGAATCGGGTGAGAGCGCGCTCAGCGCGTAACTCTGATCCTTCGCCGGATCGATCGCCGTCCGCAGCAGCGGCGCGAGCGCGGGCTCGTCGCTGTCGATGCGCGCGTAGTGCCCGGTCGCGAGCGTGCGAGCTCCAAGCCGAGTGGCGAGGTCGAGCATCGCATCCAGGCGCACCGAGCCATTGCAGCGCACGCAGGGGTTGGGCGTGAGACCGGCCGCGTGGTCACTCAGCCACGGTTCGACGACACCGGCGCGAAACTCGGCGCGCAGATCGATCGAAAAATGGGGAACATCGAGATCGTGCGCGAGCGAGCGCGCGGACCGGACGGCCTGCGCGGAGCAGCAGCTGAGATCGCCGTCGTTGGCCGGATCCGACCACAGCTCGAGCGTGACCGCCACCGTCTCGTCTCCGACTTCGGTGCTGAGCAACGCGGCGACAGCCGAGTCGACTCCACCGCTCATCGCCACGAGCGTGCGGTCTACCACCGGCGCGAGGTTGGCCTGGCGCAGGGCGAAGCCGAGCGCACGATGCAGCGCGTCGGCGGCAAGCTCGGCGGCATGGCGCTTGGCCGGGGTCAGCCCCCCGAGCTCTTGCGCGATCGTCTCGGGAGCAACCCGGGCGGCCTCCAGCAGCGGGAGATCGCGCAGCAGAGCGACGACCGCACTGCCGGCCGCGATCGTGGCGCCGCAACCGCTCGCGTCGAACCCGACGTCGAGGATGCGGCCATCATGACTGTCGGGGTCCAGCGCGAGCGAGATGCGAATGAGATCGCCGCAGGCCGCCCCGCCCGCGGCGCCAGTGTGCGCACCCGCGGGAGCATGTCCGCGCGCGAGCGGTCGTTCGAGGTGCTGAGCCAGGCCCGTGGCGAGGGTCACCTGGTCGAGTGTAAGGACCGGATCGGGCTTTGGGGAGAGGCGCCGGAGGCGCGGACCTGCGGCCGTGCGATACGCGCGGGTGGACTGCGTCAGTCCGGGCGCCGCGCCGAACGCCCAGCTCCCGCGCTTGGAGGAGCGTCAGGAGTGGCGGGATTCGGCGACGGCCTGCTGGATCGCAAACGCGTCGTTGAGCCCTGTCAGCACCGTCGTCTGACCATGCGGGTTGACGATCAGCAGGGTCGGGGTCTGGGTGACCTGGACGGCGTGGATGATCGTGCCGAACGCCCCGACCTGACCGGCGGAGGCGTAGTGGACAGCGACCTTGGGACCGAGCGCATGCTGGACCACCGGCAACGCGCTGTGGACCGCCATGTCGTCTGAGCCGTGGCGATTCCAGAAAAGGATCAGCACGGTCTTGCCCTGTCCTAGCTCGTGTTCGACCGTGGCCTGCATGCTCGCCTTGGTGGCGGGATGCTTGACCACAGGCGGCGTGGCGTGGACGTGGGTCGGGGTCGGCGTCACAGCCACAGGGTGCGCGGGCGCGCGGGCGGCGGTAGGACTCGCATGCGCCGCGGCCGAGGAGGAGGGGTGTTGTGAGCTTTCCACGCGCCGGGCTTCATGCTGAGACTGCGCGACGGCACCGTGAGCTTTGTCGATCGCGCGCGTCAACCCTTCGACTCCGGGGGCCGCGCCGTGATAGACGCGGGTGGGCGTGGCGGCGGCTTTGGCCTCGGCTGCAGCCGAGGGGGCCGCAGGGGCCGCGGGCGCGCTGGAGGCGGCAGGGCTCGACCCTGAGCCGCCGCCGGAACTGGGCCTGCGGCCGTGCAATGCGGCGAACCACACGAGCACCAACAGCGCAAGCGTGACGAGCGCGATCTGGTAGGGGCGGGATAGCTGGGTCATAGGTCTAGGCCCTGTGTCGGCATATATCGCCTTCGAGTTGAACGGCGAACACCGCGATGGACTGCCCACGTGGCTCGATCGGGCCACTGACAGCGGCAATGACGCGCAACGAACGCTCATGAACCGCCCCGCCCGGCATCGGAGAGCGAGCTGCCGCGCTGGCTCCGCCGTCCCAAGAAGCCCGATCGGTAGGTCCAGCCGACCGTGGGACGATTTACAACGAGCGCAGGCCACGCAGCACGGCGTGCACCACCGCGTCCGAGGCCACCGTCTCCTGGGTGCAGCCGAGCATGTCTTTGAGGACCGTCTCACCGCTGCCGAGGATCGCGACGTAGCGGGCCTCGAGCGCGTTCGCGTAGCCGAGCTGGCCTTTCAGCGAACGACCCGCGAGCTCCATCTGCGCCGTCAACCCGGCGGCGCGTGCCTCGGTGAGCAGCGCGAACGCACCAGCCGGCGCGTGGCGATGTGTCGACTGGGCGCCCTCGCGGGAGGGCTCATACGCCACGAACAGGTCCACCGGCGCGGGCGCGGGATGGGGCGGGGTGCCCGCGAGCAGGATCCGCTCGATCCCTGCGGCCCAGCCGATGCCGGGCGTCGCAGGGCCGCCGAGCTGCTCCACGAGGCCGTCGTAGCGTCCGCCGCCGCCGACACCCGATTGAGCTCCCAGTTCCTCGGAGGTGAACTCGAACACGGTGCGCGTGTAGTAGTCCAGACCACGCACGAGCGTGGGGTCGATCTCATACGCGACACCCGCGCCGTCCAGGCGGACGCGAACCTCGGCGAAGTGCTCGGCATCCTCTGAGCTGAGGAAGTCGAGCAGACGTGGCGCGCTCTCCATCACGACGCGGGTGCCGGGATGTTCGGAGTCAAACGCGCGCAGCGGGTTCAACTCGATCCGCTCGCGCACCTCTTTGGACAGTTCTCCGGCGTGGGCACGCAGGTGTGCCTGCAACCGCTCGCGATACTCCTGGCGCGCGGCGAGGCTACCCAGACTCGACAGGCGCAGGCGCACCGCGGCGACATCCAGCTCATCGAGCAGCGCAGCGAGCAGGCAGATCGACTCGGCGTCCACGGCCGGGTCCTCAGAGCCGAGCGCCTCCGCGCCGATCTGCCAGAACTGGCGGTAGCGCCCGGCCTGCGCGCGCTCGTGACGGAAGAAGCTCGACAGGTACCACAGCCGCACGGGCTGGCGAAGCTTGTGCATGCCGTGCTCGACGTAAGCGCGACAGACGGGCGCGGTGCCCTCTGGACGCAGCGTCAGCGAACGCCCGGAGGCGTCCTCGAAGGAGTACATCTCCTTGCTGACGATGTCCGTGGACTCGCCCACGCCGCGCGCGAACAGCTCGGTCGCCTCGAACGTGGGCGTCTCGATGCGCTCGTAACCGGCGCCGCCGAGGATCGTCTGGGCCCTATCCTCGAGCACGGCGCGCGCGGCGGATTGCTCACCGAGCACATCGAACGTGCCGCGGGGAGCTTTGATGCGGTCGGCTCCGCTCAACTGCCGCCCATACCCCGCACCGGCGCCGGCTGGGAGGCCAAGCGATCGGGGCGGAAATCGAATAGGAACGGGTTCGTGGCGAGCTCGTGACCGATCGTCGTGATACCCATGTGGCCGGGGTACACGGTCGTGTATGCCGGCAGCGTCCGCACGAGCGTCTCGAGCGTTCGTTCGAGCGTCGGATGGTCGGCGAACGGCAGGTCGGTACGCCCGATCGAGCCCCGAAACAGCACGTCGCCCGACAGGATCGCCCCGTGCGTGGGCAGCGAGAACGTGAGATGACCGGGGCTGTGGCCCGGCGTCAGCAGCACCTCGATGTCGAGGTCCGCGAGCTTCAGGGACTCCCCCCCGGCGAGCGTGTGCTCGGGCACGTAGTTCTCGAACGGCCCAAACCCGGGCGGGGTGCCGAGGCGAATGTCTTCGAGCACCGGGCGCTCGATCTCCGGGCAGTACACGGGCGCGCCCGTCGCGCGCGCGAGCGGCGCGACCGCACCGATGTGATCGAAATGGCAGTGCGTGATCAGGATCGCCTCTATCCCCACACCGAGCTCCTCGATCGCGCGCAACAGTCGGTCGGGCTCATCGCCCGGATCGATCAGCACCGCGCTGTCAGCGTCGGTGCGGCGCACGATGTAGGCGTTCTCCTGCACCGGCCCCACGGTGAACGAGCGGACATCCAGCTCGCTCATCGCCCGCTCCCTCGCCGACCGTCGACTCGGTGAGGGCACCCCGGGCGGTGCGCACGGCACGCGCTCATCGCGCGGGCGCCTTGCCACCGCCCTGCTTGGCTTTGTTGCGCATGCGTCGGTTATAGAGCCACATGTCGGTGTAGTAGCTGATCGGTATGTAGAAGATCAGGACGATCGGGAATAGCGCGATCGCCTCGTTGGGCTTTTTCAGCAGGAACAGGCTCACGAGCAGCATCAGCACCGCCGCGGCCATCGCCCGGTAGAACGCGCCCGACCATGTCGGCGGGCGATCGCGCTTAGGGATCTGCTCCGTGCGACGCGGCTTGCCTTCCTTCTCCGCCTTCGTCGGCTTGCGACCGGTGCGACCACGCGACTCGACCACGCCCGCGGCGTTACCCCGGTGCTTGGTCTGGCGCTTGCGCTTGGTCTGGGCCATCACCGCAAGCCTACAGCCCGCGCGTATCCCGCCACACGCTTAACCCGGAAGCCACGCGCGGCTGGCCGCGATCGCGGCGCAGGACGAGCCGGCCGGCGGCGCACGGCGGGCGGTACTCACGACCCTCACCCGACGGGCGCGATGTCGGAGCGCAGGCCAAGCGCCGACTCGAGCAGGCGCGTGGACGGATCGAACCCGGGCATCGCGACGTCCTTGGGAAAGCCCGCGAACGCAGCGCGCGGCGCGAGCCCGACCA
>JBAUXH010000024.1:0-7475 GCA_049584155.1 Solirubrobacteraceae bacterium
AGTCGGGATGGGGAAGGAGCGCGCGGGTGGAGCGTAGGCGGCTCGTGCGCGCGCCCGCCTCCTCGGCCAACCTCGGCCCGGGCTTCGACTGCATGGCCGCGGCCGTCGGGCTGCACCTGCAGCTGGAGGTGCGCGAGACGGGCGAGTTCTCGGTCGAGACCGACCTGCCGGTCGCCCGCGGGTGCGAGAACCTGTGCGTGCGTGCGTTCGAGGCGCTGCACCCCGCCGACGGCTTCACGTTCGCGATCTCCTCCGAGATCCCCCTCGCGGGCGGTCTCGGGTCGAGCGCGGCGGCGATCGTCGCCGGGCTGATGGCCGCCGACCACCTGTTCGAGCTCGACGCCGACCTGCTCGCGCTCGCCACCGAGATCGAGGGTCACCCCGACAACGTCGCCGCGGCGCTATACGGCGGGTTCGTGATCTGCGCCGAGGGCGGCGCTGTGCGCTTCGATCCCCCCACCGGTCTCGAGGCGATCGCGGTCGTGCCCGAACAGGCGGTGCGCACGCGCGAGGCACGCGAAGCGCTGCCCGAGGAGGTGCCGCTCACCGACGCCGTCTACAACGTCGCCCACGCCTCCCTACTCACGCTCGGCCTGGCCCGCGGGGACTGGGACCTCGTCGCGCGCGGCCTGCACGACCGCCTGCACCAGTCCCGGCGCGCGCACCTCTTCCCGCGCTCCCACGAGCTCGCGCTGCGCGCCCCCGAGCTGGGCGCGCTCGGCGCGACCATCTCCGGTGCCGGCCCCACCGTGCTCGTGTGGTGCTTCTACGAGCACACCGGCGCCGTCGTCGAGGCCCTGCGCCCGGAGATCGAGGGCTGGGCGAGCCTGCTGCGAGCGCCCTTCGAGGTGCAGGGGGCTTTCGTCGGGGAGATGTAGGGCTCAGTCAGAGCCCAGTTTTGCCAACCGCCCGCGCGCTCCGTCGAACCCCTCCAGCCGCGCTAGCGTTTCGTCCGCAACTGCGAGGTAGTCCGCACCAAGGTCGGGCCGATGATCGAGGATCGACTTGGCGCGCTCGGCCGACTCGGCATAGGCGATCGAGGAGCGGATCGGGGTGTCGAACACGCGCTCGCCAAATCGCTCCTTCAGTGAGACGAGCGCCTCGCGCGAATGGACCGTGCGCATGTCGGCTAGGTTCAGCAGCACCCCGAGCAGCTCCAGCTCCGGATTGAGGCTGTCCCGCGCGAGCTCGATCACCTCCATTGCCTGCTCGACTCCCTGCAGCGCGAAGTACTGAGCCTCGGCAGTTACCAGCGCGCGGTCGGCGGCGACGAGCGCGTTGACGGTCAGCAGCCCGAGCGAGGGTGGGCAGTCGATCAGGATCAGCTCGTAGGAGTCGGACGCTTCGGCCAGGGCTCGACGCAACGTCAACTCGCGGCCCATCTTCGCGCCCAGCATCAGCTCGGCCTCGGCGAGACTGAGGTTGGCGGGGATCAGGTCGTCGTGGATCGCCTCGGCGGCAGTGGCTCGGCCGCAGAGCACGTCGGCGATCGTCGGCTGCACATCGGGCGGGAGGTCGAAATAGTCGGAGAGGTTGCCCTGCGGATCAAGATCGACAGCAAGCGTGCTCACGCCCGCCCGGCGAAAGGCGTCTGCCAGCGTGCGCACCGCGGTCGTCTTGCCGGTCCCGCCCTTCTGCGACAGCACGGCGATAGTCGTCGTCTGGGTGGCTGTCATCAGGCGCGATACTACGCGGCGCGCGCCCGCGCCGGAATACCGCCCGGTTTAGCCGGCGCCGTGCAGGGTTTGCACGCCCCGAGCGCTGTCCAACTGGGCGGGAATGCTGAGAAACCGCAGCCGGTAGCGGCCGACGAGGATCTCATCGCCGTCCTCGAGCACCTTCCACTCGATCCGCGAGCCGTTCACGAACACACCGTTGAGGCTGCGGTCATCGAGCACCCTGACGCCGTCGGTCTGACGCACGACCAGAGCGTGGCGGCGGGAAACGGTCGGGTCATCGAAGCGTACGTCTGCAGCGAGGCTGCGTCCGATGCGCGTCCACTCGCGCGTCAGCGCCACAATCTTCAGCTCATCGCTGCCATCTTCGTAGGCGAGGTACTCGCCCGGCTCATCCAGCCGCTCGCGGGCGTCCTGCAGCCACGCGTCGCTGTCGATCGGCTCGGGCTGCGACAGCGCGCCGCCGCCGACGGCACCCGTCCTGAGGGTGTCCGCATAGCTCACGCGTCTGGCGGAACCGGTGGCGCTTGCCTTGTCGGTGCTCAGGCGCCCGGCGGTGATCGGGTCCCTCGCGCCAGATGCCCCCGCGCCAGATGCGACCGAATGGGGCGGGCCGGTGATGCGGCCACGGGCTAGTCCGCCGGCGCTAAACAGCGACGCTCTCACAAAGTCATGCCCGCCGCAGCCCGGACAGTCGCTCAGCGTATCTGTACCCGCGAGCGTCAGCATGTATCCACAGTGCCCGCACCGGAATGAGCCAGCGCCGGCCATAGTTCCCGAAGTAAGCGATTCCATCCTGTGCTTACGCCCCTTTCTCGCTTTCTCTGGTTTCCCCAGGGTGCTGCGCCAGTCAGGACGAACTCACGGCGATCATAACAAGCCTGTCGACTTGATGTAAACCGCAGTCACGAGTTCTGGCAAGAGAAATTTAGCATCTTAGTCTCCGACTATGAATCTACGGACGCCCGACGAACGCCCATCGCCTTTCTACCCCCGTGCGAGTACGTGTAAACGCGCGGCTTATCGGCCCTTCGGCCCGGCGGCTCATCATTGGCTTGCGTCCGCGGCTCACCGGCCTCTTTGGCAGGAGTACGGGGCTCTTCGGCGAACCCAGCCTCCTATGAGTCGTCCCGCCGAGCATGACATCGAGCAGTTCGAGCGCTTCCTGCTGCGTCAAGGCGTCGGCGCGTTGGAGGCCGATCGGGATCACTGCTCGGACTGCGGTCGCACCCCACTCGTGGGCGAGTATGTCCACCTACACGCGAACGTGCAGGGCATAGTCTGCGAGCTGTGCAGTCCATTGCGCCGTGAACATCCGGTCGCGACCGAGCTCGTGCGCCACTCCGAGCACGGCCATACCGTGCGGCTCAGGCGCGCCGCATAGCCATCTCTGGCCGCCGTGCCCGTAGGGCGGCCGTTGGGCGCGACACGTAAACTGGCGGCCCATATGGACCCCATGACCGTGTCGATCCTCGTCGACCGCCCGCGCGAGCAGGTATTCGACTACCTGCAGGACATCTCCAACCATTCCGAGTTCACCGACCATTACCTGGTCGACTGGCATCTGACGCGCATCGACTCGGTCGGTCGCGGCGCCGGCGCGCGCTTTCGTGTCAAGGCCCCCGGCGCACGATTCGCGTGGGGCGATGTTACGTTCGTCGAGGTAGATCGCCCCCATCGCATCGTCGAGGCCGGCAGGACGGGCAAGAACAACCGCGTGCGCACGCGAGGGGTCTATGAGCTCGCGTCGGGCGCCTCGGGGACGACGCGGGTCCAGTTCACGGTGCAGACCCAGCCGGCAACACTCGCCGATCGCCTGCTGGAGGGGTTCGGTGCGCGCAGCTGGATGCGTCGTCAGAACACCCACGCGATGCGCCGACTGCGCACGATCCTCGAGCGTGACGAAGGCCGCGGCAGGCGCGTCACGGTCGCCGGTGGATAGACTGCCGCGCGCATGTTCAGCCGCCGCCTGCGCAAGCCGTCGCTAACCCTCGCCCTATTGCTGATCGCGGCACTCGCGCTGAGTGCGTGCGGGAACTCCGAAACGAAGGTCACGACCGGTACCTACGCCGGCGAGTCCGGCCAGAACGCTCCGTACTTGAACGTCGGCCCGCTCGTATACGAGGTTCAGCTCTCGCGCGAGCTCAACCCCGCCAACGTCGAAGACGCCGCCTACCTTCAGGGCCTGACGCCGCTGCAGCGCAAGCTCCTCCCGGGGCAGGAGTGGTTCGCTGTGTTCATCCAGGTCTACAACCACTCCTCCGTTGCGCACCTCGGCGCGAACTCGATCACGATCAGCGACACCCAGAACAACCTCTACACCCCGATCATCCCCGGTCAGACCAACCAATTCGCCTACCGTGGCGGGTTCATCCCCGCCGAAAGTCAGATCCCTGTGGCGAGCTCGATCGCGGCTAACGGAGGCACGCAGGGAGCGCTGCTGCTCTACAAGATTCAGGTTGTCTCGCTCGACAACCGGCCGCTGACGATCCACATCATCGATCCGCTGAACGCGACACAACGCGCCTCGGCGGAGCTCGACGTTTAGTCGTTCAGCTGCTCGCGTGTAGCCCCGCCTCGAGCACTTCGCGCGCGACGGGCGCCGCAGTGGCCCCGCCGGCGCCGTCTTTGACCATCAGCACGCATACCGCGATGCGCGGGTGCAGCGCGGGCGCGAACGCGGCGAACCAGGCGTCAGTGTTGCTGGGATCGCTGGGCGCGCCCTGGCAACTTCCGCCGTGCGCTTCTTCGGAGTTTGAGCTTTCGCTCGCCCCGCCTTCTTCGCTGGCACCCGAGCATGAGCTGGCGGTGCCCAGTTCGGCCGTGCCGGTCTTGCCCGCGACCGTCACGCCGGGGATCGCGGCCGCGGTGCCGGTACCTTCGCGCACGACGCCGATCATCAGCCGCCTGACGGTGCGCGCCACGCTCGCGCTGGTGGCGCTCGCTACCGAGTGGGGGTGGGCGTCGAGCATGAACGTCGGTTGCGGACGGCGTCCGCCGTCGGCGATCGTGGCCGCCACGGTCGCCATCTGCAGCGGGCTCGCCTGCACCTCGCCCTGACCGATGGCGGTCGAGCCCACTTCCAGTTCGCCCTGGATTCGCGACGCCGCCGGCAGCGTGCTTTCCACAGCCCCATGCACCCCCGGCGGATGGTTGAAGCCATAGGCTTCCGCCATCGCCACTAGCCGTGGTGCACCGAGCTTGACGCCGAGCGGCGTGAACACCGAGTTGCACGACACCGCAAACGCCAATGCCAGCGAGCCGCCGCATTCCTCGCCGTTGGCGTTGCTCAGCTTGACCCCGTCGAGCGTCGCGTAGGTCGCGTAAGGAAATGTTGTGTGGGGGTTGGCGATGCCGGCCTGCAGGACGCCGCTGAGCGTGATCATCTTGAACGTCGAGCCCGGTGGTTGCAGATCGTCGATGCCCAGGCCGGCCACCGCGAGGATCTGTCCGGTGCCGGGCTGTAGCGCCACCACTCCTCCGAGCTGACCGCCTAGCGCGGTGACGGCGGCGCGCTGCACCGCCGGTGAGATCGTCGTGTGTACCGCGGGTGCGGCCTTCGGCGCGGCGATCGCCAGTACTCGGGTCGGCCCTCCTGACTGCGAGCCGTCGGCCAGCAGTTCTCCGCCCGGCGTGCCGCGCAGGCGCGCATCGAGGGCCTCCTCGGCCCCGCTCACCCCGACGATGGCGTCCGCTGGGACGCCTTCGGCTTCCAGTTGGGGCGCCCGTGAGGTGGGGAGAGTTCCGACTTCGCCGAGCACCGCGCCGGCGGCGGCGCCGAGCGGAGAGTCCCGCTGCCCGGCTTCGGTGGCCGCGCCTTCGCCCAACACCGACCCGTCTCGCGCCAAGATGGTTGCCCGGCGGGGAAGGGTCGTCTTGCGAGTGAGCACCTCGCCGGTGCGCAGGCCGGGGAACTCCAGCGAGCGTGACCACACGATCCCGCCATTGCCGGCGCTCCCCCCGATGATCTTCATTACGAAAGCGAGCTGCAGCGTCCCGAATAGGCGCGTGTGGACGCGCACCGGCACCGCCACCAGCCCTCCGGGCGCGGTGTGCGGCTTGCCGGTCACCCGCAGACGCGTGGCGGTGGCGGTCCTCAGGGCGTGCTGGTAGGTGTCGGCCAGCTCCTGCGGGGAGACGGCTCGTTTCGAGTGCGCGTCGATGTCTGCATACATCCTCGCGTAGTCGCCGTCTGCCCATGCATCGACGAACCGACCCGCGAGCGCCTGCGCGGCGTTGGAGCCGTGTCCAGCACCGACGATCGCCCCGATGACGAACGCGACCGCGGCGAGTGCGATCACCGGCCGGGCCCGCATGGCGCGCTGGCGGCGACGATGATCGTCGTGAGGTGGACTGGAGCCCGCAGTGCCCGGACGCTCGCTGGCGGATGTCGCGTTCACGGTCGATCCCACCGGCGAGTGTCCACGTCGCAGAACGGTAGAACATGGCTTGGTGAACCGGCTTGTGGGTAGTGACGGCGGTCGTGATTGGCGCGTGGGAGCGTGACGACGCTCGACTGGCTAATCGTCGCCTTCGCGGCGCTGCTGGCGGGGTTCGGCTTCCGACGGGGGTTCATCGTGGGCGCACTCTCGTTCGCGGGCTTTGCACTTGGTGCATTCCTCGGAACTCGCCTCGGTCCTCTACTACTGCCGCGCGGATCGGCCTCGCCCTACGCGCCCGCGTTCGGACTGATCGGGGCGCTGCTGGCCGGCGCGATCCTCGCGACCGGTCTGGAGGGTCTCGGGTTCAGGCTGCTACGTCGCACGCTGATCGTGCCGGGCGCGAGCCTGCTCGACGGCCTGTTCGGGGCGGCGCTCGGCGCCGCCCTGGGCCTGGGGATCGTCTGGATCGTGGCGGCGGTGGCGGCACAGACCCCGCAGGCCGGGCAGTTGCGCGCGGATATCCAGCGTTCGGTCATCCTGGGTGAGCTCAACCAGCTGCTGCCGCCGTCGGGCCCGATCCTGAACGCGCTCTCGCGCTTGGATCCGTTGCCGCAGCTCGCGGGTCCCTCGCCGGATGTGGCGGCACCGCTGCCGCGGATCGGCCGTGCTCCGGGCGTGCGCGCGGCCTCACGCGGGGTCGTACGCGTGCTCGGCAGCGCCTGTGGCCTGGCGATCGAGGGTTCGGGCTGGGTTGCGCGCCCCGACGAGATCGTCACGAACGCGCATGTCGTAGCCGGTGAGCGGGATACGACCGTCGAGGTCGGCGGCCATCCACCCGCGCTGTCAGCGCAAGCGATTGCGTTTGACCCGACCAAGGACATCGCGCTGCTGCGTGTCCCCGGCCTCGGTGGTATATCGCCGCTGCGCATGGTCGGCGAACCGGCGGCCGGCAGCGCCGGCGCGATCCTCGGCTATCCCGAGAACGGTCCCTATGACGTGCAGCCGGGACGTATCGGGCGCACGCAGACGGTGCTGACCGACAACGCCTACGGACAGGGTCCCGTTCACCGGCTGCTTACTCCGTTGCGCGGGCTAGTGCGACCGGGCAACTCCGGCGGCCCGCTAGTGGACGGCAGCGGTGCGGTACTGACGACGGTCTTCGCCGGGACCGTCGGTGGTCATCCCGCGGGTGGTTACGGCGTGGCCAATGCAACGGTCGTGCGGATCTTGGCCGACGCTGGATCGGTCGCGGTCTCGACTGGGCCCTGTGCGGCCGGCTGAGCGCTCGCCGCCCGCTCGTCGATCGCGCTTTGCACCTGCGCCAGTCGGCGCACGAGCCCGGAGCGAACCCCCTCAAGCTCCTCGGCGCTCAGCAGTGTCGGGCCGGGGCCGCGACGGGTGGCGGTCGACCGTGGCG
>JBAUXH010000025.1:0-13832 GCA_049584155.1 Solirubrobacteraceae bacterium
CCACGCATCCCCGCTAGCGAGCTGCGCCCCCGCGGGCGCCGCCACAGCCGCGAGCGAGACGAGCGCGCGGTGCGCCACCACTACGACGTCTCCAACGAGTTCTTCGCGCTGTTCCTCGACGATTCGATGACCTACAGCTGCGCGCTGTTCTCGCGCGGCGCCGCCACGTTGGAGGAGGCGCAGGTCGCCAAGCGCGAGCTGGTCGCTACCAAGCTAGGCCTGCGCGAGGGTGAGCGCATCCTCGATGTCGGCTGCGGCTGGGGCAGCTTCGTGATCCATGCCGCCCGTGAGCATGGCGTGCATGCCCTCGGAGTCACACTGTCCCCCGCGCAGGCAGAGCTCGCGCGCCGGCGCGTGGCCGAGGCCGGACTGGATGATCGCGTGGAGATCCGTGTGTGCGACTACCGCGACCTGGGGGGACTCGGCGGCGAACGCTTCGACGCAATCGCATCGATCGGCATGGTCGAGCACGTCGGCTCCAACCGCATCGATGAGTACGCCGGGGTGCTCGCGCGCCTGCTGGAGCCCGGTGGACGGCTGCTCAACCACGGCATCGCGCGGTTGCGCCACGGCGACGCAGAGGCGGGACCGTTCTCCGAGCGCTACGTCTTCCCCGACGCCGCCCCTCTGCACCTGTCGCGCATCCAGCTGGCACTCGAGCGCGCGGGCTTTGAGACCGATCATGTCGAGGGTCTGCGCCAGGACTATGTCGACACGCTGTCCGCCTGGATCGACCGCCTGGACGCGAACCGCGAGGCCGCCGAGCAGCTGGCGGGCGGCGAGCGGCTGCGCGTCTGGCGGCTCTACCTGCGCGCCGCCCGCAATGGCTTCAGGACGGGCTTTACCTCGATCTATCAGGTGCTCGGCCACCGCTCTTAGCGGCGCGCCTGGGCGTCGAGTTCCTCCCGGAGGGACCGCGGCCGCGGTTGCCGCCTCGCTTCGAGCGCTGCGAGGAGCCGGCCCGGCCACCGTCCCCGCCGCCGCGCTGGCCGGTGGTATTGCTGGGCAGGCCGCCCAGCTCCAGCTCGCGATGCAGCCCGAGATCGCCGATCATCACCGACAGTTCGCGCGCCTGCTCGTGGGTCACGAGCGTCACGCCGACACCACTGGCGCCCGCACGGGCGGTGCGCCCGATGCGGTGGACGTAGTCCTCGCGCGTGCCGGGGATGTCGTAGTTGATCACGTGCGTGATTCCCGCCACGTCGATCCCGCGCGCGGCCACGTCGGTGGCGACGAGCGTGTCGACGGCCCCGGACTCGAAGCTCGCCAGGGCGCGTTCGCGCTGACCCTGGGACTTATCCCCGTGCATCGCCACCGCCTTGACACTGTTGCTCGCCAACCGTTTGACGAGACGATCGGCGCCGCGCTTGGTGCGCACGAACACGAGCGTACGTCCGCGCTCTGATCCGTCGAGCTCGGAGACCAGCCGCGCGACCTTGCCCTCGTGGGAGACCGTGACGAAGCGATGCTCGACATCGCCCTTGCGCTCCTCAGAGTGCGCGTGCTCGTGACGGCGCGGGTTGGAGGTGTAGGCCTTGGCGATCCGCCCCACCTCGCCTTGCAGCGTGGCGCTGAACAGCAGCGTCTGGCGCTCGCGCGCGCACATCTTCACGATTCTGTCGACGACCGGCTTGAAGCCCATATCGAGCATGCGGTCGGCCTCGTCGAGTACGAGCAGCTTGACGCGGCTCAGCGAGACGTCGCGCCGGTCGATCAGGTCGAGCAACCGTCCGGGCGTGGCGACGAGGATATGCGCGCGCGCGGCGATCCGCGCCTGCTTGACGATTCCCGCCCCGCCGTACACGGCCGCGATCGAGAGCGCACGGGAGTGCGCGATGTCGCGCAGGTCATCGACAATCTGCGAGGCCAGCTCGCGCGTGGGCGCCAGCACGAGCGCGCATTGGCGCGCGTCGGTGCCCTTCAGACGCTCGACCATCGGGATGCCGAACGCGAGCGTCTTGCCGGACCCGGTCGGGGACTGCGCCAGCACGTCGTGCCCGGCGAGCACGTCGGGGATGACCAGCTTCTGGACGGCGAACGGCTGCTCGATCCCGCGCTTGGCGAGTTCGTTTGCGACAACCTCGGACACGCCGAGGTCGGCGAACGTTTGATGATGCATGTTGGTGTTGCTCCTTCTGGCGGCCTTCCGGCCGCCGCTGCAGATGGAGATTCGACTGACCCCATCCGCGCACTTAGAGCGCCAACAAAGACAAGAACCTCGCGGACGACTTCGCCGCCCGTGGGCTGACCGTAGCAGGCTTCCCGGCCTGAGCCGCTATTGCAATGAGGCCATCACGTGCTTGATGACCGTGTAGTCCTCGAGCGAGTACACGCTCAGGTCCTTGCCGTAGCCTGACTCCTTGAACCCGCCGTGGGGCATCTCGGAGACGAGCGGGATGTGGTCGTTGATCCACACGCACCCGAAGCGCAGCGCTCGGGAGACGCGCAGCGCGCGCCCGACGTCGCGGGTCCACACCGAAGAGGCCAACCCGTAGCGGGTGCTGTTGGCCCACGTGATCGCCTGCTCCTCATCTGAGAACCGTTGCACGGTGATGACCGGCCCAAATATCTCGCGCTGGATCATCTCGTCCTCCTGCTCGAGCCCGGCAACGACGGTCGGCTCCAGGTAGAACCCCGGCCGCTCGGGCGCGTTGCCGCCCGTGACGATCTCCGCGCGCGCGGGCCTGCGCTCCAGAAAGCCCTCCACGCGCTCGCGCTGGCGGGCGGAGTTGACCGGGCCGAGCGTCGTCTCGGGCGCGAGCGTGTCTCCGATCACCAGTCCCTGGGCTTGCTCGGCGAGACCGGCGACGACGTCGTCGTAGACCTTCGCGCCGGCCAGCACGCGCGTGGCCGCGGTGCAGTCCTGGCCGGCGTTGTAGTAGCCGGTGCCGGCGATCGTCTCCAATGCGCTCTCCAGGGCGACGTCGTCGAAGACGACCACGGGTGCCTTGCCGCCGAGCTCCAGATGCACGCGCTTGAGGGTCTCGGCGGCGGTGCGGGCGATGTGCTTGCCCGTGTCCACCGATCCGGTCAGCGAGACCATGTCCACCTCGGGATGGCTGATCAACGCCTGGCCGGTCGGCTGACCGTGACCGGTCACGACGTTGAGCACGCCCGCGGGCAGCACGTCGGCAGCCAGTTCGGCCAGCCTGACGGTCGTGATCGGCGTCGTCTCGGCCGGTTTGAGCACGATCGTGTTCCCTGCCGCGAGCGCCGGGGCGATCTTCCAGATGGCCATCATCAGCGGGTAGTTCCAGGGCGTGATCTGCCCGATCACGCCCACCGCCTCACGACGCGTGAAGGAGGTGTAGCCCTCCATGTACTCGCCCGCCACGCGGCCCTCCAGGCAGCGCGCGGCGCCGGCGAAGAAGCGCAGGTTGTCGGCCATCACCGGCAACTCGTCGCCCGTGACCGCCTCGATCGGCTTGCCCGCGTTCAGCGCCTCCAGACGGGCGATCTCGGGCGCGTGCTCGTCGATGAGGTCGGCCAGCGCGAGCAGCGCCTGCGCGCGCTGGGCGGGCGTCGTGGTCGACCATTTCCCGAACGCCCGCCGCGCGGCTCCCACCGCGCGATCGACGTCCTCGGCGGTCGACTTCGACGCCCGCGCCAGCTCCTCCCCGGTGGCCGGGTTGAGGATCGACTCGCTCTCGCCCGCGGAGGCGACTCGCTCCCCATCGATGAAGTTGCTCAGCGTCTCTGTCTGCGTGCTCACGTCCGGGCCTCCTCCAGCTGTAGGGCGTTGGCTACGGCGGGGTGCATGATCTCGCCATCGTGCACGTTCAGTCCCAGACGCAACCCGGGGTCGGCAGCCATCGCCCGCTGCGGTCCGTTGTCTGCCAGCGCCAGCGCATATGGCAGAGTGGCGTTCGTCAGCGCATACGTCGAGGTGATCGGCACGGCACCCGGCATGTTCGTGACGCAGTAGTGGGTGATGCCGTCGACCTCGTATGTCGGGTCTGAGTGCGTGGTCGGGCGCGATGTCTCAAAGCACCCGCCCTGATCGATCGAGACATCGACGAGCACGGCATGGGGCCGCATCAACTGCAGCTGCTCGCGCGTGACTACGTGAGGAGCGCGCCCCCCATGGACGAGTACGGCGCCGATCACGAGATCGGCCAGCGGCAGCATCTCCTCGATCGCGAGCGTCGAGGAGTACACGGTTGAGGCTCGCCCGGCGAACGCGACTTCCAGCTCGCGTAGCCGGTCGATCGAGCGGTCGAACACAAACACGTCGGCCTGCATTCCGATCGCGATGAACGCCGCGTTCATACCCACCACGCCGCCGCCGATCACGAGCACCGTCGCAGCCGCCACACCCGGCACTCCGCCGAGCAGGATCCCGCGCCCCCCGAGCGGCTTCTCGAGCATGAACGCGCCCGCCTGCGTGGCGATCTTGCCGGCTACCTCGCTCATCGGCGCTAGCAGCGGCAACCGCCCGGCGGAGTCCTCGACCGTCTCATACGCGATGCAGGTGGCGCCCGAGGCCATCAGCCCGTGTGCGAGCTCGGGCTCGGCCGCCAGGTGCAGGTAGGTGAACAGTGTCTTTTGAGGCCCCTCGCGCAGCTTCCCGATCTCCTCCGGCTGAGGCTCCTTGACCTTCAGCACGAGCTCGGCCTCTCCGAACACGGTGTCGGCGTCGGGGACGATGCGCGCGCCTTGGGCCCGGAACTGCTCATCGCTCATCGCGCTGCCCTCACCCGCGCCCCTCTGCACGAGCACCTCGTGCCCGCGCGCGCTCAGCTCGCGCACGCCCGCGGGGGTGATCGCGATGCGGTACTCGTCGGGCTTTATCTCACTCGGAACCCCGACGATCATCGCGCTAGCTCCCTTCCGCGCAGCGCCAGCCAGAACTCGATGCGATCGCGCGCGTTAGAGAAGTCTCGCCCCGTCAGCTGCTCGACGCGCCGGATCCGGTAGCGCAGCGTGTGACGGTGACAGTACAGCGCACCGGCGGCCTTCTCCCAGTGGCCGTTGTTCTCGATGAACACGTCCAGTGAGCGCAAGAGCTCGTCGCCGTACTCGCCCTCGCCCTGCTCGACCGGGCCGAGCACGCCGCGGCAGTAGGACATCAGCGCGTCGTCGTCCTGCAACGACAAGAGCAGCTGGAAGGCGCCGAGATCCTTGTATGAGGCGACAGTCTGGTCAGAGTCTCCATTGCGTAGCCGGGCAGCCTCCAGCGCGCAGCGCGCCTCGTGGAAGCTCAGGCGCAGCGAGTGCGTCGCCGCCGGGCGACTGGCGGCAACGCGGACCTCTCCCAGCCGGCTCTGAAGCTCGGTGCGGGCGCGCCCTGCGAGCTCGACCGGGTCGGGCTCGACACCGTCTACGTCGATCACCGCGCACAGCAGACCGGCGCGAATCGCGACCAGGCTGTGCACGCCCGCGCGCTCCAGCGTGCGCTCGAGCAAGGGCGCCCCGACGGCGGGGTCGCTCATCGAGAACGCGAGCACCGCCGCCTGCTCGCCGATCCCGAACGGATGCAGCTTGGCCTGGAGCTCTTCGGGATAGAGGTTGCCGGTCAGCGCTTCGGCGAGCACGTCGCCCGCCATGCTGCGCTGCAGCAGCTCGTAGCGTTCGTCGACCAGCTGGGCGAACACCCGCTCGGTGATCGCGATGAACGGCAGCTCGTAGGGGACCTCGAACAAGGGGAAGTCGAGCTTGCGCGCGGCGTTCACGAGCGCGACCGGCACTTTCTTGTGAGCAAACCCCGTGCCGAAGCCCAGGCCCGCGATCTCGTGCTCGGCCAGCCGCTCGATCAGTTCGTGCTGGACCTTCGGACCCTTCAGCTGGATGCCGGTGGTGAGCAACAGCTCGCCACCCTTCAGCCACGGCGTGGGATCGACGAGCTCGGTGATGTGCACCCAGCGCACGTGCGCCTTGGCGGAACTCCGCCCACTGGAGAGCTCCAGGCCCAGCTCGGAGATCAGGCTCTCAACTGTGAGCTCCATGACCTCACCTTCGTGCTCTCGCCGGCTAGCTCCGCCCGCGCCATCCGTTCCGAAGCCTCGCTCAGCACCGGCCTCAGGATCGACTCGATTTCCAAAAACTGCTCCTCGCCGGCGATCAGCGGCGGTGAGAGCTGCACGATCGGGTCGCCCCGATCGTCGGTCCGGCAGATCAGCCCACGCCGGTACAGCTCGCCGGAGAGGAACCCCCGCAACAACTGCTCGGCCTCCTCGTGATTGAACGTCGCCTTGGTCTCCTTGTCCTTGACCAGCTCGATCGCATGAAAGTAGCCGGCGCCGCGCACGTCGCCGACAATCGGTAGGTCGCGCAACCCCTCCAGGATCTCCCGGAACCGTGCCTCGTTCGCGCGTACGTGCGAACACAAGTCCTCGCGCTCGAGCACATCGATGTTCGCCAGCGCCGTCGCGCAGGCAACGGGGTGTCCGCCGAACGTAAACCCGTGGTTGAAGATCTCCGTACCGTGCAGGAATGGCTCGGCGATGTGGTCGGAGGCGATCACGGCGCCCAGCGGCGCGTAGGCCGAGGTGATGCCCTTGGCGGTGGTGATCATGTCGGGCATATAGCCATAGCGTTCGCAGCCGAACATGTATCCGAGCCTGCCCCACGCGCAGATCACCTCGTCGGAGATCAGCAGCACCCCGTGGCGGTCGCAGATCTCGCGCACACGCTGGAAGTACCCGTCCTGGGGCACAAAGCAGCCGCCGCCGTTCTGCACCGGCTCGAGGAGCACGGCGGCGACCGTCCCTGCGCTCTCGAACTCGATCGCCTCCTCGATCGCATCGGCAGCCCACAATGGATCGCGGTCTTCCTGCCAGCGATAGGAGTTCGTGTTCGGCACGTGCACGCCGCCGGGGGTCAGCGGTTCGAAGGGCTCGCGCAGCGGCGGCAGCCCGGTCGCGGTCAATGCGCCCATCGAGGTCCCGTGGTAGGCCAGCTTGCGCGAGATCAGCTTATGGCGCCTGGGCTCACCGCGAGCGGCGTGGTAGGCCTTGGCGAGCTTCCACGCCGACTCCACGGCCTCCGAACCACCGGAGGTGAAGAACACGCGGTTGAGGTTGCCCGGGGCGAGCGCCGCGATGCGCGCGGCCAGTTCGATCGAGCGCGGGTGGGCGTAGCTCCAGTTGGTGTAGAACCCGAGCTCGGCGGCCTGGCGCGCGGCCGCCTCGCCCAGCTCTGAGCGGCCATGGCCGACGTTCACGCAGTACAGCGCCGACAGTCCGTCGAGATAGCGCTGGCCGTGCTCGTCATACACGTAGCAGCCGTCCCCACGAACGATCACGGGGATCTCGCCGCCCTCCTCGTAGACGCCCATGCGCGTGAAGTGCATCCACAGGTGGCGCTTGGCGAGCCGTTGCAGCTCCGTGCCCGAACGCTCGTCACCCGCGCCCAAAATCGCCGCCGCGCCCGGCGTGCCGCTCTCAGGAACCCGCTCGCTTGGACCTGTGCTCGTCGGTGTAATCGCCATTACGCACTCTCCTCTCGGACGCATCCGATGCAGCTAGACACTCAGGACAACCGTACTCCGCCCAGATGTCCAGCTCAAGGCATCGCGCGTTCAATAAGCTCCTGATTCATTGTACGAGATGTACAACGATGGCCGTACGTTTTGGGGATCACGCCCATTGGCTTGCGATGGTCGAGGACGTAGCGTTTGTCACGACCTTTTCCGAGAGGAGTTCCAATGGCCAGTGCAAGCGTCGCCGCCCCCTCGTCCCCCGAGCCCTCGGGGGTCATGGACAAGGGCCTAAAAAAGGGCGCCATCGGCTACCTCTCGAACATCGTCATCGGCGTTGCCTCCACGGCGCCGGCCTACTCGCTGGCGGCGACGCTCGGGTTCATCGTCGCGGTCAAGGGCGTCGGCGTGCACGCCCCGGCCGTGATGCTCGTGGCGTTCATCCCGATGCTGCTGGTCGCCTCGGCCTACAAATACTTCAACCGCGCCGATCCGGACGCGGGCACGACGTTCGCGTGGACGACGCGCGCATTCGGCCCGGTAACGGGCTGGCTGAACGGTTGGGCAATCTTCCTGGCGGACGTGGTCGTGATGGCCTCGCTGTCGAACGTCGCGGCGATCTATACGTTCAAGCTCTTTGGCTTCACTGAACTCGGAGGGTCCAAAGCGGCGATCATCATCGCCGCTGTCCTGTGGATCGCCATCATGACCTGGATCTGCTATCGCGGCATCGAGCTCTCGGCGCGCATCCAGCAGGTCCTGCTCAGCGCCGAGGTGTTCATCCTCGGGCTGTTCGCGGTGGTCGCCTTCATCAAGGTGTACGGCAGCCATCCGCCGGCCGGCTCGATCACGCCGTCGCTGTCCTGGTTCAATCCGTTCGCGATGAACTTCGCCGACCTGGTCGTCGCGCTCCTGCTCGCGGTGTTCATCTACTGGGGTTGGGATTCGGGCGTAGCCGTCAACGAGGAGTCCGAAGATCCGGCCGAGGGGCCGGGCAAGGCCGCGGTCGTCTCGACGATCCTGCTCGTGCTCATCTACGTAGTCGTCACGACGGCCGCGCAATCCTTCCATGGCGTCGGCTTCTTGACCAACGAAGCCAATCAGGAAGACGTCCTCAACGCGCTCGGCTCCGGCGTCCTCGGCAGCACGCTGAACAAGTTGCTGATCGTCGCGGTTCTGACCTCCGCGTCGGCCTCGACTCAGACAACGATCCTGCCGACCGCGCGCACGACGCTGTCGATGGCCCACTGGAAAGCGGTCACGAGTCTGCTCGCGCGGGTCCACAAGCGCTACCTGACCCCGACCGTCTCGACGCTCGGCTTTGGCGTGCTCTCGATCATGGTCACGATCGCTCTGCTGCTGCTCTCCTCGAGCGTTCTGGAAGATTCGCTGCTGGCGATCGGGTTCCCGATCTGCTTCTACTACGGCTTCACGGGAATCGGCTGCGCCTGGTACTACCGTCGCGACCTGACCGAAAACGCTCGCAACCTCCTGCTGCTGGGCATCGGACCGGTCCTCGGGGGCCTGATGCTGTTCGGCATCGGGATCAAGGCGGCCATCTTCTACGGCCACACCGAAAACGTCACATCGCCGCCGATCCTCGGGATCACGCTGCCGCTGTGGATCGGGATCGGCGGAATGATCCTGGGCGCGGTGATCATGCTGATCTCGCGCCCGTACTTCCGCGAGTTCTTCGCACGCAAGACCGAAACCGCACCCCCGGGACTGCTCAATCAGCCGCCGCCAACCGAGCCCGTTCCGGCACGCGTGGACTTCTGAACCGGGGGCACGCCGCCCGTCACGGGGACACGGCGCTCACACACACGGACTGGGGGGCCTTTGTGTGAGCGCCGTGTGACGGGTGTTGTGAGTACAGGCCACGACTGCAGGCGTCGAGTGTCAAGCGGTGGCGCGCGAAGACGCGATTTCAGCCAACCGCGATCGGCCGCGTCTCGGCGAGCGCTTCAGCCGACCTCCATCACCCCGTGTGGTGAGCCGAGCGCCGCAAGACGCTCGAGGAAGGGCCCCGGTGGGAACGCCTCGGGGCCGAGCACGCCGGTACCTTGCCAGAGACCCTCGTTCAGCAGCTCCAGCGCGACGACGGGGTTGACGGCGGTCTGCCAGACGACCGCCTGGGAGCCGTACTCGCGCATCGTGATCTCGTTGTCGACTACGTGGTAGAGGTAGGTGGAGCGCTCGCCGCCGTCGATTCCGGTGCCAGTGACCCAGGTGCCGGCGCAGGTGCGTCCGGTCATGCGCTCGCCGAGCGTCGCGGGATCGGGCAGCGCGGCAGCGACGACATCGCGCGGGGCCACCTCCTGTCCACGCACGCTCACGGGCTTGGTGGAGTCGAGGCCGAGTTTGTGCAGCGTGCGTAGCACCTCGATGAACTCGCGGCCGAGCCCATACTTGAACGTCACCCGCTCGCACTCCACCCAGCGAGGTATGAGCACAACCTCCTCGTGCTCGACGTTGACGCACTCGACCTTGCCGATGCCCTCGGGGAACGTGAAGACCTCGGGCTCGGAGAAGGGGACGGTCGTGTGGAAGCCGCGCTCGCGCTCCCAGATCAGGGGCGGGTTCAGGCACTCCTCGATCGTCGTCCAGATCGAGAAGGTGGGCGCGAAGTCATAGCCCTCGACGACGAGGTCGGCGCCGTCGCGTACGCCCACTTCGCGCACATGGGAGAACAGCTCCTCGGCGGCATAACGCGCGAACACGTCGGAGAGCCCGGGCTCGACGCCGATTCCGACGAGCGCGAGCAGGCCGGCCTGCTCCCATTGCTCGTGTGCGGCGAGCTGGTGCTCGCCGAGCATCTTGCCGGGCAGCTCGTGGGGACGCTGGGGATGGGGCTCGGACAGCGTCATCGCCATGTCGAGGTAGGTCACGCGAGCGTCGAAGCAGGCGCCGAAGATCGGCTCGTTGAAGCGCGGGTCGCAGGCGTTGAGTACGGCGTCTACTCGCGTGCGCTCGATCAGGGCTAGAAGGTCGGCGCGGTCGGAGGCATCGACGCGGTCGGCGGCGAAGCGGTCGGCTTCGCCCAGGCGCGCGACCACGTCGCGTGCGCGCTGGGGTGAGACGTCGGCCAGCGTGACGCGCTCGAACGCAGGACGGCGCTGTGCGATGGCGGCGAACGCCGCCCCTACGCCACCGGCTCCAACGACAAGCACCTTCATGGGAAAACAGTCTTACGCAAATCCACCCACCGGAACGTCCTAACAGGATACCGCCGATACGCCACAACGGACATGCCGCAACGACGCCTGACGCCGGACCGCTCGCGTATGCTGCGCCGTTCGATGGCGAGCGCGCTTCTCGACACGCCGGCACCTTCGCCTGCCGCCAAGCAGCCTGCTCGCTGGGCGCCGTCCCCGAAGCTCAGAGGGGCGGAGTTGGCATGGGTCATCCTGGGCGGGATCGCGCTGGCGGTGCTGACGAGCTGGCCACTGGTCCTGCACTTGCCCAGCCGCATCGCGCCAGACCTCGGCGATCCCGTGCGCACGGCGTGGCAAGTGGCGTGGGTCGGGCACGCGATGTTGCACAGTCCCCTGCACCTGTTCGATGCGAACGCGTTCTACCCGCATCCGCTGAGCTTGGCGTTCTCGGATTCACTGCTCGGGTATGGGCCGGCGGCGTTCATCGGTCACGGCACGGTCGCGGCGCTCGTCCGTTACAACCTGCTGTTCCTGTGGGCGTGGTCGCTGTGCTTCGTCGGTGCATACCTGCTCGCGCGCGAGCTGGGGCTGGGCCGGCTCGGGGGCGCCGCCGCCGGCATCGCGTTCGCCTACGCGCCCTATCGCGTGACGGAGGCCGGGCACCTGCACGTGATCTCCAGCGGTGGCATCCCGCTGGCGCTGTTCCTGCTCCTGCGCGGCTACCGGCGCTCCTCGCGCGGGCTCGTGCTCGCCGGCTGGCTGGTGTCGGCTTGGCAGGTCAGCCTGGGGTTCACGCTGGGGCTGCAGTACTGCTACCTGCTGGCGGTGCTAACGCTCCTCGCGGCTGTCTACTGGTGGCTTGCGGGCCGCCCGGCCTTGCCACGGCGACTGCTGGCGGTGACCTGCATCGGCATCGCGACGATGGGCGTCGTGGCGATCTATGAGGCACGCCCGTATTTGAAGGTCGCCAGCGAGTACCCGACGGCAAAGCGGACGCTGAAGGAAGTCAAAAACTACTCGGCCGGTCCGGCCGCGTGGCTGTCGGCCTCCTCGGAGAACCGCGTGTGGGGGGACGTCACGGCGGGCGCGCGCGAACACATCCATTCCAAGAACGAGAGCGTGTTCTGGCCGGGCGGGCTGATCCTCGTGCTCGCGGTGGTGGGGTTGGTGGCGCCGCTGTATACCCGCCGATTGCGCGTCGGGCTGGCGGTGGGGATCGGGGTCGTGTCGATCCTCGCGCTCGGGATGGGTCTGACGGGCGCGGGCTATCCCTACCGGCTGCTGTATGACTTCGCACCGGGCTGGGATGGCGTGCGGGTGCCGGGGAGGGTGTTCACGCTGGCGACGCTGTTCTACGCGCTGCTGGCGGCCGCCGGAGTGCAGTGGCTTGCGGGGCTGGCGGGCGCGTGGGGCAAGCGTCATACAGTGCGCGCAGCGGGGGCGATCCTCGGGGTAGTGCTGCTGATCGGGCTGCTGGGCGAAGGCGCAGGGCATCTCGCGCACCCGGTCGTACCCCAGCCGAAGCCCGCGGAGGTCGGTTTGCGCGGACCGCTGCTGGATCTGCCGACTGATGGTGCGGCCGATCGCGTGTGGCAGTACTTCTCGACGGACGGCTTCTATGAGATCCCGATCGGCAACAGCACGTTCGACATTCCCCAGGTCGACGATCTGCGCGGAGGGATGAGCGGATTCCCGGATAAGGCCAGCATCGAGAAGCTGCGCTACTACGGCATCAACACGGTCGTGCTGCATCTGACGATGCCGAAATTGCCCGGCATCCATGGGTATGCGCTGGCGGAGCCGCCGAACGTCCAGGCGGCCGCGGCCAAACCGGTCGCGGGGCTGGACGTCAAACGTCGCCAGGTGGGCTCGCTGGTGATCTACGAAATCGAACCGGGGCCGAGCGCGCTCCACGGCACGGATTGAGAGCCGCAATCGGATGATCACCCGCAAACGCTTGGCGCTGGGCGCGATTTTGCTGGTGGGGCTGTCTTACGCGACGCTGATTCAGTCGTTTTCGTGGAACCAGACTTCGCACTATGACCTGATCCGTTCGCTGAACGTGGAACGGACGACGATCGATCAGTACCAGCAAAACACGGGCGATAAGGCCTATTACAAGGGCCATTTCTACTCCGCGCGCGCCCCCGGGCTGGCGCTGATGGCGCTGCCGTTCTACGACACGCTGAACCTGATCGGGGCGGAATCGTGGACGAACGCGCACGTGGCGCCGCCGAACCATCCAGGCGACGAGATGATCTATTTGATCGGGCTGTGGGCGAACGTGCTGCCGGGGCTATTGCTGTTGCTGCTGGTGTGGCGCGTGGCGGATCGGTTCGAGCCTGGCTATGGCGCGGCGGCGGCGGTCGCGCTGGGGCTGGGGACGATGGTGTTGCCGCTCTCGACGCTGCTGTTCAGCCACGTGTTTAGCGCGTTCCTGGGCTTTGGCGCATTCGCGCTGATGCTGCGCGAGCGCGATGGCCCACCCAGCGCGATGTTGCTCGCGGTGGCGGGGCTGGCGATGGGATATGCCGTGGCGTCGGAGTACCCGCTGTTCTTCGTGGCGGCCGTGCTGGGGCTGTATTTGCTTTCGCGCCGCGACGCGCTTACAGCGCCGCTGATCGCGCGCCGTGCGGGCTCCTACATCGCGGGGGGGATCGTAGGGATCGTGCCGCTGCTGCTGTACAACCACTATGCGTTCAATTCGTGGACGCACCTGGCCTACTCGAGCATCCCCCGCCAGCAGAAAGGGTTCTTTGGGATCTCGCTGCCGAGCCCGAAGGTGTTCGTCACGCTGCTGCTGGACTCGCGCGGGCTGCTGACGATCTCGCCGATCCTGATCCTGGGAGCGATGGGGACGGTGCTGCTATACAAGCGCGGCAAGCGCGCGGAGGCGCTGACGATCGGCGGCGTCTGCCTTTGCTACGTCGGCTACAACTCGGGCTACTACCTGCCGTTCGGCGGCGGGTTCATGGGACCGCGGTTTCTGACGACGATGCTGCCGTTCCTGGCGTTCCCGGTCGCGCTCGCGCTGAAGCGCTGGCCGGGACCGACGGTCGCGCTGGCGGCAGTGTCGATCACGACGACCGTGATCGCGACGATCACGCATCCGCTCGTGGGCTATGAGAACGAGACGGTCGTGTGGATGCGCTACCTAGGCGAGGGCTTCTTCCAGCCGACGATCGCCTCGGCGTACGGCATGGGCCGCGGCTGGGGCGGCATCTGGCCGTTCCTGCTGGCCGCGGGCGGCGGCGTGGCGC
>JBAUXH010000026.1:0-4484 GCA_049584155.1 Solirubrobacteraceae bacterium
GCTCGGAGTCCCGCCAGCGCAACGCCTCGTCCAGCCGTCCCGCGTCCGCCAGCTCCCTGAGGCGGGCGATCCGCATGAACCGCGACCCGGTGAAGTCCTCGATGCGCAGGTCGTGGGCGCGATAGGCCGCGAGCATCTGCTCGACGCTCGCACGGACCGTCCATCTGGGGCGCAGCTGCGGGAACGCCCGCTCGAACTTGGCGAAGCTGACGCGATAACTGCGCTTGTCGGGCCCGGCACCGGCGGCGAACGCGATATGTGAGTCGGGCACTACCTCCTCGACGATCCGGGCGACGTCGGCGATCTGGTAATTCTCCTCGTCGGCGCCGATGTTGAAGGCCTCGCCGTGCACCTGCTCACGCGGCGCTTGCAGCAGCCCGAGAAATGCGCGCGCGATGTCCTCGATGTGCACGAGTGGTCGCCACGGGGTGCCATCGCTCTGCATCAGCACCTCACCGGTGGCGTATGCGAACGCAGTGAGGTTGTTGACGACCAGGTCGCCGCGGTGGCGAGGGGAGAGGCCGTGTGCGGTGGCGTTGCGCAGGAACGTCGGGCTGAACTCCTCGTCGGCGAGCAGGCCGATGTCGCGCTCGGCGAGGACCTTCGACTCGCCGTAGGGCGTGACCGGGTTGAAGTCCGCGGTCTCCTCGATCCAGTCCCGACCGGCCGCGCCATACAGGCTGCACGAGGAGGAGAACAGGTAACGCTTGACCCCAGCCTGCTTGGCGGCGCGCGCCAGTGAGACCGAGGCACGGTGGTTGACTGCGTAGGTGCACTCGGGGTTGAGGTCCCCGATCGGATCGTTAGATAGCGCTGCCAGGTGCAGCACGGCGTCGAATCCGTCGAGGTCACCCACCGTCACGTCGCGGACGTCCTTGCGGATGACGGGCACCGCCGCAGCGCTGTCCTCGCCGAAGTCGCACCCCTCATATAGGAAGCTGTCGAGACCGACTACCTCATGCCCGTCGTCGAGCAGCAGGGGGAGCAGGACCGATCCGATGTAGCCGTGGTGGCCGGTGAGCAGGACGCGCACGGCGGCATGTTCGCACAGTGCGCCGGCGCTTCCCAATGCGTCGGCTCGCTCCTCGGCTGCGTGTCCGCGTGGCCGGCGCCCTACCCCGATCCCAGCGCCCGGTAGGACCGTGCGACGACGCTGACCGCCGGCTTGGGGCGCCCGCCGTAGGTGAACAGCCCCTTCTGGTTGAGTCCTTCAATCAGGTGCAGTCGCGGCAGCACCCCGTGGATCGAGCCACCCTCGAACGTGGGGACGAGCGGGTAGTCGCGCAGCAGGTAGACGAACATGCCGCTGAGCCCCGAGTCGGCCGCGTAGGCGCGGATGTGGCGGGCCAGCAGCGAGGACTGAAACGAGTAGCTGCCTGGACTGCCGGTGGGGTTCAGAGCGTTGGATTCGGCGCCGAACTCGCTGATCAAGAGCACCTTGCCGGCGAACGTGCGTTGCATCGCGCGCAGACGTCGTGAGATTTCCGCGCTGACCGCGGCGGGGGAGTTGCGGGGGTTGTCATACCAGCCCGAGTAGTCGGTCTCGGCGATCGCGTCGACGCCGCGATACAGCGCTCCCGGACGGGTTGGTGGATGATCGCCCCATACGTCCACCGCGACCATGCGCGTCGGGTCGTAGGCGTGCAGCCAGTTCTTCAGCGACTGCACATAGGAGACCTCAGCGCCGTCGCGGCCGTTCTCGGCGACCTCGTCGACGAGGTTCCAGGCGAGAATCGACGGGTGCAGTTGGTCGGCGATCGTCGCCGTGCGCGCCTGGCCCTCGGCCTCCGCGAGCAGTCCGGGCGTGTTCGAATACCAGTTGCCGGCCCCTTCGACCGGCCCGATGCCCTGCCACACGAGGATGCCGGCGGCGTCGAGTCGTTCCAGCAGCGCCGGGTCCAGCGGGTGCTGGGCGCGCACGGCGTTCGCGTCGATCGCCCGCAGCTCGGAGACGATCGCGTTCTCATCACCCGGCGTGAGCGCATCGCCGTGATCGAGTGCATCCTCTTGAACGCTCGCGCCGTGTACCTGCAGGTGCTGCCCGTTCAGATACACGCGCCCGCCGTGCCAGGTGACTTGGCGCAAGCCCACGCGGGCGGAGTAGCTTGACTCCTGCCCGATGGCGAGCGTCAGCTGGTACAGGCTCGGGCTCGCAGGCGACCACAGTGCCGGTTCGGGGACATCCACGGTCGTGCTCACCGTGGCGCTTTGGTTATGAGCGAGGTGCTGTTCGGGGAAGTCCAGCGGGATCGTCTGCGCGCCGTGCACCAGCGAGCCTGAAGGGAGGATCGCGCGCCCGGAGGGGCCGTCGTTGCGCACCTGCACGCTGACGCGCACGGTCGCCGTCTGGGCGGCGGGAATGTTCGGGCAGGGGGCGCGAACGCAGACGACCGAACCGGGCGAGAACGTCGTCTGGATCGCCGGATTCGACAGCTCGCTCGCGCCGATCGCACGCACGCTAACCTCGCCGTCGAGCCCACCCCAGTTGAACCAGGTGCGGTGAAATCCGATGTGCGACTGGGCGGCGGGGTCGCGCCAGTCGACGCGTACGACCAATGTGTGCCTGCCCGCGGTGAGCTGAGCGCGGGGTTCGAACGGCAGATAGGAGCCCCGGTGGGAGCCGAGTGCACGCCCGTCCACCCACACGCGCGCGGAGAAGTTGGCCGACTGGAACGTCAGCCCGTAGGTCCCGGGCGCAGGGGCCGTGAACGTCGTGTGATACCACGCGACCGAGCCTTCATAGTTGGCCTGCGCGGAGGCGCCGGCGTAGCGCGTCGGGTCGATGACGTTGGGGACGCTCACGTTCGTGCCGCCGAACCGGCCTCGCTGCCAGCCCAGCGCGATGCCGCGATTGGAGGGGTCCCGGCGTAGCGTCCAGCGCGTCAGCGCGGTGCGCCCGCCGGGGCCGTCGCCGACGAGCGATTGGCTCGGTGGCG
Organism: Solirubrobacteraceae bacterium; assembly: GCA_049584155.1. Lineage (GTDB taxonomy): Bacteria > Actinomycetota > Thermoleophilia > Solirubrobacterales > Solirubrobacteraceae > Palsa-744. Next base: position 2,937 of record JBAUXH010000026.1, read on the forward strand.
CTTCGGCCGCGACCGCGCTCGCCGCTAGGGCGACGCAGACAACAACCCCGGCGAGCGCCGTCTTTTTCATGAATGCGAGCATCGTCACGTCTTCAACAGCGCGGCATCGCGATCAGAGCGGCGTTCCCACCGGTGGTTGCGTCGTGGCGGCGAGCATCCGCTCCAGCAGGAGTCGAGCACCGGCCTTGGACAGCGGTTCGTTGAGGTTGCCGCACTTCGGGGACTGTACGCAGGAGGGGCACCCGTCGGTGCAGCCGCAGCCGGCGATCAGCCGCTGCGCGTCCTCGCACAGCTCCTCGAAGCGCTGAAACGCGGTGCGCGTGATGCCCACGCCCCCGGGGTGCCCGTCATAGATAAAGATCGTGGGAGCGCCCGTCTGGGGGTGCAGATTGGTCGAGAGCCCGCCGATGTCCCAGCGGTCGCACATCGCGATCAGCGGCAGCACCGCTATCTGGGCATGCTCGGTCGCGTGCAGCGCGCCGAGCAGGGACTCCAGCGTGATCGTCTCATCCAGCGCAGGGGCGTCGAGCTCGAACCACAGGGCCTGTGTGGAGAAGCTCGTTTCGGGCAGGTCGAGCGCGACGAGGTCGATCTGTGCGTGGTCAGACAGTCGGCGGCGCTGGTAGGCGAGCACCGTCTCAGTGACCGACACCTCGCCGAAGCTGAGCGTGACCCCGAGCGCGGTGCGGCGATCGAGCAGCCGCTCGATCGCGGTCATCGTCTCGCGCTTGGGCTGGGTGTACCAGTCGCCCTGAAACGGCGCGACGAGTGCGCGCCGGTGATCGAGATCCAGGTCGCGGACCTCATAGGAGCGCCCCTGGTGCAGGTAGATGGCGCCGTCGTGCACGGTCGAGTGGGCGCGCGCCGCCTCGGTCTGGCCGAGCAGCTCGCCCGAGGAGACATCGACGATCGCGAAAGTGTCGGGCGAGGCCGAGCGCAGCGACACTTCTCCCGCGGGGTAGGAGCCGGGGTTGCGCAGCACATATGTCTCGCTCCCGATCGCCTCGCCGCGGTCGGATCCTCGCTGCACGGTCCGCGCGCGCAGACGCCCGGCGCTGACGAGCAGCTCGGCCTGCGCTTGCAGCCGCGGGCCAAAGAACTCGACGTCACCGGAGTCGATCGGCCCCTCGTGCGCGGCGCACAGGAGATGCGCGGCGAAGATGAGCGGGCTCTCGTGGTCGAGGATCGCGGCCTCGACGGGACGGTCGAGGAACTCGTCGGGGTGGCGGCAGAAGAACTGGTCCAGGGCGTCCTCCCCGGCGACGTACATCGCCAGGCCGCGCCCGCGCCGCCCGGCGCGCCCCCACATCTGGCGCAGCGAGGCGACGGTGCCGGGGAAGGTGACCACCAGCGCCGCATCGAGCTCGCCAATGTCGATGCCAAGCTCCAGCGCGTCGGTGGTGATGACCGCACGCAGCTCGCCGCGCGTCAGCCGCTGCTCCAGCTTGCGGCGTTGCTGGGGGGTGTAGCCAGCACGATAGGGCTCGATCAATCCAGCCAGCTCGGCCTGTCCGCTCGCCTCCAGGTCCTGCTTGATCAGCCGACTGA
>JBAUXH010000027.1:0-3096 GCA_049584155.1 Solirubrobacteraceae bacterium
CTCGCACCCCCCGCGCCGGCAGCGCCCGCTGTGGCCCCGGCAGTGGCGCCGACATGACCGGCCGATGCGGTCGAGCCCAACTTGGTGAGCAGTAGCTTCTTCGCTAGCAGCAGCGGTCCCACGGGGAAGATCGCCGCGAGCGCGTGATTGTTCTCCTTGAGCTGCTTCTTGAACGAACGGCAGCGCTCACACCCGCGCACGTGCCTGCGCGCGGGTGCGCCCAGCTTGGTCAGGCCCTCCGCTACCTCTCCGAGCTGCATCCTCACTTCTTCACAACTCAGCTGCCGCGCCTCGGCGGCCTCTGCCAGCGAGATGCGTGCGCGCACGAGCAGCGACTTCACCGACGGCACCGTCGTCTCCATCGCGTCGGCGATCTGCTCATAAGAGAGGGCGTCGATCTCGCGCAGCAGCAGCGCCGTGCGCTGGGTCTCCGGCAGCTCCTTAACATCGCCCAACAGCTGTCTGAAGCTCTCACGCTTCAAGACCCGCTCGCCGGTCGACAGGCCGTTGTCGGCATAGTGCACATCCATCGAGTCCACGCCGATCGCCGACGCGCGGCGCAGGTGGTTCAGAGAGCGATTGCGCGCGATCCGATACAGCCATGGTCTGACGTTGATCTCGCGCTCGTCGGCGAGCACGGCGTTGAACGCGGCCGTGAACACCTCCTGGAGCACGTCCTCGGCGTCCTCGCGCGAACTCAGCATGTGCCGGCAGAACGCCAGCAGACGGGACTGGTAGCGCGAGAACAGCACCTCGAACGCGGCATGCTGTCCGCGCCGGGTCATCGCGATCAGTCGCTCGTCCGACTGCAGTCGTAGCAGCGCCGACGGGCCACTGAGGCCCGGCATGCTCTTGTGCGTTAGTGCTGAGACCTCCACGGCGTATCTGGTCCCTTCGGCTGCCTTATATATCTGTCTTCATCTACACCGTAGCAACCGAAAAGTTGCGCTCTCGCGGGCCCGATCCCGCCCGCGCGGGCGTGTGGAGTCCCGTATCCACGCCGGCAGATACGATCGCTACGCCCGGGTGGACAAACTGGCAAAGTCAGCGGACTTAAAATCTGCCGCTCGTGTGAGCTTGCGGGTTCGAATCCCGTCCCGGGCATTTCTCTACAGATCAGGCTCTAAGCGGGCTGGTCCATCGATATCGACCACCAGCGGAATTCCCTCCCTGAACCAGCCGCGATGCAGGTCCTGGATCTTCGCGCGCGTGGGGCGTCCCTTGCGCCATAGCGCGCACTCCGCATAGTCAAACGCGTTGACCGCCCCGCTGTAGGCCGTGATCCCCAGTTCGAGCTCGGCCGGCTCGCCGAGCTCGCGCGCTTTGCCTGTAAATGTGCCTCCTCGGATTCGCACCGATACGTGTGGATCGGATCGGATGTTCTTCATCCAGGCCGCACGCGAACCTCCGATCGAAACTATGTAGATCTTGCTGCCGCGCCTGATCGCCCGGACGCATTTGCGCCGTGCCCTGCCGCTCCTACGACCGGTCGTCGTGAGCACGCCAAAGCCCTTCGGTGGGATCAGCATGAACAACGGCAGCTGCACCGCGCTGAGCAGGCGACCACCGTGCATACGCACGCCCAGCACGGTCGTTTTACCCCTGATCAGGGGGTTATGCGGCTGCTCGCGCGGATAAGGCCGGTACTCGTTGCCTGCCGGCCGCGGGGGAAACGGCGCGGGATGAGACGGCTCGCGACGAGCACAGCGACCGACGAGCACGACGACAACTCCTCCTATATAGTTCAGTACGAACGATGCCAACCGTACGTTAATCTCTCGTCCATGTCAACCACGACTCCAGCCCCCCTGACCGAGACGTCCTACATCGTGCTTGGGCTGATCGAGCAGACCGGTCCAGCCACGCCCTACGACCTCAAGCGGATGGCCCAGGTCAGCACCTTCAACTTCTGGGCGGTTCCCCATACTCAGCTCTACACCGAGTGCGCCCGGCTGGCCAAGCAGGGCCTGCTCTCTGAGCGGCGCGAGCAGACGGGTCGGCGCCGGCGGATCTATCGTCTCACCCGCTCCGGGCGCGAGGTGCTCACGGATTGGCTGCGCGAGCCCACCGACGAGTTCGATGAAGTTCGCGATCCTGCCGTGCTAAAGCTCTTCTTCGGCGGAGATCCGGGCAGGCTCGCGGCGGCTCAGCTCACCGCTCACACCCATCGCCTGCGCGCCTATGAGGAGCTGTTCGAGCAACTGCCCGACGCGCCGTCCGGCTGGCGTCTGGCGTTGCACTCAGGGATCGGACACGAGCGCGAGTCCGTCCGCTTCTGGGCGGGACTGGCCGCCGACGCCGTCGGCTGAGCACTCCGGCTGACCGTCTGCGGTCGAGGTTCGGCGGCCGCTCGAGACCATGAACCTGCGCACGCGCGGCTGCGCGCGGAGCGCGCGGCCACTCATTAGTGCCCGGGTCTCACACACCGGTCTCGGCCACCCCCAGCTCTGGGTGGCAACTCGACGCTTCAATGGGTAGAGTCGCGCCGATGGCGACTGAGACAGAGGAGACTACGGGCACTTTCCACGGTGGACGACTCGTCGCGCGGAGGCTGCGCGCGCACGGCGTCAGCCGGCTGTTCACGCTCTCGGGTGGGCATCTGTTCTCGATCTACGATGGCTGTCGCGAGGAGGGGATCGAGATCGTGGACGTCCGGCATGAGTCCACCGCTGCGTTCGCCGCCGAGGGCTGGGCGAAGGTCACGCGTGAGCCCGGCGTGTGCGCGCTCACGGCCGGACCCGGCGTCACCAACGGGATGAGTGCGATGGGCTCGGCGCAGGCCAACCACTCGCCGATGGTCATCCTCGGCGGTCGCGCTCCCGCCGGACGCTGGGGGATGGGATCTCTGCAGGAGATCGATCACATCCCGTTCGTGCGTCCCCTCACCAAGCTCGCGGTGACGCCCGAGAGTACGGCCGAGATACCCGGACTCCTCGACGAGGCCTTTGCCACAGCGCTGGCTCCTCATGGTGGACCAGCTTTCATCGACTTCCCGATGGACTACGTATTTATGGAGGCGCCCGAGCCAGAGGACGCGCTCGACGGTTCACCACCGCGCGCGAGCCGGGGTGCCGACGGCGCCGCGATCGAACGCGC
>JBAUXH010000028.1:0-1856 GCA_049584155.1 Solirubrobacteraceae bacterium
ATCTACATCCGTGACGACGAGATCGGCGCCGTGTGGTCTCCAACAGCCAAACCGATCCGAGAGAAGGACGCGTATCGTGCGCGACACGGTCAGGGTTACACAACGTTTGAGCATAACAGCCATGCGATCGAACAACGTTTGCTTACGTTCGTGCCGGTCGATGATCTCGGTGGAAAACCTGTGCGTTTGCAGAGGCTGCGTCTGCGCAACAATTCGTCGCGACGGCGAAAGCTGACTGTCACCGCGTACGCCACTCTCGTTCTCGGATCCGATGCTGAGGAAACCGGGATGCATATTGTGACGAAATGGGATTTACAGAGCCAGAGCCTGTTCGTCCGCAATTCTTACAACCCTGAATTTTGCGACTGCATTACTTTTGCCACTTCGGCTCCAACGCCTGCTTCGTTCACCGCTGACCGCGCGGGGTTCATCGGGCGTAACCGCTCGCTGCGCGATCCGGTAGCGATGGAGCACGAACGATTGACTGGCGACGTGGGCGCCGGCCTTGACCCTTGTGCCGCCGTTCAGGTGATAGTGGAGATTGAACCGGGGGATACCGCAGAAATGACTTTTCTCCTCGGGCAGGCGGACGACGAAGAAAAAGCGCGTGGACTCATTACGCATTTTCGCGATCCCGCCAACGTCGAATCCGCATTTAAAGAAACGCGCCAATGGTGGGACCGACTCCTAAGCACGATCGAAGTGGAAACGCCCGAGCTTTCTACGAACCTTCTACTCAACCGCTGGCTGCTCTATCAGACTCTGAGCTGCCGACTCTGGGGTCGCTCGGCTCTTTACCAATCGAGCGGTGCCTACGGATTCCGTGACCAGTTACAGGATGTCATGGCCCTTATGCATTCCGCGCCCGAGCTCGCGCGCGATCACATTTTGCGCGCCGCAGCGCGACAATTCGTGGAAGGCGATGTCCAACATTGGTGGCATCCAGAGTCTGGCGCGGGCGTCCGGACGCGGATGAGTGACGATCTTCTCTGGCTTCCCTTCGTCACCGCACATTACGTTCGCACCACCGGCGACGCCGCGATCCTCGATCAGATGGTTCCATTCCTCGACGCCAAACCGTTGGAGGAACAACAGACTGAGAGCCTTTCCATTCCGGTCGTTTCCGCCACGGAAGGTTCTCTGCTCGAACATTGTCGGCGGGCTATCGCGCGCTCCGCCACAGCCGGTCCTCATGGATTGCCTTTGATCGGAGGCGGTGATTGGAACGATGGCCTTAATCGCGTTGGAATCGGCGGCAAAGGCGAAAGCGTCTGGCTCGCATGGTTTGAGATTTGCGTGCTGAAAGACTTCGCTGAGCTGCTCACTCTACGCGAACTGCATGACGAAGCGCGAGCCTGCCAGGTGCGCGCTGCGCAGTTGGCTAAAACAGTCGACGCGCAGGCATGGGACGGAGCGTGGTATCGTCGCGCATACTTCGACGATGGCACGCCTCTCGGCTCGAAAGAAAACACCGAGGCTCGCATCGATTCACTCCCACAAAGTTGGGCCGCGATTTCCGGTGCTGGCGACTCCAATCGCATTGAGGTCGCGCTGCGATCGCTTGAGGAAAATCTTGTGCGTGAAGCAGACAATCTAATTTTGCTCTTTACTCCGCCTTTCGACAGTACCGCCGCCGACGTTGGCTACATCAAGGGTTATCCTCCCGGTGTGCGGGAAAACGGCGGCCAATACACGCATGCTGCCACCTGGGTGCCAATGGCTTTTGCCCGCCAAGGCGATGGCGATAAAGCCGTCCGGCTTTTGCGGATGCTGAATCCCGTCGAACACGCCCGCGACGAGAAGGATTGCGAGCGCTACAAAGTCGAGCCCTACGTTATGCCGGGGGACGTTTATTC
>JBAUXH010000029.1:0-1888 GCA_049584155.1 Solirubrobacteraceae bacterium
CCGTTGACCTGTGCATTGGCATTTGCACGGGCGAAGTCGTAGTAGGCAACATCGGCTCAGAGAATACACGCAGCTACACCGTAGTCGGCGATACTGTGAATCTTGCCGCGCGACTGGAAAGGGCGAACCGCGTCTACGGCACGCGAATTCTGGTTGGCGAAAGTACCGTTCAGGCAATCGGGTCGGAGTTTGAGATCCGGGAGATCGATACAATCTCAGTCAAAGGCAAGACGGAAACCACGCGGGTCTTCGAGGTGATGTCTGTGGCGGGACAATTATCTGAAGAATCGGTGCGCTTGCGCGATCGCTACGATCAAGCTCGGCGGAGGTACCTTGGTCAAGACTGGGACCGCGCGGAGACGGCTTTTCACGAATGTCTGCAAATTCGACCGAACGACGGTCCATCCCGTGTACTCCTTCAGCGAATTCAATTCCTGCGCCGAAATCCTCCCGGCAAGGATTGGAATGGTGTTTGGCATCTGCGGGAGAAATAAAGATTGTGTGGCGTCTCCGCGAGACGCTAAGAATTCCTATCAGGAAACCTGCAAAGCAGGAATTATTGTAGAGGCGGTTGTGCCAAACGCCTGGCGTCCCGCAGAGACGCCCTACAGTTTCCGTGAGAGACGGCTACAGCCTTATTTTAGAGATTGATCCTGCTGGACGGTGGTCACAGCTTCGTCCCGCGAAACGGTCGTAACGGCTTCGTGCGTCGTAACCAGTGTTGGAATCTCAGGTGTTTTTTCTTCGTCCAGTGTCGCAGGCCGACCCGCCTCCGATGCTCGTGCAGTTTCAGATCTAAGAGGGCGGTCTACCGCTGTTTCCGGTCGAGCCTGTGCTGGCACGTCTGTTCGCCGCGTCCAAATGCTAGGTCTTGTGGATTCCGCCGAAGCGCGCTCTTCCCAGCTGTGCACGTCGGCTTCGTCTGTCTTCGCTATCGCCGATTTCTGATCGCCTTCGTGCGTGCCCGGTTCTCCTTCGATCAGCGCGTCATCTGGTACGATGATCAGGTCCTTGCCCACGTGGAGATCGGCTTCGGCGCGCACGTAGCCGCGAACCCGGGAACGCTGCGGATTGAAGATGTTCTCTAGCTTGCTGCGGACACCTTCGCCGACGACGAAGCCGACAATTGTTCCATCTCCGCGATTGATAAGCACGTCGTCGATTACCCCGAGCAGTCGTCCACTTTGCGTGACCATTTTGTGACCGATGATGTCGGACATGCGTGGCAGGCTATCGAGTTCAACCGGTTCTTGCATCGCAGATCCGCGCACAGTCATTGCATCAGGCCCAATCGAATGCACGGCGGAAGCGGGAATCATCCTCCGCTTTCCTGCGGTTCCGACAAGCGTTTCGCCGTGCACAACGACAAAACCAGCTACGCGCTCGCCGTCACGTTGCACGATGATTTCCTTGATTTTCCCGAGCCGCTCCGCGGCTTCCATGTCGATGACAGCACGTCCGACTAATTGACTTCCTTTGATCATTTCGCCTCTCCGTTTTCTGATTCCCAGCCCAATCCTTAAAGACGATTCGCAATTGCTGACGCCTTTGCGTTCATCGAAGTAACGGATTTGTCCTCAGAATGTTGGAACTGTTTCAGGCGCCGAGGAAACTGCTGAGGACTCGCAGCAGCGAGCAAGTATTGGATAAGGAATGGTCGCCCTACCCTATCGCGTGCGCCAGTGGCGAAGTACGCGGTGGCGCGGAGTAGCAGTGGCGTGATCGGCGGTCGTCGCGATTAGTTGCCGGCGCCGCAAATGTGTGAGCGCTGCGTGGACGGCGCTTTTGGAGAGTCCTGTTGCGTCGGCGATGGCGCGCACGCTGGCGCTAATACGGCGCCACTTATTTCGCGCGGCCTGGCCGTAAAGGTGGAGGTAAACGATAAGCG
>JBAUXH010000030.1:0-3312 GCA_049584155.1 Solirubrobacteraceae bacterium
CTACAACTCCGCGATACGCCGCGTCAGAAACCGCCGCTCGAGCTCCGAAGAAGCCAGCTCCAACGCGCGCTCATACGCCATCCGCGCCTCCTCGGAGCGATCGAGACGGCGCAGCAGATCGGCGCGGGCGGCGTGATAGTAGTGGTAGTCGGCGAGCCCCTCGATCCGTTCGATCGCCAACAAACCCTCCCGCCAGCCACGCGCGTGCGCCAGCGCGACGGCGCGGTTGAGTTCCACCACCGGCGAGCCACTCATCCGCGCGAGCTCCTCATATAGCGCCGCGATCTCTGCCCAATCGCTCTCCTGCCGGGCGTGCAGCGAGGCGATCTCGGCCTGCAGGACATACACCCCACCCACCCCGCGCCCGCGCAACGCCAGCGCACGCTCGAGCGCCGCGCGACCGTCCCGTATCCGCCCTGCGTCCCACAGCGTGCGGTCCTGATCGGCGAGCAGCACGATCTCTCCATCGCACCGGCGGGCATCGCGGCGCGAGTCGTGCAACAGCATCAGCGCCAGCAGACCGCACACCTCGGGCTCGTCGGGCATCAGTTCGACTAGCGCCCCACCGAGACGAATCGCCTCCTGCGATAGCTCGCTGCGCCCGTCATAGCCGGAGTTGAAGATCAGATACACGACCGCCAGCACCGCGCCTAGCCGGTCCGGCAGCAGGTGCGCCGGCGGGATCTTGAAGGGGATGCCCGCGACCTTGATCTTGCGCTTGGCTCGCACCAGCCGCTGGGCCATCGTCGGCTCAGGGACGAGGAACGCGCGCGCGATCTCCTCGGTGCTGAGCCCTCCGAGTGTGCGCAGCGTCAGCGCGACCTGCGCCTCGGTGGCGAGCGCCGGATGACAGCACGTGAACACGAGCTCCAGGCGCTCGTCCGGAACCGCGCTCGTCTCGATGTCGGTGTCATCCGTCACGGTCGCCTCGGGCGCCTGCAGCAGACGTGCCTTCGCGGCGAGCACTCGCTCCCGGCGGATGCGGTCGATCGCGCGGTTGCGCGCCGTCGCGATGAGCCAGCCGGCCTGGTTGGCGGGTGCTCCCTCGCGCGGCCAGCGCTCGGCGGCGATCGCGAACGCCTCCTGGGCGGCCTCCTCGGCGAGGTCGATGTCGCCGAGGAAGCCGATCAGCGCGGCGAGCACGCGCGCCCAGTGATCGCGAAAGGTCTGCTCGAGTGCGTCCGTCACTCGACGATCGGACGGATCTCGATCGCGCCGCCCATGCTCGCCGCAGGGATGCGCGCGGCCAGCTCGATCGCGCCGTCCAGATCCTCGGCCTCGTAGAACAGGTATCCGCCGAGCGCCTCCTTGACCTCGGCGAACGGGCCGTCGGTGGTGAGTGTCTGCCCGTCCTGCACGCGCACGGTCGTCGCCGTCTCTGGCGGTTGCATGCGCACCCCAGAGGTTGCCTGTGGGTCTTCGTTGATCGCCCGATAGGCGGCGTAGACCGAGCCCTGCTCGGCCTCGGACAGCCCCTCCCACGCCGGTGTACCTGGCAGCGGGGTCGTGCCCTGGTGGATCAACAGCATGTACTTCATCGTCTTCTCCTTCGTAGGGTACTTGAGCGGATGGTCTGCCCTGAAGACGAACGGAGGGGCAAAAAATCGACACCTCCCCGCGCTCGGGCCGCTGACCCAGGCGCTATGGTCGCGTCGCGATGAGCGTCGATGACCGTGCGGGTGCCCGCTCCGCTGAGGACTCGGGGGAGCGGTGAACGTGCTCGCCGCCGTGCATGTGGCCCCGGGCACGTTCTTCGCGATCATCGCCGTCTCGGCACTCGCGGGCACCGTCACCGCGATCGCGGGCGAGCGTGGCGTGCTCGTGCCGGTCGTCGTGGTCGAGCTGCTGCTAGGAGTCGTATTGGGGCCACAGGTGCTCGGCCTGCACGTCAACCAGTTCATCACCTTCTTCTCCGACCTCGGCCTGGGCCTGCTGTTCTTCTTCGCCGGCTATGAGATCGATATGCACCGGATCATGGGGAAGCCCTTGCGCCTGGCGCTGCTCGGCTGGGCGCTCTCGCTCGCGCTCGCCTACACGATCGGCGGGGTGCTCGCGGCCCTGGGGATCGTGCTCTCGCTCCTGTACACGGGCTCGGCGCTCGCGACGACGGCGATCGGCACGCTGATCCCGATCCTCTCCGACGCCGGCGAGCTGCGCACGCGCTTTGGCACCTACCTGCTCGGCGCCGGCGCCGTCGGCGAGTTCGGCCCGATCCTCCTGCTAACGCTGATCCTCTCGGCCCAGAGCACGGTCCACAATGGGCTGATCCTGCTCGCCTTCGTGGGCTTGGCGGTCGGCGTGGCGGTCTTCGCGGTGCGCTCCTCCGAGCGCACCGTGCCGCTGTTCGAGCAGACGCTGGAGAGCAGCTCCCAGCTGGCGGTCCGCTGGATCCTCGTGCTGGTGTTCGCGCTCGCGCTGCTCGCCTTCGAACTGGGGCTCGACCTGCTGCTCGGGGGCTTCGCGGCGGGCATCATCACGCGCCAGCTGCTGAGGACGCGCGAGCTGCCGGCCTTCGACTCCAAGCTCACGGCGGTCGCCTTCGGCGTGTTCGTGCCGTTCTTCTTCATCGTCAGCGGCATGAACCTGGACGTCGACGCGCTGTTCGCGAGCGTCTCAAGCGTGCTCAAGATGATGCTCTTCTTCCTCCTCTTCCTCGTCGTGCGGGGCGCGCCCGCGCTGCTGCTCTACCGCGACGTGCTCGACGCCCGCGCGCGGACGGCCCTGGCGCTGATGTGCTCGACCCAGCTGCCGCTCGTCCTGGCGATCACGACCCTGGCCGTGGAAACGGGGCACATGCGCGCCTCCACGGCCGCCGCGCTGGTCGGAGCGGCGGTGCTCTCGACGCTCGTCTTCCCCGTTCTCGGCCTGCGTCTGCGCGGCGACCTCGCCGCCGCGGAGGCGGCCGAGGAGGCAGCGGCGATCTTCTGAGCGACTCCCGTAGATGCCAGTTGCGACTGCGGACTCGCAACAGCAGTTGACAGCCTCACCAGATTCGTGTTACTCTCGGTAACGCGAAATACGGAAGCAGAGCGCCTCGCCTGAGACGGCGCAAATGCCACCGAGTAGCTGTCGGTCGCTTGAGAGGAGAGTGTGTGATGAAGCACCATACCCGGGTCCTGCTCGCGGCGGGTCTCGCCTGCGCCTGCCTGGTCGCCGCCACGGTCGCGTGGGGGACGCAAACGCAGACGCTGACCGTTCATGCGAGCTTCACCCCCGACCGGCTAGGAGCGCCCACCAACCTCTCGACCACGGCCGTATTCGGGCCGATCGGCCCCGGCCCCCAGTCGCCCGCCGCTCGCGTCACGGCCTACG
>JBAUXH010000031.1:0-3591 GCA_049584155.1 Solirubrobacteraceae bacterium
CCGCACGCACTGCCCGCGCGACCCGCACGGCGGCGCCCTGGCGGCTCTCCAGATAGCCCTCGGCGCCGAGCTGGCTGTAGGCCTCTGTGACGATGCCTCGGGAGACGCCCAGCTCCGTCGCGAGCCCGCGTGTGGAGGGCAGTCGCGTGCCGGGGAGCAGGCGCCCGTGCCGGATGTCCTGGCGCAGGGATCGCTCCAGCTGCTCATGTAGCGGCAACTCGCTGGCGCGATCGAGTTCGACGAGCAGTTCTGGACCCGTTACTGACCTCGACCCTACGGTCGAGCTAGACCTAGTAACTGGCCCTGTCAAATCTGCCATTACTGGAACTGTATACCGGACCAGTCCCGTCGTAGGGTGATCGTGACCTCACAACCCGCGCCAGGAGGATCATTGTTATGAGCCTGTCGAATGGAGCCAGCTCGACCAACCGGATCACGATCGTGGGGGGAGGGCTTGCGGGACTCACCGCGGCGATCACCTGCGCCGAGAGCGGCGCCCAGGTATCTCTGCTGGAGTCCCGCTCGGCGCTCGGCGGACGGGCGCGCAGTAGCGACGGCCCATACAGGGCCAACGTAGGCCCGCACGCCTTCTACAAAGACGGCCCGCTATGGCGCTGGATGGCTGAACGCAAGTTGCTGCCTGCTCATGTGGGACCGCCCCTGGCAGGTTTCAGGCTGCGCTGGCAGGGCGAGATCAGACGCACCCCGCCGCTGGGGTCGATCCCGGCTGTCTTGAGATTGCGAGGGCGCGAAGCGCCCACCGAGCTCGACTTCCGCACCTGGGCGAGCGAGCACACCGACGAGCGCACGGCGGCAATGCTCTCGGCAGCAGCCGGCGTGTACACCTTCTACCACGACCCCGGTGAGCTGTCGGCCTCGTTCATCTGGACTCGAACCGTCAGAGCCCTACTGACTCCACCCCCCGCCGCGCGCTACCCGCTCGGCGGCTGGAACGCGGTCGTGGACTCCTTGGAGGATCGCGCCCGCCAACTGGGCGTAACGATCGAGACGGGCCGCGGCGTTGATCAGCTGCCCGAGACGCCAACGATCGTCGCGACCGAACTTGGTCAGGCGCGCGAGTTGCTCGGCGACGATTCTCTGCGCTGGACGAGCGGGCACACGGTATGTCTTGACCTTGGTCTACGTCATCGTCGTGGCGATCCGTTCGTCGTATCCGACCTGGACGAGTCTGGCTGGATCGAGCGGTTCACCGCTCCAGATCCGTCGCTGGCACCCGCCGGCGAGGAGTTGATTCAGGCGCAGATGCCGGTTCGTCCGGGTGAGGACACCGAGCTGGCGGCCGGACGGCTGGAACGGTTGTTGGATGCCTCCTTGCCGGATTGGCGCGAGCGCGAGACGTGGCGCCGACGACAGGTCATGGACGCGCGCAGCGGTGCACTGGACATGCCCGGTACGAGTTGGCGTGAGCGTCCCGCAGTCGATCGTGGTGACGGTGTATTTCTCGCCGGCGACATGGTCGCCGCGCCGGGCCTGCTCTCAGAGGTCTCCTGGGCCAGTGCGATCGAGGCTTCCCGGCTGGCGCTGGAGGCCGCACGCACCTCCAGACCACAGCTGCGCCGAGTGGCCTGAGCGCTCGTAGTCGTCCCGCGCTAGATCGATCAGATCGTCGCGGCGACCGCGACCGACGGCGATCGTGAGACGGCGCCTGGGCCGGTGGCCACAAACGATGGGGGCGCGATCGCCAGGTAGTGGTCGAACGACCAGCTGGCGAAGCGGCGTGACTCCAAGCTCTGTGACAGCACTCTTGGAATGGGGCTGGGGGTGAGTTGCCCGACCGCACGCTGCACGCGCAGCAGCCACTCGTATTTGCGCGCATGCCTATCCGAGAACGCCCCATAATGCGCGAGGGCCTGCTCGCGCGTGATGCGACCTGCGTGTACCGAGCGCAACTCGCGCGCGCACGCGAGTCCGAAGTACAGCGCCGTGCGGATTCCCTCGGCGGTGAGTGGGAGACAGTGTCCAGCCGAGTCTCCTGCGAAGAACACCCCGTCCTCGACGGCCGGACGCAGCTGGTGGGGAATCCAGTTGCCCTGGTATCCCTCGGGCGCCAGCCCCTTCTCACCCGCGAGTCTGACCGTCGGCTCCTTGACGTGGTTGGCCGGCCAGAACGAGCCCGCCCCGATTCGCACCTCCTCGCGCGCGGGAAAGCTCCACGCATACCCTGAGCGGACGTAGCGATGGTCGATCCACAACTCCAACTCCTCGCCCGTCCCCGTAGGGTGGACCTCCAGGCCGCGTGACAGGCGAGCGTTCGGCGGCTGGATCGCGGTCGCGTTAGACAGCACCCGTCGCCAGCCAAGCGCGTCGACGACGAGCGGTGCGCTCAGCGAGCCGCGGTCGGTGTGAACGGTGAACCCGTCGCGCCCGGTGATCGTGGCGGTCTCGAACTCCGTCTCGCCGGCGTCGGCCTGGTCGTAAAGCAGCGCACAGATCTCACGGTAATCGAACGTCGAGAACGACCACGGCAGCCGCCAGCGCGACGTTCGCGAGCGCGTGTGCACGACCAACTCGTCGAAGGTCTGGCGCAACGAACCCATCAGGTCCATCGCCTCCAGCCACAGTGTCGGCATCGCGCACGCCGAGGTCTGCCGCTCGCCGATCTCATAGCGATCGAGTATCAGCACGCGCATCCCTGAACCCGCCAGCTCGCGTGCCACGGCCAATCCGGCGAACGACGCGCCACACACCAGCACGTCACAATCGGGGCGCGCTCCCAGGGGGGTTCGCTGCGCTCCCCGTTTGGTCGCACGTGTAGGCATTCAGCCCCAATGATACGGCTGCGCTAGGCTTCGAGCGGTGCAAACACTGATCGAGAATCCCGAGGCCCACGTGGTCGCCGGGTCCAACGGACTGCTGCTCGAGATCGACGGGCAGATCGTCCCCAATTACGACGCCACCTTCCGCGACATCGAGGAGGGCGAGGTCGTCACCGGCCACGTCGTCCGCATCGACAAGGACGAGGTGCTGGTCGACATCGGCTACAAGTCCGAGGGCGTCATCCCCGCGAACGAGCTGTCGATCCGCAAGTCGGTCGACCCCCATGACGAGGTGCATCAGGGCGAGGAGGTCGATGCGATCGTCATGACCAAGGAGGACCAGGACGGTCGCCTGATCATGTCCAAGAAGCGCGCCCGCTTCGAGAAAGCGTGGCGGCGCATCGAAACGGCCGCGGAGTCCGGCGAGCCGGTCGAGGGCACGGTCATCGAGGTCGTCAAGGGCGGCCTGATCATCGACCTGGGCGTGCGCGGCTTCTTGCCCGCCTCGCTCGTGGACATCCGTCGTGTGCCGAACCTCGACGAGTACATGGGCACGAAGATCGAGACGAAGGTGATCGAGCTCAACC
Organism: Solirubrobacteraceae bacterium; assembly: GCA_049584155.1. Taxonomy (GTDB): domain Bacteria; phylum Actinomycetota; class Thermoleophilia; order Solirubrobacterales; family Solirubrobacteraceae; genus Palsa-744. Next base: position 3,365 of record JBAUXH010000031.1, read on the forward strand.
GCTCGCGCAACAACGTCGTGCTCTCGCGCCGCGCGGTACTCGAGGAGGAGCGCAAGGAGGTTCGCCAGCAGATCCTCGACCGCCTGCAGCCAGGTCTGGTCGTGGAGGGGCAGATCTCGAACATCGTCGACTTCGGCGCGTTCGTCGACCTCGATGGGATCGACGGCCTGATTCACATCTCCGAGCTGTCGTGGTCGCACGTCAACCACCCGAGCGAGATCCTTAAC
>JBAUXH010000032.1:0-2342 GCA_049584155.1 Solirubrobacteraceae bacterium
GATCAATCGTTTGCCGTCAGGCGAAAACCGCGGTCGCTCCTCGTGATTCGGTGTTGGATTTATGCGCCGCGATTCACCGCCGCTCGCCGGCACGATCCACAAATGCGAAATCTTGGTGTTCGCTTCCATATCCACGTCTACGCAATCGAACACGACCCATTTGCCGTCCGGCGATGGCACCGGCGCACCGACGCGCTTCAGTTTCATCATGTCCTCGAATGTGAAAGGACGCTTTTGCGATGGCGTTTGTGCGAGCACCGAGGTCGTGAGCAAAAGGAGTGCTGCGAGAAAACTTTTCATAAGCCGCCAAGCTTCCGTTTAACTCCGACCGGCGCAAGCAGGCTTCTGGGGAGCGCACGCCTCTGGCGTGTTGGCGATCGCATTCTGCGATCGCGAGCTTTTGTGGACCTTTCGCTCACTCGCAGGAGTTTCGAATCAGACAAAAGTTCGTCGCCGCAGAATGCGGCGACCAGCACGCTACAAGCGTGCGCTCCCCAGAATTCGACGCGACTGGCCCGCGCACGCGGAGAGCGTTAGGTTAGGCGCATTATGGTGAAAATCGAAGCAATCAAGAACGGCCCTTACATCGTGACGGGCGAAGTGGAATTGATCGATGCGGATGGCAACAAGTTCCCAGTCGAAAAACGAATGGCGCTTTGTCGCTGTGGCGCTTCCACCGAGAAACCGTTTTGCGACGGCACGCACTCGAAGATCGGCTTTAAAGCTGCGGAGAAAGTGGTGCCGGACTCGAAGGAATAACCCTTTGTCATTCCGAGCGAAGTCGAGGAATCTGTCGAATGAAAAGTAGAGTAGCGGTCGTACTCGGGTTCTCATTGTTAGCCCTGACGCTCCGCGCCGAAAAAATTTCGCTGGTCGGCGCGACTGTGATTAATCCCGCCGATGGCAAAGTGCTGCCGAATGCCACGGTCGTTATCAACGGCGACAAGATTGAGCGTGTCGCAATGGGCAAACAGGACGCCGCCACGCTGGGCAGGCAGGTCGCGTGCGTCGGCAAATTCATTCTGCCGGGTTACATCGACACGCACGTCCACTTTTTTCAATCGGCGGATTTGTTCACCCGACCGGACGGCGCTGATTTTAACGGCGTTCGCCCATACAAAGACGAAGTAGCGTGGATTAAATCGCACCTCGACGACGTCTTCGCGCGCTACATTCGCAGCGGTATAACCAGCGTGGTCGACGTCGGCGGACCGATGTGGAATTTCGAGGTCCGCAAGAAGGCCAACGCGACTGCGAAAGCGCCGCGCGTAGCCGTGGCGGGCCCGCTCATCTCTAGCGTCTCACGCGAGAAATTGGATCTCGGCGATCCGCCAATCGTGAAGATCGATACGCCCGAGCAGGCGCGCGACTTCGTTCGCAAACTGGCGGAACAAAAACCGGATCTGGTGAAAATCTGGTACATCGTCGACAAAGATCATCCCGTCGACGCCTTCCGGCCTATCGTGCATGCGACGGTCGAAGAGAGTCACGCGCACAAAATTCGCGTCGCCGTGCACGCGACCGAGCTCGAGACTGCACGCGCAGCAGTGGAAGAAGGCGCGGACGTGCTTGTCCATAGTGTAATTGATAAACCGATCGACGACGCCTTCGTGAAGCTATTGAAGGATCGCCACATCATTTTGTGCCCGACGCTGGTGGTGTTTGAGCGGTACGGCCGAACGTTTTCGCATCAACTGAATCTCACTTCAGAGGAAGAAAAATGGGGCAACCCGGACGTGATCGCGTCACTCGACGTGACAAAGATTCCGCAGGATAAATTGCCACAAAGAATTAAGGACGCGTTGGCTGATCCGAAAGCAGTGCTCGATCGGATTAAGAAGACGTACGATGTCGCGCTGCCAAATTTGAAAAAGCTTGAAGATGCCGGTGTGACTATCGCGGCTGGAACTGATGCGGGGAACATCGGGACCATTCACGGACCCGCTCTCTTCCGTGAATTTCAGTTAATGAAAGAAGCCGGGCTCACGCCGATGCAGATATTGCAATCCGCCACGGCGAACGCGGCGAAACTTTTCGGCGGCGAAACTGGCACGCATATCGGCAAACTCGAAAACGGCTGTTTTGCCGATCTCGTGATTCTCAATTCAAATCCGTTGGACGACATATCACGCGCTTCTGATATCGATACCGTCGTGAAAAACGGCGTGGCGTATCCAGCGGATTCGATTTTGAAATGATCCCTCCGGGGAGCGCACGCTTGTAGCGTGCTGGTCGCCGCATTCTGCGGCGACGAACTTTCACTTCGATTCCGAGCGTAACGCGAATTGTGCAAATGATTGAAAAGTTCGCGATCGCAGGATGCGATCGCCAGCACGCCAGAG
>JBAUXH010000033.1:0-5505 GCA_049584155.1 Solirubrobacteraceae bacterium
CGGCTTCGCCGCAGCCGCCGATCGCCAACGCCACCAGCGAGCTCGACACGGCGAGCGTTAGTCGCTTACCCCTCATTCCCGACAGGCTAGCGAGGGCATCCTGCCTGACGTCTCGCTAACCTGAGCGGATGCACGACGACGCCACCGTCGTGGACGTCCCTCGCGCGAGCACACCGGCGTCCGTGGAGATCCGCCCGCACATCCGCCTGCTGCACGGGATGCGCCGTCCTGCCAACTGGCTGCAGCTGATCCGGTTCGGTCTCGTCGGTGCCACGGGGTTCGTGGTCAACGTCGCGGTCTACGCGCTCTGCGTGCATGCGCTCTCGATCGACTACCGCGTCGCGTACGTGCTGGCCTGGCTCGTGGCGGTGACCAACAACTTCCTCCTCAACCGCCACTGGACCTTCGACGCGGCCGCCGGCAGCGTTCGCTTCCAGGCGATCCGCTTCTTCGTGGTCAGCCTCGTTGCGGCCGGGTTCGGCTTTCTCCTGCTGACCCTGTTCGTGGAGGGAGCCGGGCTCGCCAAGGTGCCGGCCGAGGCCCTTGCCGTGGCCGCCTCGACGCCGCTGAACTTCATCGGGAACAAGCTCTGGAGCTTCCGCCACCGGACCTGAGCCGGGTCTTTCAGCCCCCTACGGGTACCTATACTCTGAAGTCGTCCCCCATCGGAGGATCCCCGTGCAGGAGATGGTCATCTACGGCGTCAGTTTCGACATGGTCGGCAAGCAGCCGATCGTCCTGTTGAAGACCGCTGACGGCAACAAGTTCCTACCGATCTGGATCGGACATCCCGAGGCAGCCTCGATCCTGATGAAGCTGCAAGGCGCCGGCACGCCCCGGCCGATGACCCACGACCTACTCGTCGATGTGCTCGGCGAGCTCGACGCCAAATGCACCCAGGTATCGGTCACCGAGCTGCGCGAGAACACGTTCTTCGCCTCGATCACCCTGTCGGTCAACGGGCGCGAGCTTGAGATCGACTCCCGCCCCAGTGATGCGATCGCACTAGCAGTGCGCTCCGGTGCGCCGATCTTCGCCGCCGAGGAGGTCATCGCCGAGTCCGCGATCGAGTTCGAGCACGACGTCGAGGAGTCCGAGGACGTCGTCGAGAAGTTCAAGGAGTTCCTCGACCAGGTGACCCCGGAGGACTTCGCCGCCGGCGAGGACTCCTAGGAGGCTCAGCGCGTAAAGGCGCTGTTCAAGATCCTCTCTACAAGTAGGTCCAGCCAGATCTCCGCCGCATCGGCCGCCAGCGGCAGTAGGCTCGTTTCGGTCAGTCCCGGCACGACGTTCGTCTCGAGCACCGTCAGCTCGTCGTTGTCCTCGTCGAGCATCAGATCCACTCGCGCCACACCGTGACACCCGAGCAGTTTGTATGTCGCAAGTGCCAGCTCCTGCGCTCGCTCGCTCACGCCGTCCGGCAGCTCGGCCGGGCAGACGAACGTCGTCATCCCGATTTCGTAGCGCGACTCGTAGTCATAGAACTCGGTCTCTCGTGGGATCGCCTCGATCACGGGGAGCGCTATCGGACCCTGATCTGCCTCCTGCGCGTCGAGCACCGACACCGCCAGGTCGCGCCCCTTCACATAGCGCTCGAGCACGACCTTGCGATCGTATGACAGGGCCCCCACGATCGCGGGCGCCAACTCCTCGCTCGAGCGTGCGAACTTCACGCCCAGCGCCGAGCCCTGGCGCGCGGGCTTGGCGACGATCGGAAACCCGAGCTTCCGCTCGATCGACGGCAGCGCGGCCGCCACGCCGAGGTCTTTGACCGCGCTCTCCTTGAAGGCGCTCCAGTCGGGAGTCGGGATGCCCGCCTCGCGCATTAGGTACTTCGCCAGCGCCTTATCGGTACAGCGCATGCACGCCGCCGGACCCGAGCCGGTGTAGGGGATGCCGATCGTCTCCAGCAACCCCTGCACGGTCCCGTCCTCGCCGTCCCCCCCGTGCAGCGCGATGAACGCCGCGTCCGGCTCGGCCTCGATGACCTGCGCCAGCATCTCGGGCCCGACGTCGATCGCTACGACCTCGTGCCCGAGCGCCCGTAGCGTTTTCTGCACACGTTCCCCGGAGCGCAGCGACACGGTGCGCTCCAGCGCCCACCCGCCCTTGAGCACGGCGACCTTCCTGACTATGTCGCTCATCGATTCTGTTGTCGCCGGCGAGCGGACCCAGGCTGTGTGCGAGGAGGCAACGCCACGATGTCGGCGAGACCCGCACGCTCGCCTTCGCCTTCGCCGTCGCCGTCGCCGTCGGTCGGTCCGGCCGGCTCGCGCGAGGAGGAGGGCACGTCCGTCCCGAGCAGGCCCGTCTCGGGGGCGAGGAGGGATGCGATCCGCTTGATGCCCTCGCGGATGTCCTCGTCGGGCACGCCCGCGAAGTTCAGTCGCATCGAGCTCGAGCCACTGCGTCCGTCCATGTACGCCGAGCGCCCCGGCACGAACGCGACACCGTTGCTGCGCCCCATCAGATCGGTCGTGTCGACCCCGTCGAGCGTCGCCCACACGAACAATCCGCCCTGGGGTCGCGTCCAGCTCGCGCGCTCGCCGAAGTGCTCCTGCAGCGCCTCGAACATCACGTCCCGTCTACGCCTGTACAGGTCGCGCAGGCGCTCCACGTATTCGATCCACGCCGGACGGGCTCCGGCTCCTCGCTCGGCAAAGTACGCCGCCACGAACAGCTGGGTCATGGGCGAGCTGCATAGATCGGTCCCCTGTTTGCCGAGGTTCAGCTTCTCCAGCACCGGTCTCGGCGCGACCGCCCAGCCAAGGCGCAGGCCCGGGGAGAGAATCTTCGAGAACGTGCCGAGATAGATAACAAGGTCGGAGGACACCCCGTCGCCGCCACCCCCTCCCGCGCCGAGTGAGGCATCCAGCGAGTACAGCGTCGGCAGCGGCTCGCCCTCGTAGCGCAGCAGCCCATAGGGATTGTCCTCCAGCACCAGCAGCTCGCGCTCGCGCGCGACCTCCACCAGCCGCCGCCGCCGCGGGAGCGACATCGTCACCCCGCCGGGGTTCTGGAAGTTGGGGATCGTGTAGATGAACTTCGGATGCCTGTCTTCTCGCTTCAGCCGATCGAGCACCGCCTCCAGCTCGTCGATCGGCATCCCGTCGCTGTCCATCTCGATCTGCACCACGTCAGCCTGATAGGCCCCGAATGTCGGCACAGCGCCGGGATAGGTGGGCGCCTCCGCGACGATCACGTCGCCCGGGTCGATTAGCGCCTTGCACACGAGGTCGATCACCTGCTGTCCGCCCGTCGTGACGATCGTGTTCGCGGGGTCGATCGCGGTGCCCTCCTCGGCCATCACCTCCACGATGCAATCGACCGCCACCGCCATCCCCTCCGTCGGGCCGTACTGCAGCGCCCGCGCCGTGGACTCGGCGGCCACCTGCGACATCAGCTTCGCGTACAGCTCGGGCGCGAACGTGCTCGTGTCCGGCAGCCCGCCCGCGAGCGAGATCACATCCGGGCGTTCGGTCAACGCCATCATCTCGCGCATCGCCGAGCTTTTCATCCCGCGCGTGCGCGCCGCGAACAGCGCCTCATAGCGCGCCAGCTCGTGCGCTGCCGGCCGGGCGCGTCGTCTATCGTCCTGCCCGCGCATCCACGCACGGTAGCGCACGCGATACGCATACTCACACGCTGCACAAACCCATGAACGGCACCTTCTTCTACATCGGTCTCGGCCTCGGCCTCGCCGCCGCCTGCGGGCTGCGGCCCTACCTACCCGCGCTGCTGGCCGGAGTGCTCGGCTCCGCCGGGGCGCTGGGGGTGGGCTTCACCGGTCACTTCCACTTCCTGCAGGCCGGCTGGTGGTTGATCGCGGTAACGCTCGTGTTCATCAACTCCTACCTACTGCAACTGCGTCTCGGTCAGGAGCGCTTCCAAGCCGTCGCCCAGCCCGCGATCGTCGCCCAGGCCGTGGCCGTCGGCGCGCTGCTGTTCGCGGGCACCCTCGCCGCGCACGGGGACGCCTGGTGGCCGGGGCTGATCGGAGGCTTCCTCGCCGCAGGCATCGCTGCGCGCGCTTCCGGCCCCGTGATCGTCCGCGCTCGTGGGCGCCTGCCCGACCGAGCCGCGCGCGAAGCGGTGACCGCGTATCTCGACGCCGCCTCGCTACTGCTCGCCGGTCTCGTCGCACTCGTGCATCCACTCGGCTATGTCGCGATCGCACTGCTCGCCTGGTTTCTCTGGCGTGGTCGCGCCCGTGGCGGGGACGAGCGCTACGCCGGTCTGCGCATTCTGCGCCGCTGATGCCGTTTAAGCGCTCCCGCAACGTCTACAGCTGTCGTAAGCGGCTTGGATCGCAACGGATAACAGGACAGGCTTCCGGCTTACCCACCCATAGCCACCCCGACGTTAGCCACCGACCGTGAGTAATGCGAATCCCGCCAAGCTCGTGCTCTGCGTGATCGATGCGATGGCGCCAGAGATGCTCGTGCGTGCCGCCGAGTCCGGGGCCGCGCCCGTGTTGCAGGCACTGATGGAGCGCGGCACCTACATCCCCGACTGCGTCGCCGCGTTCCCATCGGTCACACCCGTGTGTGCCGCCTCGATCGTCACCGGCACCGCCCAGGACGAGCACCACATACCCGGCATGAACTGGTACTCGCGTGAGGAGTCACGCTACGTCGAGTACGGCTCCAGCTTCCGCGCAGCCCAGCGGTTCGGGATCGCGCGCCAGCTCACCGACACGGTCTACAACATGAACCGCGCCCACCTCGCGCGCGAGGCGCTCACGGTGTTCGAGACGCTCGACGACGCCGACGTGCGCACGGCCGGTACGACCTATCTGATGTATCGCGGCCGCCACCGCCACGAGCCCCAGCGCGACACCGCCCTTACGCGGTTCGCCGCCAGCACGCTCGCGCGCCACCCCGTGATGGGTCCACGCGAGCTGTTCTACGCCGACGTGTTCGCCTCGCGCCGCACGGGCTGTCGCTCGACGCTCGGCATGCCCGGTGTGCGCGACCGCCACTCGGGCTGCGTGTCGGCCTACATGGTCGAGCACGACCTGTTCGACTTCCTCTTGCTCTCGCTGCCGGACAACGACTGGCACTCGCACAAGCACGGCCCCGACGGGCAGCTGACTTCGCTGGCCGCGGCAGACCTCCAGCTGGCGCGCGTGATGGAGGCCGCGGGCGGGATCGACACGTTTCTCTCCGAGCACGCCTTCATCGCGATGGCCGACCACTCTCAGGCGCCGGTCACGGACACGATCGACCTCCAGGACGAGCTGTCCGAGCTCGGGGTCCTGCAGCCCGACGGCGCCAACCTGCTCGGCGCGTTGACCGGTACGCGCACATCGTCCCGCTCCCGCGAGGGTGCCGAGCCGCGGATCGCCGTCTGCCCGTCCCAGCGCGCGGCGATGGTATATGCGCTGAACTCCCCCGAGCGCGACGCGATGCGCGCCTCAGTGCTCACCCGCGCGCTCGCACTCGAGGGCGTGGACCTCGTCGCCTGGCTGGCCCGCGACGCGCACGACCGCCCCGTCGAGGGGGT
>JBAUXH010000034.1:0-9648 GCA_049584155.1 Solirubrobacteraceae bacterium
AGATGGAGGCCGTCGAAGGCGACGAGCGGCGAGTGGCCTTCCCGCTGCGCGAAGGTACGCGCCGGCTGGGGACACTGCTGGTCGGGGCGGACACCCCCGAGGCGAGCCTGCGCCGACTGCAGGAGCGCGTCGTACCCGCGCTTGAGGCGCTGCTCAGCGCGGCGCTGGAGCGCGAGGCGCTGCTCGGCGAGGTGGTCGAGACGGCGTCGCTGCGGCGTGCCGACGTCGTGAAGACCGCAGTTTTGCGGGCAGTCTCCCACGATCTGCGCTCGCCGTTGACAGCGATCTCCGCGGCGGGGGAGGCGGTGGCGCTGCCGGGATTGTCAGAACACGAGCGCGAGGAGTTGGCGTCGGTGATCGCGCAGGAGACGCGTCGTCTCTCGCGCTTGGTGGAGAACCTGCTCGACCAGTCGCGCCTGGAGGCCGGCGTGGCCGAGCCCCACCGCGAGTGGACGTCGGTCGAGGAGGTACTCGGCGCGGCGCTGGAGGAGCTCAGCGCGAAGACCGAGGAGTTCACGCTGTCGATCGATCGCGAGCTGCCGCTGGTGCGCGCTGACTCGGCGCAGCTTGAGCGCGCGTTGGTGAACGTGCTCGAGAACGCCCGCAGACATTCGGGCGGGCATCCCGTGTCGGTGCGCGCCCGCGCGGTGCGCACACACGCGGGGGATAACGACCGCGTGATCGTGCGCATCGTCGATCGCGGGCCCGGCATTCCCCCGCTGCAACTTGAGCGCGTGTTCGAGCCGTTCTACCGGGCGGGCACGGCCAGTGGTGGACACCGCGGATCAGGCCTCGGGCTGGCGATCGCACGCGGGTTCGTGCAGGCGAATGGAGGCAAGCTGTATGTCGAGTCGCTGCCCGGCCAGGGCGCGACGTTCGTGTTCGAGCTGCCGCTGGACCCGGTTGTGCCGGCGCAGGGGGAGCAGGCACCGGTGGGTGTCGCGGCCGTCCCAAGCGAGCCCGGTGCGGTGGGCGAGCGCGATGACTGAGGGTCCGCGTGGGTTCCAGTTCTGACGCGCCACGGGTGCTGGTCGTCGACGACGAGCTGCAGATCCTGCGGGCGCTGCGGGTCGTGCTGCGCGACGCCGGGTTCGAGGTGGTCGCCGCGCAGTCGGCCGCAGAGGCGCTCGATCGCGCCGCGGTGCGCCCGCCGCAGGCGGCGATCGTCGATCTCGTACTGCCCGACGGCGACGGCATCGAGGTGACGCGCAGGCTGCGCGAGTGGAGCGAGATGCCGATCCTCGTGCTCTCCGCGGTGGGCGAGGAGGAGCAGAAGGTACGCGCGCTTGAGGCCGGCGCCGACGACTACGTGACCAAGCCGTTCGGCACGCGCGAGCTCGTCGCCCGTCTACAAGCGGCGTTGCGGCGCGCATCGCCGAGCGAGGAACCGCGCATCGAGGCGGAGGGTCTGGAGATCGATCTCGCCGCTCGCACCGTGCGCCGCGACGGCGAACTCGTGCATTTGACACCGATTGAGTTCGACCTGCTGCGCGTGCTCGCGCGCAACCGCGGGCGGCTGATGACACACCGAGCGCTGCTCGTCGAGGTGTGGGGTCCGGGCTACGCCGACGACGTCCAAGCCCTGCGCACCCATATCGCCCGGCTGCGCGCCAAGATCGAGCCCGATCGTTTGTCGCCTCGGTACATCGTCACCGATCCCGGCGTCGGGTACAGGTTCGCGGGGTAGTTACGGCTCGGGCTTTGGCTGGGTAAGCCATAGCCAGTTCTTTCATCGATTGCGGTCCAAGCCGCTTACCGCACCGGCGACATATCGGAAGCGCCAATGCGCTGGTCGGCGACCTGTGGCCGGGGCGAGGCCTAGACGCGGAATGATCGTCATGATGGGGTCATGTCGCCGATCACCGACCAAGAGCTGGCGCAGATCGCCCGTGACTTGGAGACCGACCGCGTGGAGCGCAAGGAGGCGTTTACAGAGCGTGACAAGACAGCCCAAGCCGTGTGTGCGTTCGCCAATGACCTCCCCGGACACGGTCGGGCCGGGTGCGTGCTCATTGGTGTAACGGACAAGGGAACCCCGAGCGGGCTGCCGATCACAGATAGATTGTTGCTCGCTCTTGGCGGCCTGCGCGAGGACGGCAACATCCTGCCACTGCCATCGATCACGGTGAGCAAGCGTTCGTTGGATGGAGTGGAGATAGCTGTTGTTGAAGTGATGCCATCGAGAGTGCCGCCCGTCCGATACAAAGGCGCCGTTTGGATCAGGATCGGGCCTAGGCGGTCGATCGCGACTCCCGACGAGGAGACTCGTTTGGCCGAGCGACGGCGGGCGACTGATCTTCCCTTTGATGCCAGACCTCTGTCTTCGGCCTCCGTTGATGATCTTGCTCTGGATCTCTTCGAGAGGACCTATCTCCCAGCTGCTCTGGCTCCCGAGGTGCTGGCGGCGAACGAGCGATCGATCGATCACCAGCTTGTTGCGCTGCGGTTTACGACACCGGATGGTCTACCTACTGCTGCTGGCATGGTGACCATCGGCCGTGACCCGGCAGCATTTGTCCCGGGCGCATTTATCCAGTTTCTTAGGCTTGACGGGCAGACGATCACCGATCAGGTGATCAACGAGCAACGGATCTCGCAGCCTCTGCCCGACCTGCTGCGTGATCTGGATGATCTTCTACGGGTTAACGTGCGTACATCGGTGGACATTACATCTGGCTCGATTGAGCAGCGTCGTCCTGACTACCCATTGGTGGCGCTTCAGCAATTGGCGCGCAACGCACTCATGCACCGAACATACGAGTTCTCGACAGCGCCGACGCGCATCACGTGGCTGTCCGATCGTATTGAGATCCAGAGTCCAGGTGGTCCATTTGGACAGGTGACTGTCGAGAACTTCGGGCATCCGGGTGTAACTGACTATCGCAATCCAACAGTGGCCGAGGCAATGCGCCAACTTGGCTACGTACAGCGCTTTGGTATAGGAATCGCCACAGCTCGTAAGGCATTGGCCGAGAACGGCAATCCAGAGCTACATTTCCAGGTTGAGCCGACGTATGTATCTGCGACGATTCACAGCGCATGACCGATCTTCCGATCATTGCTTTTTTCAATAACAAGGGCGGCGTTGGCAAGACGAGCCTTGCGTATCATCTCGCGTGGATGCTTGCTGAGCGTGGTCACAGCGTGCTTACCGCTGATCTCGACCCCCAGGCCAATCTCTCGGCGGCGTTTCTAGACGAAGAGCGCCTTGAGGCTCTATGGGGCGAAGCTGGACGGCGGAGTACAGTCGCCGGGCCGCTCCAGCCGTTGCTTGATGGTACGGGTGGGCTCGGTCGGGTGCACGTGGAGGACATCGCGGATCGTCTCGGACTGGTGGTGGGAGATCTGAGCCTCTCAACGTTTGAGGACGAACTGAGCACACAGTGGGCCGCATGTGTTGATGGGAGGCCGCGCGCTTTTCGGATTATCAGCGCGATGTGGCAAGTCATCGTTGCTGCGGCGCGAGAGCGTAACGACGATTTGGTTCTCGTTGATGTAGGCCCCAATCTAGGGGCACTGAACCGCTCGGCTCTCGTTGCGAGCGATCATGTGCTGATCCCGCTCGCACCAGACCTCTTCTCGCTACAAGGACTTCGAAATCTGGGGCCCACCTTGCGGCGCTGGCGATCAGAGTGGCAGGAGAGGCTCGCGAAGAATCCGGAGCCCGGGGTGCTCGAGTTGCCTGATGGCCGGATGTGTCCGCTGGGCTACGTGGTGCTCCAGCACGGTGTCCGACTGGATCGTCCGGTCAAGGCATATGGACGCTGGATCGAGCAGATCCCTTCAACCTACCGGCGGGCCGTTCTTGACGACCAGAGCACAGCTGCGCCTAGCCCCGCCCAGGACCCCGCGTGTCTAGCGATGCTCAAGCATTACCACAGTCTGATTCCAATGGGCCAGGAGGCCCGTAAGCCGATCTTTGCACTGAAGCCCGCCGATGGTGCGATTGGAGCTCACCAACAGGGCGTAGGCGTCGCGTTCGAGGACTTCGCCAGGCTGGCTGAGCAAATAGAAAATGGGATTGGGGTCGCCGTACCAGGCTGACTTGGTCCGTCACGAAATCGTTACGCGATCTCGGCTGATCGTCACGCGGCCGTGATGGTCGCCGGTCAATAGTGCACTTATGGACGCAGTGGCCGTAGTGCTCGGGATCGCGATGTTCCTGATATTGCTCGCCCTGATCGAGGGAATCGACAGGGTATGACGGCCATCTCATTGCCGGTGGGCGCGCTGATCGCGCACATGAGCGGCGCTGACGTGTTCGGTCTGGTAGTGACGGTGCTGATCATCGGTTATCTCTTCTACGCGCTCATCCGCGGGGAGAAGCTCTAGTGACCGTCGCCGGCTGGCTGACGATCGTGCTGTTCGCGGTGATCCTGACCGCGCTAGCACTGCCGCTGGGCGGCTATATGGCGAAGGTGTACACCGGCAAGAGGGTGTTCCTCTCGCCGGTTTTGGGCGGGCCGGAGCGGTTGCTATATCGCCTCTTGCGGGTGGACTCGCAGCGCGGACAGGACTGGAAGGGATACGCGAAAAGCCTGCTCATATTTTCACTCACGGGCTGGCTGTTGCTGTACCTGATACTGCGCACCCAGAACGCGTTCTATGTGCCCCATGCGCTCAATCCGCTCGGTTATCACTCGGCCCCGTGGAACGTGACGTTCAACACGGTCTCCTCGTTCCTGACGAACACGAACTGGCAGTACTACGGCGGCGAGACGACGATGACCTACCTCAGCCAGATGATCGGGCTGACGGTGCAGAACTGGCTCTCGGCGGGTGTTGGGATCGTGGTGGCGGTCGCGCTGATTCGCGGGATCGTCGGGGGCAGTGGTAAGAGCCTGGGGAATTTCTGGCAGGACCTGGTGCGCACGGTCCTGTACGTGCTCGCGCCGATCTCGGTTATCGGCGCGCTCGTACTCGTCTCGCAGGGCGTGATCCAGAACTTCACCACTTACCTGACGGCGCACACGCTCACGGGGTTGACGCAGTCGATCGCGATGGGGCCGGTCGCCTCGCAGGAGGCGATCAAGCTGCTCGGCACGAACGGTGGCGGGTTCTTCAACGTCAACTCGGCGCACCCGTTTGAGAACCCGACGGCGTTCACCAACTTCTTCGAGATGCTGCTCGTGCTGATCATCCCGACGGCGCTCGTGTTCGCCTACGGGCGCATGACCGGCAACCGCCGTCAGGGCTATGCGATCTACGGGACGATGATGGTGATGTTCCTCGGCGCCGTGTGCGTCGCCTACATCGCCGAGGCGCACGGTTCGCCCGCGCAGCACGCCGCCGGCCTGCACACGCATGTGATCGCCGGCTCGAGCGGTGGCAACATGGAAGGCAAGGAGCAGCGCTTTGGGATCGCCGGCTCGGCGCTGTTTGACGTCGTCACGACCGTGACCTCGTGCGGCGCGGTGAACAGCGCGCTGGAGTCCTTCACCGGCATCGGCGGCGCGGTGCCGTTCGCCAACCTCTCCGCCAGCGAGGTGATCTTTGGCGGCGTCGGCACGGGGCTGTACTCGATCCTGCTTTACGTGCTGCTGGCGGTGTTCATCGGCGGGCTGATGGTCGGTCGCACGCCGGAGTGGCTGGGCAAGAAGCTCGAGGCGCGCGAGATCAAGCTCGCCGGTCTGGGTATCCTCGTGACGCCGCTGGCGGCGCTGTTCTGCACGGCGATGGCGACCGCGACCACGGGCGGGCGGGCGTCGATCTCTGAAGGGGCGCTGTCGAAGACGGGCGGGAGTACACCGCAGGGGTTCTCCGAGACCTTCTACGCCTATCTCTCGCAGGCCAACAACAACGGCTCGGCCTTTGCCGGCTACACGGGCTTCATCCAACCGAACGCGGGCAACCTCGGCTCGCACGGGATCACCTTCGCGAACCTGCTCGGGGGCTTCGACATGCTGTTCGCACGCTACGCGCCGATCCTGTTCGCGCTCGCGGTCGCCGGGGCGCTGGCTGGCAAGCGGGTCACGCCCGCGGGCCTCGGCACGATGCGTACAGACAACCCCACCTTCGTGGTGTTGCTGATCGGCGTGATTGTGCTCGTCGGCGCGCTCACGTTCTTCCCCGCCCTGCTGCTCGGACCGATCGTCCAGGGCCTGACCGGACATCTGTACTGAGATGCGCCGCGAGATCATCACATCTGCCATCGCGATCGTCGTGTTCACGGTCCTACTTGGGCTGGTGTATCCGCTTGTAATTACCGGCGTCAGCCAGGTCGCGTTTCCGGGCAACGCCAATGGGCAGAAGGTCTACGTGCGTGGGCGGCTGATCGGCTCGAAGATCATCGGGCAGAGCTTCGCCCGCCCGGTGATCGGCAAGAACGGCAAGCCAGAGGAATCCGAAGAAGAACTCGTCACCGAAGCGGACCCTCGCTACTTCCAGTCGCGTCCGTCGGCAACCGAAGGCGGCGCCTACAACGCCGCGGCCAGCACGTTCTCCAATCGCGGCCCGAACAGCGTGAAGACAGAGGAAGCGCTCGCCGAAAACATCAAGGCATATCTCGAACTGAACAGGCCGTATGACCCGAGGTTGACCGTCGCCATGATTCCGGTCGACGCGGTCAACACCTCGGCCTCGAACCTCGATCCCGAAATCTCACAGGCCAACGCTTGGATCCAAGCCCACCGCATCGCGGCCCTGCGTCGGCTTTCGCTCGCGCGGGTAAACGGACTGATCGCTCAGTACACGGACGCACGTGGGCTCGGGTTCTCCGGCGAGCTCGGCGTGAACGTGCTGATGCTCAACCTGGCGCTCGACCGACTCACCGGAGGAAAAGGCTGATGTCCACAGTGCCCGCCACGCACGAGCGCGAGGCGATCTCGCTGTTCCAGCGCGACATCGTGCGGCGCGCGCTGATCGACAGCCTGAAGAAGCTCGACCCGCGCGTGCAGGTGCGCAACCCGGTGATGTTCGTCGTGGAGATCGGCTCGGTGATCACGACGGTGACGTGGCTGATCCAGGCCTTCGGCGGCAAGCCGCTCGGCGGCGGGCACGAGCCCGCCTGGTACACGCTCACGATCGCGATCTGGCTGTGGCTGACGGTCGTGTTCGCGAACATGGCCGAGGCCTTCGCCGAGGGTCGCGGCCGCGCGCAGGCCGACACGCTGCGCAACATGCGCAAGGAGACGGTCGCGACGATGCGCGACGGCTCCGTCAGGCCGGCGGCCGAGCTCGCTCGCGGCGACGTCGTGGTCGTACCGGCGGGCGAGCTGATCCCCGGCGATGGCACCGTGATCGAGGGCATCGCGACCGTGGACGAGTCGGCGATCACAGGGGAGTCCGCGCCGGTGATCCGCGAGTCCGGCGGCGATCGCAGCGCCGTGACCGGTGGCACGCGCGTGACCTCGGATGAGATCGTCGTGGAAATCACCCAGGAGCCGGGGCAGTCGTTCCTCGACCGCATGATCTCGCTCGTCGAGGGGGCCTCGCGGCGCAAGACCCCGAACGAGATCGCGCTGAACATCCTGCTCGCGGCGCTGACGCTGATCTTCATGATCGTCGTGGCCACGCTGCGTCCGTTCGCGCTGTTCGCGGGCACGTCGATCTCCGAGACGACGCTGATCGCGCTGCTCGTCGCGCTGATCCCCACGACGATCGGGGCCTTGCTGAGCGCGATCGGGATCGCCGGCATGGACCGTCTCGTGCGCCGCAACGTGCTCGCGCTGTCCGGGCGCGCGGTCGAGGCCTCGGGCGACGTTGACGTGCTGCTGCTCGACAAGACCGGCACGATCACGATCGGCAACCGTCTCGCCTCGGAGTTCGTGCCGATGCCGGGCGTGCCCGAGTCCGAGCTGGCGGAGGTCGCGCAACTGGCCTCGCTCGCCGATGAGACGCCCGAGGGCCGCTCGATCGTCGTGCTCGCCAAGCAGTACGGCATCCGCGAGCACGACATGTCCACGCTGAACGCCGAGTTCGTGCCGTTCACCGCACAGACGCGGATGAGCGGCGTGGACATCGACGGGCGGCGGCTGCGCAAGGGCGCGGGCGACGCGATCGTCGGGCTCGTCTCTGGCGAAGGCGGCTCGCCGCCGCCGGAGCTGCAGTCCCAGCTCGATCGCATCGGCAACGAGGGCGGCACGCCGCTGGCGGTCGCGCGCGACAACCAGGTGCTGGGCGTCGTCTACCTCAAGGACACGATCAAGGAGGGCATGGCCGTCCGCTTCGAGCAGCTGCGCGCGATGGGCATCAAAACGGTGATGGTCACCGGTGACAATCGTCTCACCGCTGCGAAGATCGCACAGGAGTCGGGTGTGGACGACTTCCTCGCCGAAGCCACGCCCGAGCGCAAGCTCGCGCTGATCCGCGAGCAGCAAGAGGACGGTCGCCTCGTGGCGATGACCGGCGACGGCACCAACGACGCCCCCGCGCTCGCCCAAGCCGACGTCGGCGTGGCGATGAACACGGGCACCCAGGCTGCGCGCGAGGCGGGCAACATGGTCGACCTCGACTCCAACCCGACGAAGCTGATCGAGATCGTCGAGGTCGGCAAGCAGCTGTTGATCACGCGCGGCGCGCTGACGACCTTCTCGATCGCCAACGACGTCGCCAAGTACTTCGCGATTCTCCCGGCCGTGTTCGTCGCGACGTACGCGACCGGGGCGGGTGGGACCAAATCAGAGGGGCCGCTGCACGTGCTCAACATCATGAACCTCGGTACCCCGCAGTCGGCGATCGTCTCGGCGATCATCTTTAACGCCCTCGTGATTCCGCTGCTGATCCCGCTGTCGCTGCGCGGCGTGCGCTACCGCCCGATCGGCGCGAGCGCGCTGTTGTGGCGTAATCTGTGGATCTACGGTCTCGGCGGGATCATCGCGCCGTTCATCGGCATCAAGCTGATCGACCTTGTAGTACACAACCTGCTCGGCGCCTGATTCGCTCCGCAGGCGCCGTGGGCGACAATGCCCGCATGGCCTCACCGGACCGCGGGCACCTCAAGGTCTTCATCGGCATGGCCCCCGGTGTGGGGAAGACGTACCGCATGCTGCAGGAGGGCGCGGCTGAAGCCGCCGCGGGACGCGACGTCGCGGTCGGCTACCTGGAGTCTCATGGTCGCGCCGAGACACTCGCGCAGGCGCAGGGGTTGGAGGTCGTTCCCCGACGCACGGTCATCTATCGCGGAACGCCGCTCGCAGAGATGGACCTGCCGGCGGTGCTCGCGCGCAGACCGGAGCTGTGCCTGATCGACGAGCTCGCGCACACGAACGCGCCGGGGGTCGAGCATGAGAAGCGCTACGAGGACGTGCGCGACGTGATCGAGGCCGGGATCGACGTGTACTCGACCGTCAACGTGCAGCACCTGGAGAGCCTCAATGACCAGATCACGCAGCTCACGGGCTCGCGCACACGCGAGACGATCCCCGACGAGGTGCTGTCGATGGCCGACGAGGTCGTCCTGATCGACCTGACGCCGGAGGCGCTGATCGGCAGGCTCAAAGCTGGCAAGGTATATCCGGCCGAGCGCGTGCCGGCTGCGCTGAACAACTTCTTCAAGATCGAGAACCTCGCCGCGCTGCGCGAGACCGCGCTGCGTCAGGTGGCCGAGGACGTCGAGGTCAAGCGCCTCGTGCGCGAGCCTCCTCCGGTGGTGCGCCGTGACGGGGAGGGCTTGCCCGCGCCCGAGCGCGACGGTCCGCAGGCGATCGC
>JBAUXH010000035.1:0-1726 GCA_049584155.1 Solirubrobacteraceae bacterium
AGGTACGGCGCCACCTGCGGGCACAAGCGCACCGGCCGCGCCGCGGACACAGCCGGGCCAATGACCGACGCGTCCGCCCATCGCGTGGTGATCGTGGGCGGCGGTTTCGGCGGCCTGTTCGCGGCGAAGTTCCTGCGCCGCGCGCCCGTGCAGGTGACGCTGATCGACCGTACCAACCATCACACCTTCCAGCCGCTGCTCTACCAGCTGGCGACGGGGATCCTGTCCGAGGGCGCGGTCGCGCCACCGCTGCGCGAGGTCTTGCGCAAGCACCGCAACGTTCACGTCGAGCTCGCGGAGGTCACGGGATTCGACCTGCAGGCGCGAACCGTGACCGCGGCCAGGCCGCTGGGATCGGCGATCACGGTTCCGTATGACTCCCTGATCGTGGCGGCCGGCGCCACGGGCTCCTATTTCGGACACGACGAGTTCGGGCGCTTCGCTCCGGGGATGAAGACCGTGGACGACGCCCTGGAGCTGCGCGGGCGCATCTTCGGCGCGTTCGAGATGGCCGAGATCGAGGAGGACCCCGAGCTCCGGAAGGCGTGGCTGACGTTCGCGGTGATCGGCGCGGGACCCACGGGCGTGGAGATGGCCGGGCAGATCGCCGAGCTCTCGCGGCGATCGTTGAAGGGGAACTTCCGCAGGATCGATCCGGCCGGCGCCCAGGTGCTGCTGTTCGACGGCGGCGAGGCGCCCCTTGCCACGTTCGGCGAGGAGCTCTCGGCGAAGGCCACGAGCCAGATCGAACGCACGGGCGTACAGCTGCGGATGCGCAGCATCGTGACGGACGTGAAACCGGACGCGATCGTCGTCCAGGGCCCCGGCGGCGAGGAACGCGTCGCGTGCCACACGAAGGTCTGGTCGGCCGGCGTCCAGGCCTCCCCGCTGGGTGAGATGCTGGTCAAGGCCACCGGCGCCGGGACCGACCGCGCCGGACACGTGCAGGTGCTCCCCGACTGCACCTTGCCCGGGCATCCGGAGGTGTTCGTCGTCGGCGACATGATGGCGCTGAACGGGCTCCCGGGGGTCGCGGAGGTCGCGATGCAGTCGGGCATCCACGCGGCTCGCACAATCAAACGGCGCGTGCAAGGCGATGATGCCGGAGCTAAGCCGTTCGTGTATCGCGACCTCGGCAGCATGGCGACGATCTCGCGCTTTCGCGCGATCGTGAGCTTCAAGGGCCTGAAGATCGGCGGGTTCATCGGCTGGCTGATGTGGGCGTTCGTCCACCTCACGTTCCTCACGGGCTTCAAGAATCGCTGGATCGCGCTGTTCAAGTGGCTGACCGCGTTCATCGGCAGCGCTCGGGACGAGCGGACGATCACGATGCAGCAGGTCGCGGCGCGCGTCGTCGGGATGCACGTGGGGATCAAGTCGGGCGAGGAAAGCCTGGCCCGATTCGTCGAGGAACGAGACGCCTAGCTGTTCTCGCGTTCCCACAAGGACGTGTAGAGAGCGCCGAGCGCGAGCAGCTCGGCGTGCGTGCCGCGCTCGAGGACGCGCCCCCGGTCGAGCACCAGCACCTCGTCTACCTCTTCCAGACCGGCCAGCCTGTGGGTGATGAGCAGGGTGCCGGTCTCGCGCGTGGCCGCCAACAGGTCGGCGACGATCGCATCCGCGGTCTGGGTGTCGAGATGCTCGCCGGGCTCGTCCAGGACGATCAGCGGGAAGTCCGCGAGCAGCGCCCTGGCGATCGCCAGGCGCTGGCGCTGGCCGCCGGACA
>JBAUXH010000036.1:0-6967 GCA_049584155.1 Solirubrobacteraceae bacterium
GGTCAGCAGGGGCCCACCGGACCGGCAGGCGCGACCGGCCCCGCCGGCGCGCAAGGCCCCGCCGGTAAGCAGGGCTCCCCGGGCCAGGCATCCGTCTATGAATGCCACTCACGGCGAGGCACGGGCCGCTATCGGATCGCCTGCTTCATCCGCCTGCTGGGCACGCCGCGGGCACTGACGAGCGCCACGCTGACGCGCAAGGGCGTCGTCTATGCGAGTGCACCGCCCGGCATGATCCCGGCCGGCAGCCCGATCATCTTGAAGCTGCGCAAGGCCGCTCCCCGCGGGCGCTACATACTCACGCTGACCTCCGGGCGCCTCGTCACCAGGCAGACGATCACGCTCACGCGGTAGCGGCAGGCCATGACGCTCACGCGGCGGTAGCCCGGCCCTCGAGCTTGGGCCGGGCACCAGCCGCGCGTTTATAGCTTCGCGAGATCTTCCTTAAGCTGGGTGAGGTTGAAGCCCTCCGGATCTTTGTCTTTCTGGAGGTTTTCGGTGGAGATATAGACCCAGGCCTCGTCGCAGTACTTCTCGAAGAACTCGACCGTCATCTGCTGCAGCGCGCCCCAGGTGACGATGTCGATGTTGTGGCGCTTGGCGACGCAGCAGACGTAGTGCCCGCCCTCGATCTGTGCGCCCGGGACGACGCTCCAGGGCTTGCCTTCGTGAAATTGTTCCATCGCCGAGCCGGGGAATTCGATGCCGATGCCGACGGTCTGGAACAGATACATAGCCTGATAGATCTGCGTGAGGTTTTTCGGCTCGAGCTTGACGAACGCACCGATTTTGTGACGTTTCTGCGCCGCGTCGATGATCCCGGTTTTGCGCCGGTAGCTAAGCACCTCGCGGACTTCCGAGCCCTTGTCGGTCGGATTGCTGCCGGGAGGGCCCGCTTTCGGATCAAAGCCGGTTCCGGCCGCGTAGTCGCTGAGTACGCCGGCGGTCGTAAACGCCGCGGGATGAGCACCCTCGGCGCTCAGCAGCATCGTCTCGTGCGCCGGGCCGGCCCATGCGCAATCGCCCCACTCGTCGTTGCCGAGCATGCCCCAGCCTTTCGGCGGAAAGAGTTTCTCGTGGCCGAATTCAGTCGGCGCCGGCGGAATCTGCGTCGCATCGACGTACTTGGTGAACAGCAGGTCTTGTGCGTCGTGGGTGGCGGGCTTCTTGCCGAGCCTCAGTCCTGGCATCTGCTCTGCTCCTTGTCTATGTTCTCGCTTTTGTCGTTGTCGATCGGCGGCGCTGGGTCAATCGGCGATCAGCGCCCAGCAGCCGATCGCGCTGCCGACCGTCGTCCAGTAGCCGTACTTCTCGTAGATGTGAGCCGCCTGCTGGGCCTGTTCTTTTAGTGGCACAGAGCCGTCGATCTGGGGATCGGATGCGTTACGTACGATCGCCCACTTCGGAGGGTTGGTGAGGTCTTCGGCGCACACCAGTCCGAGTACCGCGTCGCCCATCTCCACGGCCCGAGCGTGCTGGTTATATTCACGCAGTTTGTAGCTGTCGGTGGTGTCGTCGAAGGCAAAGAAGTCGGTGGTGAGCACCATCGCCGGGTCGGCGGCGGTCGCGGGCACGATCAGCGGTGTGCGGGGCGCCTGGGGCAGACGCCCAGCGTTGGCTGGGATGAGAGATTTGTCCGCCGCCGTGAACCGCCCGGCGCTCGCGGCGTCGAGTTCGCCATTTGTGTATGTGGCTTTCGCGAACGGAGATTTGGCGAACGTTTTTTTGCAGTCGAACTGCACCGACTTGGTCACGATCACATCCCCGAGCAGGGTCTCGGCGCCGATCCCGCCTGCGGTTCCGGTCGTGATCACGAGCTTGGCCCCGGTCTCTTCGATGATCTGTCGCCACAGCGCTCGGACCGGGAGCTTGGGTCCGTCCTGACTGAGGTGCAGATCCGATTTCATGCACACCACGCTGTGCTGGCCGATCTGGCATTGGTAGTAGACGCCGAGGCAGTCGCTCTCCAATGCGGGCGCGCCTGCGCGAATGTTTGGCTTGTAGCTGTCGAACTTGTGCCGGTAGACGTGCCAGGCGCTGCTGGGAACTCCAGGCGTGAGTACGTCGGCGAGCGCCTTGGCCTCGGCGACGGTCCAGGTCACCACCAGCACGTCGGCTTTCGGCAACGGGTGGGACGGCGACGGCGCTTTCGCGGGCGTCACCGTCTGGGGCTCGAGTCCGGCCGGCCAGGGGATCGCGGTCAGTCCAGCACGCGCCTCCGTTGGGACCGCGGAGAACAGGCGACTGGCCGGCTCGTCGGGATCGAACGTGATGATGTGACGCGCCAGGTCGGGGCCGGCGGGGTCGTGGAGGATGCTTGTCGCGCGCTGGTCCATGCAGATGCCTTTCGGTGAGTTCGCTCGTGTCGGGCGGTCACGGGAGAGGAATGCTGTTACTGATCGGCTATCAGATCACATGAGATAGTTCTTAGAAATTGAACTCTACAGGATTCAGGCCTATCTGGCAACAGGCCGAATCGGGGCTGATGTGCTCAAACTGCGCAAGCAGCGTGGCAAGCGCATATGGGCGGCAGTGCTGGAGCCCTCCCTGTGATCGTCCTGTTCACTGTCAGAGCGATCCTGCATGTCTCCACTCCGCTCGAAGACGGACTCGCCGGAGGTATCCAGGCCACACCTACGGTCTGCGCCTGTTGTGCGGATCAAGCGAGCGCAATCGCCCACAGGTCGTAATCCTGGTCGAAGCGAGAAATCGGAGCGAAACCGGCTCGGTCGAGCACCGCACGCGACCTCTTGTGGTCACGGGCAACCTGCGCGGTTACGCGTTGAAACCCAAGCTGCCGTGCGTCTTCGAGGCAGCTTTCGAGGAACGTGTCGCTCACACGGGGTCCGTCTGGCGCGTCGATCCGAGCACCGTGAACGTCGTGCCGCAGACCGACGAAGCTTAGATGCGCTGTCCTCTCAGACTCGTGGCTGAAGACGCCAACGGCCAGCAAAGCGTCCTCCCTCTCGCACAGCAGGATCCGGTCGTGGTCGTCCAGGTCGTCCGAGGCGAGGAGACGGGTCGCCAGCCTTAGAACTTTCTCAGCCTCACGCTCATACCACGCGCCCGCGCCCGCGAAGCAACGAAACGAGCGAAGGGCCGCGACGTCGTCGACACCGTCCCACAGGCCGGCCACCCGCACGTGAGGCGGGTCGACAATGGCCACTGCCACTATGCGATTTGCCGCAACGGACGAACCAAACGCTTGCGTGGGGCAAGCTCCGAGGAGTCCAGCAGCTCATCAAGATGACGCGGAAGCGGCTGCCCCGAGATTCTGCTGACCCTTCGGTCTCTCTCGACCCCCCGCTCTAGAGTTGTCAGGAAGATACCCGGTGCGAGCTCTTCGTGCCGGATGACGACAGGGTCTCCCAAGCGAAGGCCGGCAGCAAAAACCTCGTCGCTGAAGAAGGCGAAAGAATTGTCAACGGACGGCGTCAGTGCTCTCAGCTCGCTGAAGATCTCATCGATCTTCCAAACCCGACCAACCGTCAGGCGGGCAGTTGCGTCTTCTTCCTCGTAGTGGGCGCGGACCTCAGCAACTTCTTGTGCCGCGTTCCAAATGGGTTCTGCGACCTCGCTGTCATCGTCTGAGTCAACGGCGAAGAACACTCGATCGATCCAACTCTGTCGCCCGTCGTCCTCGGGGGAAAGCTCAAGTCGTGCCTCCTCGGGTGTCGGCTGGAGTGCATTGGTCGCCTTGAGCCACGGGCCAATAGTGCTGCGCTCAATTCGTTGGGCGTGCTCTCGAATGTCGCGCGCGGTTTGCGTATGGCCACGACGCACAGCGCTTATGGCATCTCTGTTCAGCGAGCAAAACAGCTCGATCGCCGGTTTTGCGCTTCCCGAGTCGGCGCCCTCATCGGTGACGCCCATCGACAGCAGCCGTGCCCTGCGAAGCCGGTCGTATTCGACGCCCCCCCGGCCGTGTACTGGATCCAGAGCTCTCAGGAGCTCCCGCTTGTCGATGATTGGCTTCTCAAAGACCATGCAATTCACAGAGGTTACGCGCTGGCCACCCAGGGTTCATGGATGGTCCAAACATTAGCGCGCGATCGTGCGCTATTTGGCTCTGGATGCTGAAACGTCACGCTGCCGGCGAATTACGCCGCTAGGGCTCAGACCTTGTGGTGCTCGGGCACCCAGGAGCCATCGTCCTGGCGCACGAAGTCCTGGAACAGCCCCGGCGCCTCCGCCTGCATCACGCGGGCGATCGTGTCGAACACCAGGCGCAGCTCCTCCTCGGCGCCCTCGGCGGTGCGCATCTCGATGACATGGCGCAGCGTGCGCGCGTTGGCGGTCCACACGATGTCGGTGCTGAGGCCGATCGGGGCAAGGCGGCGCAGCGCGGAGGTGACCTCCTTCTTGACGTGGAAGGGCACACCCTCGGCGTCGATCCCGAGCTCGGCCGCGGCACTGACCTGGAACTCCTCCAGCTGCTCGACGATCGAGATCACCTGCTCGCGCACCGGCTCCAGCGCGGGCGGTACGCGAAAGCCGATGTCGGACAGGCGCACGTAGCGCAGGCTCTCCTGGCTGAATGCCGAGCCGGCGCGATGGCGCACGAGCTCGTGGGTGAACACGCGGCTGACGTTGCGCAGCGCGAACGACCAGTTGGCGTGCTCCAGCACGCTGCCGTGGGCCGAGCGCAGGATGTTGGCGAAGTACTCGCGCTGGTCCGTGCGCACGCGCGTGACGTTCGGGTTCAGCCCGGGCTCCCAGCTGCGATAGCACGCGCGGCCACCGAACTCGATGATCAGCTCCCCGCCGTTGGGGGCGCCATCGGACTCCTGGAGCCGGCGCTGCAGCCATGACTCGCCGCCGACGTCCGCCAGATAGTCGCGCATGCCCTCGACGTCGATCGACGGGCGGGCGATCAGGAAGACGGAGGGGAGGGTCTCGTGCATCGGGCCGACGATGCTACATAGCGGGTCGGGCGGCGCTTACCGCAATGACACATCGGGTAGCCTCCAAGCCATATGGCAACGGCCGGGGAGACAGCTTCTGCTGCGATTGCGCCGCCCGGAGTGCCGGTCGCGGCGCGCGCGCTGACGCGACGCTACGGCGAGGGCGGCACCGCCGTGGATGCGCTGCGTGGTGTCGACGTCGACGTGCGCGCAGGGGAGCTCGTCGCCGTGATGGGGCCCTCGGGCTCGGGCAAGTCCACGCTGATGCACTTGCTGGCGGGCCTGGACCAGCCGACGTCGGGCACGGTCACGATCGCCGGCACGGAGCTGGGCGCGCTCGGCGACGGCGCGCTGACGCGACTGCGCCGCGAGCACATCGGCTTCATCTTCCAGTTCTTCAACCTGCTGCCGATGCTCGACACACAGGAGAACATCCTGCTGCCGCTCTCGATCGCCGGCGAGCGCCCGGATCAGGCGTGGGTCGACGAGCTCGTCACGAAGGTTGGCCTGGGGGCGCGCCGCGACCACCGCCCGTCCGAGCTCTCCGGAGGCGAGCAGCAGCGCGTGGCGATCGCCCGCGCGCTCATCACGCGGCCGACGATCCTGCTCGCCGACGAGCCGACCGGCAACCTCGACTCCAAGACCGGCGGGGAGATCCTCGAGCTGATGCGCGCCTCGGTCGACGCCTACGGTCAGACGACGGTGATGGTGACCCACGATCCGCGCGCCGCCGCGATCGCCGATCGCATCCTGTTCATCGCCGACGGGCTGATCGTGAAGGAACTCAGCGGTGCGAGTTCCGCCGAGGTGCTGGCCGTGATGGGCGAACTGTCGGCGTGATCGCGGTGCTGGGCGGTCTGTCCACGTGATCGCGGTCGCGCTCAAAGGCCTCGCGCGGCGCAAGCTCCGGGCAGCGCTGACCGCGTTGGCGATCGTGCTCGGCGTGGCGATGATCAGCGGCACGTACATCCTCACCGACACGATCAAATCGGCGTTCGGGACGGTGTTCACGCAGGTCTACAAGCACACCGACGTCGTCGTCACTGGCAAGAGCGCGATCGGCGGCGACGAACGGGGCGGCGAAGCGAGGACGACGCCCTCGATCCCCGAATCGCTGCTCGCGAGCGTGCGTGTCCTGTCCGGGGTCAAGGAAGCGCAGGGGGGCATCTCCGACACGGCCCAGCTGGTGGGGCGCAACGGCAAGGTGATATCGAGCGGCGGCGCTCCCGGTCTCGCGTTCAGCGTGCACGCGCACGGCAACCAGCGCTTCAACCCGCTGGCGCTCGTCGCCGGCACGTGGCCGGCGGGCCCCGGCGAAGTGGCGATCGACGCGAACACGGCCGAAACCAAGCACTATGCGGTGGGTCAGTCGATCGGCGTGATCGCGCGCGGCGCCGCGCAGCGGATGAGGATCGCGGGCATCGCGAAGATCGGCGGCGTGTCCTCGCTCGGTGGCGCGACGATGGCGATCTTCGACTTCTCCGTCGCCCAGCGGCTGTTCGGCAAGGTGGGCCGCCTGGACTCGATCTCGATCGCGGACAGGCCCGGATACACGCCGAAGCAGGTCGAGCGCGAAGTCAGCGCGATCCTGCCGGCGAGCGCGCAGGCGCGCACGGGCGAAGCGGAAGCCGAACACGCGACGAGCAATACGAACGGGTTCCTGAACATCATCCAGGACTTCCTGCTGGCATTCGCGGGTGTCGCGCTGTTCGTGGGGGCGTTCGTGATCGCGAACACGCTCTCGATCACGATCGCCCAGCGCACGCGTGAACTGGCGACGCTGCGCACGCTCGGGGCGACCCGTCGCCAGGTGCTGCGCTCGGTGCTGCTCGAAGCGCTCGTGATCGGGCTGCTCGCATCGGTAGTCGGGCTGTTCCTCGGCCTGGGGCTCGCCAAGGGCCTGAACTCGCTGTTCGTCTCCTTCGGCATCGACCTGCCGCAGGCGAGCACGGTCTTCGCGACGCGCACGATCGTCGTCTCGATCGCCGTCGGCGTGCTGATCACCGCGCTCGCGGCGCTGCGCCCGGCGCTGCGCGCCACGCACGTGCAGCCGATCGCCGCGG
>JBAUXH010000037.1:0-13877 GCA_049584155.1 Solirubrobacteraceae bacterium
GGCCGAGCTGGCCGAGGGTGGGGCCCGGGTGGTGGTGTTGGAGCAAGGGCCCCGTCACGACGCCGACGACTTCTCGGCGCGCCCGGTCGAGATGATGGCGCGCCTGTATCGCGACGGAGGCCAGGGGATGACGCTCGGCTCGCCGCCGATCCTGTTGCCGCTCGGCAGCGGTCTTGGCGGCACGACGCTCGTGAACTCCGGCACCTGCTTTCGCACGCCGCCGGCTGTGCTCGAGCGCTGGCAGCGTGAGTATGGCTTGCGCGAGCTGAGCGTCGACCTGCTCGATCCCTGCTTCGCGCGCGTGGAACGGGCGCTGTCCGTGACCGAGGTCACCCCCGAGCTGGCCGGCGCGAACGCCGCCGTCGCCCGCCGAGGAGCGCAGGCACTGGGCTGGTCGCACGGCTACCTGCGTCGCAATGCGCGGGGCTGCGTGGGCTCGGGCGTATGTGCGTTTGGCTGTCCCACTTCGGCCAAGCAGCACACCGGCATCACCTATGTCCCCCGCGCCCAGGATGCGGGCGCGAAGGTCCTCACCGGCGCCGATGTCCGCCGCGTGCTGGTCACGGCCGGCCGGGCACGGGGAGTCGAGGTCGAGCTGCAAAACGGCGGCCGCATGCTCGTGAACGCCCCCGAGGTGATCGTCGCGGCGGGCACGATCCACACGCCGCTGCTCCTGCATCGCAGCGGTCTGGGGGGCGCGTCGGGACAGCTCGGACGCAACCTCGCGCTGCACCCCGCCACGGCGGCGTTTGCGCGCATGGAGGAGATCGTCGATATGGCCCGAGGCGTGCCGCAGAGCTTCTACATCGACGAGTTCGCCGAGCAGGGGATCATGTTCGAGGGGGTCGCCGGTCCACCCTCCTACGTGGCGATGTCGCTGCCGCTAAGCGGCGCGCGTCACGCCGAGGCGATGGCCGACTACCGCCACCTGGCCCAGTTCGGGCTGATGGTCAGCGACTCCTCGCGCGGCTCGGTGCATTCGATCGCCGGTCGCCCGGTGATCCGCTACGACCTCGTCGAGGCCGACGTGACTCGCTTCCGCGCAGGGCTGGCGCGCCTGCGCGACCTTTTCCAGGCGGCCGGGGCACGCGAGGTCTATCTGCCGCTGGCGCCTGGTCTGGAGCCCGAGCGCGCGCGAGCGCGCGACCTCAAACTGATGGCGTTCCATCCGCTCGGCACCGCCCGCGCCGATGCGCGCCCGCGGCACGGCGTGGTCGACGGCGATCTCCAGCTTCACGGCGTCCGCGGCGTGCATGTGGCCGACGGCTCGGTCGTGCCCAGCTCACTCGGCGTGAACCCGCAGATGACGATCATGGCGCTCGCGACACGCCTGGCTTTTCAGCTGCTCGGCCGGGCGGTGCCACGACAGTCGCCGGCGCCGAGCGCAATCCCGATCTCGACCTGAGAGGAGAACCCCATGTCATTCCTGATCGACCCACCCTGGCTGTATGCGACCGGCCGCGCCTACGGGCGGCTGATGCCCGACGAGGACGCGCCGCTTGCGCGAGCCGTGCATACGGCGACCGCCGGCGCGTTTCTGGTGACGAGCATCTCGCTGTATCTCGATCGTCCATGGACCCGACCGATCTGGAAGGCCTGCCGCGCCTCAAGTGGGCGTGATTGGATGCTCAACTCCGGTGTGTTCAGGTTCGATCCCGCTCGTGCCTCCCGCCGCACCCACCTGATCTCGGCACTGCTGTTCGTGACCTATCCGTGGTGGCTGCTGCTCGGCGAGCGCGCCGGGCGCAAACGCTGACGGGCGGTCCTCAGAGCGGGATGTTGCCGTGCTTGCGGTGCGGGCCGGGTTCGCGCTTTGATTGCAGCGTATGCAGCGCCGCGATCAGTCGTGGGCGCGTCTCGTGGGGGACGATCACATCGTCGATGTATCCGCGCTCGGCGGCGGTGTAGGGGTTGGCGAAGCGGGCCTTGTAGTCCTCCATCAGCTTCGCGCGGCGCTCCTCGGGAGTCGGACTACCGGCGAGGTCGCGCCGGTAGATGATGTTGACCGCGCCCTCCGGACCCATCACGGCGACCTCGGCGGTCGGCCAGGCGAAGTTGAAGTCGGCGAGCAGGTGCTTGGAGGCCATCACGTCGTAGGCGCCGCCGTAGGCCTTGCGCGTGATCACGGTGATCTTCGGCACGGTCGCCTCAGTGAACGCGTACAGCAGCTTCGCTCCGTGGCGGATGATCCCACCCCACTCCTGCGCGGTGCCGGGCAGGAAGCCGGGCACGTCGGTGAATGTGATCAAGGGGATGTTGAAGGCATCGCAGGTGCGCACGAAGCGGGCGGCCTTCGCCGAGGCGTCGATGTCCAGCACGCCGGCCATGTGATTCGGCTGGTTGCCCACGAGGCCGACGGCTAGGCCGTCCAGTCGCGCGAACCCGCAGATGATGTTCTTGGCGTGGTGCTCATGGACCTCGAAGAACTCACCGTCGTCGACGATCAGGCGCACGACATTGCGCATGTCATAGGGCTTGTTGGGGTTGTCCGGGACGACGTGGTCGAGCTCGGGGTCCATCCGCAACGGGTCGTCGGTGGGCTGCACGCGCGGTACGGTCTGCAGGTTGTTCTGCGGGAGGAAGCTGATGAGATAGCGGCAGTCCTCCAGGCAGGCGTCCTCGTCCTCGGAGGCGAAGTGGGCGACGCCCGACTTGGTGTTGTGCGACATCGCGCCGCCCAGCTCCTCGAACCCGACCTCCTCACCAGTGACCGTCTTGATCACGTCGGGTCCGGTGATGAACATGTGCGAGGTCTCCTTCACCATGAAGATGAAGTCGGTGATCGCCGGCGAGTACACGGCGCCGCCCGCGCACGGCCCCATGATCAGGCTGATCTGCGGGATCACGCCGGAGCACTTGACGTTGCGTACGAACACATCGCCGTAGGCGCCGAGCGAGACGACGCCCTCCTGGATCCGCGCGCCGCCCGAGTCGTTGATGCCGATCACCGGGCAGCCGATCTTCGCCGCCAGGTCCATGATCTTGCACATCTTCTCGCCCATCACCTCGCCGAGGGAGCCGCCGAAGACGGTGAAGTCCTGGCTGAAGACGCACACGGTGCGCCCGTCGATCGTGCCGTGGCCGGTCACCACCGCGTCTCCCCAGGGCCGGTTCTTCTGCATGTCGAAGTCATACGTGCGGTGGCGCACGAACGTGTCGAGCTCCTGAAAGGAGCCCGGGTCGAGTAGCTTCTCGACGCGCTCGCGGGCGGTGTACTTGCCGCGTGCGTGCTGCTTCTCCTCGGCCTCCGGAGAAGAGTGGATCGCTGCCTCGCGCAGCTCCTGCAGCTGGGCGAGCTTCTCCTCATAGGTCTCCGGCGCCTTCTGGCGGGGCTCACGCTTGTGGCCGCTACGTGAGGTAGCCAGCAGCGCGGCGTCGGTCTGGCGGTCGTGGGAGCTCGCGGTCATCGGCGCGGGATGTTATCCGGGGGCACGCGCCCGGGCGGTCCTCGGGACCGTCTCAGGACCGCGAGAACGGCCGGTGATGCGCCGCGCCGAGGCGGTCGAGCACTCCGGTGAGCACGGCCGTGGTCTGCTCCTCGAGCTCGGCCAGCTCCGCCGAGATGTCGGGCTCGGGGGAGCTCTCCTCGCTCTTCGGCTCATCGATCTCTGTCGCCGCGGCCGGCTCCGGCTCGGGTTCGGCAGTCGGCTCAGGCTCAATAATCGGCTCGGGCTCGGGCTCGGGATCACGCTGTCTGCGGCGCCGGAAAAACCGAGCAAAGAACCCCTGGCGTGGCTCGGGCTCGATGATCTGCGGCTCAGGTTCCGGCTCCGCTATGACCTCGACGGCCTCTGTCTCTGCCTCGAGCGCGACCTCTGGCTCTGCCTTTGCCTCGAGCGCGACCTCTGGCTCTGCCTCTGCCTCGAGCGCGACCTCTGCCTCCGTCTCTGCCTCGAGCGCTACCTCTGGCTCGGGCCCTGGCTCGAGCGCCGGCTCAACGACCATCCGGCTCGCCGAGAGCGTCACCTTTGTGCCCCATCCAGAGGGTTCGATCTCGACGCGGCCGCTGGCCTGGGCGCCGTCCGTTGCCGCCGCCTCCCAGTCGACGGCCCGGTCGGGCTCTGTCCGCACGATCTGGATCTCGCCCAGCTCACCGAGATGACGAGCCAGGGTGGCTGGGTCACTCAGCTCCGCCCACAGCTCGGGCGGGGACTTGACGAGGGTGCGTTGCACCTCCGAGGAGACGCTCATCGCCCCCGTTGTTCGCGCGATCCGGCTCGACTCCTCCTGAGGCCGTAGGGATGCCTACGCCGGGGCGGGAGTTGTGCGCGGAGCTATGAGATGGCGCTCGTGCAACAGCTCCGCTAGCTGCACAGCGTTCAGCGCGGCGCCCTTGCGCAGGTTGTCGGCGACGATCCACAGATCCAGGGCGCGCTCGTGGCCGGGGTCGCGGCGGATGCGACCCACGAACACCTCGTCCTGGCCGGAGGCGTCGATCGCCAGTGGGTACAGCGCCGCCGACGGGTCGTCGAGCACACTTACGCCAGGTGCCGCGTTCAGCAGCTCACGGGCGCGCTCGGGGGAGAGCTCGCGGCTCATTTGTACATTGACGGCCTCGGAGTGGCCATTGAGGACGGGCACGCGCACGCAGGTCGCCGAGATCGCGATGTGCGCGTCGCCGAGGATCTTGCGCGTCTCGTTGATCAGCTTGCGCTCCTCGTCGGTGTGGTCCTCACCGGCGGCGAACGAGCCGGCGTGGGGGAGGGCGTTGAAGGCGATCTGATGGGCGTAGGTCTCGGGGGGGGAGATATCGCGCTCGTGCAGGAGCGCGTGCGACTGATCCAGGAGCTCGTCCACCGCGCGCTTGCCGGTACCCGAGACCGCCTGGTAGGTGCTGATCACCAGGCGCTCGATCTGCGCCTCGCGGTGCAGCGGCGCGAGTGCGACGACCATCTGCATCGTCGAGCAGTTCGGGTTGGCGACGATGCCGCGATGCTCGGCGAGCGCGTCGGGATTGACCTCACTGACGATGAGCGGCACGTCCTCGTGCATGCGCCAGCGCGAGGAGTTGTCGATCACGACCGCTCCCGCGTCGGCGAACCGTGGCGCCCACTCGCCCGAGGTGGCGCCGCCAGCGGAGAACAGCGCGAGGTCGAACCCCTGGATCGACTCCTCGTTGAGGCCCCGCACGACCAGGCCGCCCTCGAGCTCGCGTCCGACCGAGCGCGCGGAGGCGAACGGGACGATCTCCCGCGCCGGGAACTCGCGCTCGCGCAGCAATGTCAGCATCAGTGTGCCGACCTGCCCGGTGGCACCCACGACCGCTATCCGATAGTCCTCGCTCATAGCGATTTCAGGGTAGCCGAATTCATGTCGTACACGACAATGAGAACCGCCCAGGAGTTCCGCCTAGTCGTGCAGGTAGCACTCGGCATTTTGCGCCGCCCGGCGCGCGTCTAGGCGCCCGTGTGGGCGACCATGAAGAAGATCGTGATCACCACGAGCAGATCCATCAGCGCACCGACCCCGCCGACCTGACGCACGAGCGAGTCGTGCTCGGCGCCGAACGTCACCTCGTTCCCGCCGGCCGCCGCGACGTCCCGATCGGCGGCCTCGATCAGGCGCTTCTCGCGCGGTCCCAGATACATGCCCTCGACCGCGCCGATAACGACCGCCACGCCGATCCCCCACTGCACGAAGAAGGCATCCCACAGGTGCAGGTGTGAGGCGAGGTAGATGCCGAACACGACGATCGCGGCGACCCCCGGCATGATCACCCTCTGGCTGATCGCATGCAGCCCCCGATACAGCGCGGGCAGCGCGCGTGGGTCGGCCTTGGTGACTGCGCCAAGCAGCACGGGATAGGCGAAGGTTGCACCGAACGCGAAGACGACGGCGATGATGTGCAGGGCGAGGACGACTTCGTAGAACGTGACGGCTACGAGCACGCGCGCAGCCTATTAGAAGGTGGGGGTGTAGCGCCCGAACACGTCGCGCATCGCGCCGCAGACCTCGCCCAGTGAGCAGCGGTCCTTGAGCGCCTGGCGGATCGCTGGGAGCAGGTTCTCCGTTCCGCGCGCCACCTCGCGCAGCTCCTCCAGGCGCCGCTGCACGAGATCCTGCTCGCGGTTGGCCTTGAACTCGCTCAGCCGTCCGACCTGTTCGCGCTCTGACTCTGGATCGACGCGCAGCAGGTCGGGCACCTCGAGGTCCTCCTCCTGGAAGGCGTTCACGCCGACGACGATGTCCTGGCCGATGCGGTAGCGCTCCTGGTAGCCCCAGGCCGACTCGTCGATCTCGCCGGTGATGAACTCGATCGCATTGACCGAGCCGCCGAGCGCGTCGACCTTCTCGATCAGCTCGCGCGCGCGCAGTTCGAGCTCGTCGGTGAGCGACTCGACGTAGTAGGAGCCCGCGAACGGGTCGACGGTGTCGGCTGCGCCGGACTCGTTCGCGAGAATCTGCTGCGTGCGCAGCGCGATCTTCGCCGCATGCTCGGTCGGCAGCGCGAGCGCCTCGTCGAAGCCGTTGGTGTGCAGCGACTGGGTACCGCCGCAGACCGCCGCGAACCCCTGAAGGGCGACGCGCACGATGTTGTTCTCGGGCTGCTGCGCGGTCAGCGTGACGCCGCCGGTCTGGGTGTGGAAGCGCAGCATCGTCGCCTTCGGGTTCGTCGCGCCGAAGCGCTCGCGCATGATGTGCGCCCACATGCGTCGCGCGGCGCGGAACTTTGCGACCTCCTGAAAAACGTTGTTGTGGCCGTTGAAGAAGAACGCCAGCCGCGGCGCGAACTCGTCGACGTCGAGACCCTTCTCGATCGCCGCCGTCACGTATGCGATCCCTGAGCACAGCGTGAACGCGACCTCCTGCACGGCCGAGCAGCCCTTCTCGCGGAAGTGATAGCCGGAGATCGAGATCGTGTTCCAGCGCGGCACGTGCTCGTGGCAGTACGCGAACAGGTCGGTCGTCAGTCGCATCGTGGGCACGGGCGGATAGATGTAGTTACCGCGCGCGATGTACTCCTTGAGCACATCATTCTGCGTCGTGCCGCGCAGCTTCTCGCTCGGCACGCCCTGCTCCTCGCCGACGAGCTCGTACAGCAGCAGCAGACAGGCAGCGGGTGCGTTGATCGTCATCGACGTGGAAACCTGATCGAGCGGGATGCCCTCGAACGCGGTGCGCATGTCATCGATCGTGTCGATCGCCACGCCCGTGCGCCCGACCTCGCCAAGGCAGCGCGGATCATCGGAGTCCAGGCCCAGCTGCGTCGGCAGATCGAAGGCCATCGACAGGCCGGTTGAGCCCTTCGAGAGCAGGTAGCGGTAGCGCTCGTTCGACTCCCGCGCGGAGGCATAGCCGGCGTACTGACGCATCGTCCAGGTCTGCTTGCGATACATCTCCCGATGCACCCCGCGGGTGTACGGGAACTCGCCCGACTCGCCCAGGTCGAGATCCCCTGGCAGGTCGGACTCGGTGTACAGCTCGGCGATCTCGATGCCCGAGTCGGTGAATCGGCGGGGATCGTCGGGGCCGACGATCGGCGCGACTGTCAGATGCTCTTCGGTGGCGGACATGGGCCAGATGATATGGACCCACGCCGCGAGCACGGTGCGCGGAGGTGCGCCGACGCCGCGGGCGCGGCTATCCTGCGCGCATGCCAACCTGCCTGGTCACCGGCGGCGCCGGGTTCCTCGGATCGCATCTCTGCGACGAGCTGCTCGCGCGCGGGCACCGGGTGATCTGCGTGGATAACTTCGAGACGGGCTCGCTGCGGAACATCGAGCACATCCGCGACCCCGAGCGGTTCCTGCACCTGGGCGTGGACATCATCGAGCCCTACCACATCGAGGAGCCGATCGACTACGTCTACCACCTCGCCTCGCCGGCCTCGCCGATCGACTATCTGCGTCTACCGCTGCATACGCTGAAGGTCGGCTCCTATGGCACGCACCACACGCTCGGCCTGGCGAAGGCCCACCGAGCACGCTTTCTGATCGCCTCCACCAGCGAGGTGTACGGCGATCCGCTCGAGCATCCGCAGTCGGAGAGCTACTGGGGGCACGTCAACCCGATCGGCCCGCGCGGGGTCTACGACGAGGCCAAGCGCTACGCCGAGGCGCTGACGATGGCCTACCACCGCCAGCAGGGTGTGGACACGGCGATCGTGCGGATCTTCAACACCTACGGCGCGCGCATGCGCCCGCACGATGGTCGCGCGATCCCGACGTTCTTGCGCCAGGCGCTCGCGAATAGGCCGCTGACGGTGTTCGGCGACGGCAGTCAGACGCGCTCGTTCTGCTACGTCAGCGATCTGATCAGGGGGATCATCGCGCTGGCCGAGTCAGGGCATCACGACCCCGTGAACATCGGCAACCCCGATGAGTTCACGCTGCTCGAACTGGCTGAGACTGTCAAGGAGCTGACCTCCTCGAGCTCGGAGATCGTGCACGAGGCGCTGCCGGTCGACGACCCCAAGCAGCGCCGGCCCAACATCACCCTGGCTCAAGAGCTACTCGACTGGTCTCCGGAGGTTCCCCTGCGAGAGGGCCTTGCGCGCACGATCGAGCAGTCCGGCGCTGCGGTGCTCGTCGGCGACGGCCCTCGCTGAAGTAGCCCGAATCGCTAACCGACCGCTACATCTGCGAGTCTGAAGCGTTGTGAGCAGAGAGATGGGACCACGTTCCACGAGAACGTCCGCTCCGCCCACCCCGCGCAGCCCGTCCGCGCCGGCGCATGACCGGCCGCCCAGATTCGTGCGCCCGCAGCCACCGAGGACGGGTGCACCGACGGCGCGGATGGTGATGTCGGAGACCACGGCGCGCCGGGAGCACTCCAATCGCGACATGCGCAGCAAGCGCCCACCCGCGATGTCGTTGCTGCTGCGTATGGACACCGCGCGCCGCGCCGGCCGTGTCCTGTCGCTGCTGGCGCTCGACTTTGTGGGGGTGGCGCTAGCGATATACACCGCGCTGGTGCTCAAGGAAGTGGTGCTGGGCAGCCTCAACGCGACCCGCGTGTATGAAGAGACGCGGCACTTCGTCCCGTTCGCCTACCTGCTGACGGCGCTGCTGTTCGCCCGCTCGGGGCTGTACGCGGCGCGCTCGCAGCGGCCGGGGCTCTCGCGCATCGTCGCGGCCCTGTTCCAGGTCGCCTTCGTCGCGCTGATCTTCGCGGTGATCAGCGGCGAACAGTTCTCGAGCTTCTACATCTTCTACGGCTCGCTGGCGTTCGCCCTGCTGTACGTGTCAAGTCTGCGCGCCGTGTATGAGTCGCTGACGGGCGTGCTGTTGCGGGCTGCCGGCTACAGGCGCCGGGCGATGCTCATCGGCACGGGCACGCATATCCCCGATGTCGCACATGCGCTCGGCGAGGGCGCGCACCACGCGCCGCTGGAGGTCGTCGGCTACATCTCGCTGCACCCTCTGGATGCGCCCGGCCTGCGTTCGCTGGGCGTGCTCGACGATCTGGCCGGTGTGCTGGGAACGGAGCGGATCGACGAGGTGATCATCGCCGACTCGGACTTTCCCCAGGTCGAGGCGGTCGAGCTGGTCGATCAGTGTCACCGGCAGGGCGTGCGCGTGCGGATCGCGCCGTCGACGATGGAGATCCTGATCCACCGCGCCGAGTTCGTACCCGGCCAGCGGGTACCGCTGTTCGAGCTGGGACCGCCCGTGTTCGAGGGCGTCGACTTCGCCCTCAAGCGTACCTTCGACCTGATCGGGGCGAGCCTCTTGCTGATCGTGCTCAGCCCACTGCTGGCGCTGATCGTGCTCGCCGTGCGCGCCACCTCGCGTGGACCGGTGGTGTTCCGCTCCACCCGCCGGGGTATCGGCCAGCGGCCGTTCGCGTGCCTGAAGTTCCGCACGATGCACACCGACGCTGAGCAGCACCAGGCCGACCTGGACGAGCTGAATGAGGCCTCCGGGGCGCTGTTCAAGATCCGCGATGATCCTCGCCTGACACGCGTGGGACGAACGCTGCGGCGGTTCTCGCTAGATGAGCTGCCCCAGCTGGTGAACGTGATCCGCGGTGAGATGTCGCTCGTGGGCCCGCGGCCGCTGCCCGAGCGCGACTACGAGATGCTCGAGGAATGGCACCGCAAGCGCTACCTCGTGCTGCCCGGAATCACCGGGCTGTGGCAGGTGTCCGGGCGCTCGGAGCTCGACTTCGATGACCTCGTGCACCTGGACTTCATCTACCTCGAGCGCTGGTCGCTGGCGCTCGACCTGACGATCCTGCTGAAGACCATCCCTGCGGTGATCTCCCGGCGCGGGGCATATTGAGGACGGGGGGGTCGATGACGATCCTGCTGAAGACTATTCCCGCGGTGATCTCGCGGCGCGGGGCCTACTGAGCCTGCCCACGCACCGCTCCGGTTGCGCGAGAGCACTTTCGTACACTCGCCAAGTCTCGCGTCCGACGTCCTGCCAGGTCCACGCAGGTAGAGCATGCGAGGGCTGGCCAGCATCGGCCGTCGGATCGGGTGCCTCTGGGATCACGACCACGTGCTCGCGTTTGAATCCGAGTTCGGCGATGGCTTCGTGAGCGAGCAACTCGGTGGGAACGATCACATGGGTTGCGCGCTGCACCGCGAGATGGCGCAAGCGCAAGTGCATCCCCCCGCCGCGCAGGCGCTCGCTAGGGCGGGTGAGTGCGTCGAGGTCGTGGATAGTCACGATCATCGGACAGGGGCTGCGCAGCATCGCGCCCTGCATCCATGGCGAGTGATACACGTCATAGACCTGACGCGGACGGTGGGTCTCGACGATCTCCCCGCGTGCGCCCGCGGTGTCGCGCAGCGCACGCAGCAGGCAGCGCGCATACCGTCCGACGCCGCGTGGGTCGGCTGAAGGGCGACTGTCGAACGCGACCCTCACCCGTGCGCCGGCTCCCGCGGCCGGAATCGCGTCTGGCCGGTCGGTGCGATCACATCATCCCCGAACGGTGCACCCAGGCAACATAGATGGTTAGCGCAGCTATGTGCAGGGATGACAGCTTCGCTGCAAGGCTCTCGATCTTTCACTCCTTTAGGTTGCAGGGAGATGTCGTCGCGCTCTTACTACGAGGCGCTCTGGGAGGATGTGCCCGCCGGGGCACAGCCGCCCGAGTTCGCGCTGCGCAGGCGCTTTCTGCTGGAACGGATATCCGCGGGAGAGCACGTGCTCGACGTCGGCTGCGGTGAGGGTCGGTTCGCCTCCGAGCTTGTTCGGGCCGGTGTACATGTCGTGGGTATCGACGTCGCCGAGACCCCCCTGCTGCGCGCTCGCGAACGTGACCCCGGATTGGATCTACGGCTCACCGACGCCGACGGACCGTGGCCGATCGAGGACGCGAGCTTTGATGCGGTATGGGCAGGGGAGACGATCGAGCACGTCGCCGACACCGCCAGCTGGATGTCTGAGGTTCGGCGTGTACTGCGTCCCGGCGGGCGTCTGCTGTTGAGCACACCCGCCCACGGACGGTTGCGGATGCTGTGGCTGGCGCTGTCGGCGCGGGCGTTCGAGACGCACTTCGATCCCTGCGCCGATCATCTGCGGTTCTACACCAGCGCTGCGCTCACCCGGTTGCTGGGTGAGTTCGGCTTCCAAGAAGTCTCAGTGCGTGGCGCCGCCGGTCCGCCCGGAGCGCGACGACTGCTGCTGGCCCGTGCCGTGCGCTCGCGCTGGTAGAGGAGTTGGTGCTCGCGTTCGTGGATGCACGCAGCGCCTGGACGTAGTCGTTATAGATTTCGACCGATTCGGGGTTGGCGTATGGGGGGGCGATCGCTTCGGGGGCGATCGACTCGGGGTTCAGATAGATCACCGCCTGCAGCTCCTTCAGCGCCACCGCCGGTTCGCTTGCGAGATCGTGTCGGGCCAAAGCCAGCCACGTCTGTGGATTGGACGGTTGCAGGCGCACCGCACGTTGCAGCGTCGCCTTGGCCAGCGCGGTCTCGCCCGCGCTCTGCTGTACGGCGGCGAGCACGATCAGCGCCTGCGCCGATAGCGGATCGCGCGCGACGGCAGTCTGTGCCTTGGCCAGAGCGCCGTGTGGGTTCGTGCTCAGCGAAGTAAGCGCCTGCTGGGAAGCGTCGACCGAGCGCTGTGGCTGCCACTGCGACCAGGCAGCCAGCAGCGCGGCGATCATCGCGGCCGTGGCCACCCCGATCCGCATCGGGCCGATCTCGCGCAGCGTCCGCGACTGACGCGTTCCCGACGCAACGGGCGCTTCCCCCGGTGCGGGCGCTCCCGCGGGTGTGTTCGACGCCAATGCCGATACCCCGTTGGCCGCGGGCTCGAGGCTCGAGGGAGTCGTCGTCATTGCAGACCATTCGCGAGTGGTGGTGGAGTCGCTTCTGTATGCGTCCAGCGGTCCGCGCCCGGCGAGCCAACCGGCGCACAGCAACGCCACGAACGCGTCGCCCGGCACGTACCACGTCCAATCCACGAGCGAATGCACGCCGAATACGACCACCAGACACAGCATGCTGAGCATGCCGATGCGCTCCGGGGTATATGGCTGGGGCGCGTGCCGCCAGCCTGGATGTGTGCCGGCGCGGATCTCTAGCCAGGCGCGCCAGCTCGTCCAACGGCGGTTGAACGGGTGCGTCGCCCGCCCCGCGGCGGCCATCCACGTCAGCAGCAGCGCGAGCGCGAGCGCCAGTCCGATCGCGCCCAGGTCGGCGAGCGTTTGCACGACGAATCCGTGCGCGTGTTTGACTTCCAGCAGCACCGTGCGGTAGCGCAGGCTCGCCGTTTCGTATCCCGCCGCGCCCGCGCCCAGGGCGGGGTGTGCGTCGAACACCTCAAGCGCCTGCTTCCAGTAGCGCGCACGCACGCTGGCCACAGCCGTCAATCGGCCCGGGGAGTTCGGGGGTACCTTGGCGTTCGGATTGGTCAGCGTGTCGACCGTGTGGGTGATGCTCCCGGTAAAGCCGCGATGACTGTGCGCCAGTGCACCCGCGAAGCCGACGAGTGCCAGCGCGATCAGCGCCAGCAGGATCGCCCCGGCGCGGGTGCGCGTCGTGCGTGAGAGCGGGCGTCTGCTGCAGAGAAACCCGATCGTTATCCCCACGAGGGTCAGGAGCAGGACCATCACGAGCAGCAGCACTCCCAGTTGGTGCCCGGCGCTGGCGCGTTGCACCAGGGGGATGTTGTCGGTGGTGAGCGCGTGTCGGGAGAAGTCCCAGCCCACGACCGCCGTGGCGCCGAGCCCGCCGACGATCAGTACTGCCGCGCCGCGCAGACGCAGGGGCACGATGCATAGCCACAGCACCACGCCTATAGCCACCGCCGCCAGCGCGCCGCGGGAGTAGGCGAGCATCAGCGTCACGCCCATGATCCCCATCGCGGGGTACGCGAGCGCGCTCAGCAGCGCGTGCCCGGAGCGGCGCGCGCCCAGCCACAGGCAGCCGATCACGCCCATCGCGGCGGTCAGGCCGATCGCGTTCCAGTAGCCGTACGGTTCCTCCAGTCGCGCATAGGTGACCGCCGGTGCGAGCCTGCCCGGGAACACCTTCGTCGCCAGCGCGTACCCACACACGACCGTCGCCGCCAGCGTCAGCCCTCCGAGGATTGCCGGCCAGCGGTCGGGGCCCAGACGCACGAGCGCGACCGCCGCGCCGAACACGCCGCTGTAGGCCAGCAGTCGTCCCGCGTCCTGCCAACTGACGTCCGGTTGCACCGACCACACAACCGACAGGCCACTCAGGGCGGTGAACGCGATCAGCAGCGCGACCGGCCACAGTCCGTACTTCGGTCCCTCCAGCAGCGATCGCGCGGCGGGCGTCAGCACGATTGCCGCCGTCGCCGCCACACCGGAGACGAGCGTCAGCACGATCTCCGTACTCGTCATCGATTCGAGGTTGAGTCCGCCTTTGGCCAAGAATGTGGCCATACACGCCATCCCCGCGGTTAGCAGTGTCACCCACCACAGCGCGTCCGCGCGCATCAGCCGCC